>NZ_JBICTO010000007.1:0-93629 GCF_043197715.1 Streptomyces sp. NPDC049040
GTTACATTCCGAACCCGGAAGCTAAGCCTTTCAGCGCCGATGGTACTGCAGGGGGGACCCTGTGGGAGAGTAGGACACCGCCGAACAATTATTGATAGAGCGTCAGCCCCCGTGCCTTGCACGGGGGCTGACGCTTTTCTGCGTTACAGCCCCTGTTCAGGCGCGCAGGTCCAGATGACCGGGTGGCTCACGCCGTCGGCGTCGGTGGAGTAGCCGCCGGCGTTGCCGTTGTCGGCCACGGCCTGGGCGCCCGAGTCGTAGGCGGCGTTCAGGGTGGGCAGGGCGCGGATCGGGCCGGAGCCGGTCCAGATCTCGGCGGTGCCCGGTTCCGCGTAGTAGGAGGTCGGGGCTTCGCCGACGACGACGCCGCTGGTGGGGCTGATGGCCCGGAAGTAGCCCTCGCCGTAGTAGCCGGGGAGTCCCGCCAGCCGGGTGCCGTCGGCGGTGTAGGGGGCGTCCCAGTACATCTCGTAGGCGCCGTCGGACCAGAAGCTCTCGGTCTCGCCGACGATCCTGCCGTTCTCGTCGATGTCCTCGGGTATGACGGTGAGGCCGTTGTCGTCGGTGGCGTCGATCGGCAGCAGCGGGACGACGGGGGTTGCCGGGTCAGCGGACCAGACCAGGCCGGCCGACGCCCAGGTGCTGCCGACGAGCCGGCTGCCGGCGCCGACGACGGTGCCCTGGTTGTTGATGGCGGTGACCGTGGTGAAGTCGTAGTCGGCCGGGACGGTGAAGGTCCGCTCGATGGCGGTCCCGTGCCAGATGTAGGCGGTGGCCTGGGTGGTGCTGTTGTCGCCGCCGACGATGAGGCCGCTGTCGTTGACGTCGCTCGCATAGCTGCCACCGGGCAGGATGCGGGCTCTCGCGGCGCCGATGCGGTAGCTGAAGGCCACGTTCTTGTCGGTGGTGGTGTCGTGGACGGTGCCGACCATGAGGTCGTGGCGGTTGACGGCGGTGACGGTGCCGTTCCCGTAGCGGGCCGGCAGCGGCACCTTCAGCACGTCGGTGCCGATCCAGTAGGCGGGGACGCCTGCGCTGTTGCCCGCGGCGATCGTGCCGCGGCCGAAGGCCATGACCTCGCCGCGCTGCGGGGCCGGGCCGAGGGTGTCGAGGATGCGGATGCCCGGGTGGGCGCAGCCTCCCGCGGCGGTCGCCGCGGTGGTGCCGGTGGCCGCGCTGAGCAGCGCGGCGAGGGCGAGGACGACGGCGGGCGTGCGTAACCGGGTGGTGGCGTGCATGGGTCCCCCTGGGTAGGACGGTCTGGCCGGGAGGTTACCTTGCCCTGTCCACGTCACCCGGGACGTCGCAAGTGGCGTACTTCAGCAGGGGTTACGCCGTTTACAGTGGTGCGATGCCATACGACCTGGTCATCTTCGACAACGACGGCGTCCTCGTGGACAGCGAGCGGATCTCCAACCGCATCCTGGCGGAGTGCCTGACCGAGGCCGGGTATCCCACCACCTTCGACGACTCGGTCAGGGACTTCATGGGTGCGGCGATGCACCGGGTGCACGACGTGGTGCTCGAGCGGACCGGGGGGAGCCTGCCCGAGGGGTTCGACCAGGGCTATCACGCCCGGGTCTTCGCCGAGTTCGAGCGGGAGCTCGAGCCGGTCGAGGGGGTCGGGGTGGTCCTGGAGAAGCTGGCCGCGGATGGGGTGCCGTACTGCCTGGCCTCCTCCGGGGGGCATGAGCGGATCAGGGTCGCGCTGCGGAAGACCGGGCTGTATGCGGGGTTCGGGGAGCGGCGGATCTTCTCGGCGCAGGACGTGGGGCGGGGGAAGCCGGCGCCGGACCTCTTCCTGCACGCGGCCCGCACCATGGGGGTGCCGCCGGAGCGGTGTGCCGTCGTGGAGGACAGCGCGCTCGGGGTGGCGGCGGCGCGGGCGGCAGGGATGGACGTGTACGGCTACACCGCGATGACGCCGGCCGCCAAGCTCGCCGACGCCACCGCCCTCTTCGGGAGCATGGCGGAGCTGCCCGACCTGCTGTTCGGCTGAGCCGGGGCGCCCTGGGCGGGAGACGGTCCGCCGTCGGCGATCACGACTCGGGATCGTGCCTCCGCACACCTACTCATCCGTAGCTTTCGCGTCTACCGTGCTCGCTTATGGACGACGCTCGCCCGCAGGCCCTGCGGCACGGCCGTGCCGCCCTCGCGATCAGCTTCTTCGCGCAGGGGGCGCTTTTCGCGCTGCTGGTGACCCGGATTCCGGCGATCCAGGACCGCTACGGGATCAGTGACGGGCTGCTGCCGGTGTTCCTTGCCGCGGTGCCGATCCTGGCGGGCCTCGGCAGCGTCGGGACCGAGCAGCTGGTCAAGCGGGTGCGGCCCAGCGTCGTCCTGCGCTGGGTGCAGCCGGTGGTCGCGCTGGTGCTGCTCGGCCTGGGCGCGGGGGACCGCATGTGGGCCGCGGCGGTGACGCTGGCGCTGTTCGGTGTGTGCGTCGGCGGTCTCGACGCGTCGATGAACATGCTCGGGGTGAGCCTCCAGCGGGAGTACGGGCGCAGCATCATGCTGGGCTTCCACGCCGCGTACAGCCTCGGCGGCATCGTCGGGGCGTCGCTGGCCTGGTCGGGGGCGCACTGGCACGTCTCGCTCGTGGCGCTGTACGGGCCGGCGGTGCTGGTGCTGATCCCGCTGACGCTGGTGGCGAGCCGCTGGTACCGGGACGCCGCGGACACGGCCGACGCGGCCGGCACGGCGGCGGTGGCGGGGCAGAAGGAGACGCAGCCGGTGGTGATGCGGCTGCTGATGCCGCTCTGCCTGGTGATGGCGTTCGCGTACATCGGGGACTCCACGGTCTCCAACTGGAGCGCGAAGTACCTCCAGGACACGCTGCACAGCTCGGAACAGCTGTCGACGGTGCCGTACGCGGTCTACATGGTCACGACGCTGCTGGGGCGCTCGGTGGGCGACGCCGGGGTGCGCCGCTTCGGGGCGGTGGCCGTGGTGCGGCTGGGGACGGTCGTGGCGATGGCCGGCTTCGCGGTGGTGGCGGTGGCGCCGGGCGCGTGGGTGGGGATGCTCGGCTTCACCCTGCTGGGCTTCGGGCTGTGCGTGATCGTGCCGCAGACCTTCGCCGCGGCCGGAAGGCTGTTCCCGGGGGCGTCGGACACGGCCATCGCGCGGCTGAACGTCTTCAACTACGTGGGGTTCCTGGTCGGCTCCCCGCTGGTGGGGGCGCTGGGCGACGCGTGGAGCTACCGCGGGGCGATGCTCGTGCCGATGGTGCTGGTGGGGGCGACCCTGCACTATGCCCCGTCCTTCGCGGCGGGACCCGCCGGGTACGGTGTCGGCCATGAGCGGCCGAGCACAGTTGATGTGGGATGAGCGGGTCACCGGCTACGACTTCGGACCCGGGCACCCGATGGACCCGATGCGGCTGTCGCTGACCAGGGAGCTGGTGCGGGCCTTCGGGCTCGACCCGGCGCTGCGGGTGGTGGCGGCGCCGCCCGCGGGGGAGTCGACGCTGGCGCTGGTGCACGACGCGGACTACGTGGCGGCGGTGCGGCGGGCGTCGGCCGAGCCCGCGGCGGTGCCGGTGTCGTACGAGGCGTACGCGTCCTACGGGCTGGGGACCGACGACAACCCGGTCTTCCCGCGGATGCACGAGACGGCGGCGCTGATCGCCGGGCAGTCGGTGGGCGCGGCCGAGGCGGTGTGGGGCGGTGAGGCCGCGCACGCGGTGAACTTCGCCGGCGGGCTGCACCACGCGATGCCCGGGTCGGCCGCGGGCTTCTGCGTCTACAACGACGCGGCGCTGGCGGTGGCCCGGCTGCTGGAGCTCGGTGCGGAGCGGGTGGCGTACGTCGACGTGGACGTCCACCACGGGGACGGGGTGCAGACGGCGTTCTGGGACGACCCGCGGGTGCTGACGATCTCGCTGCACGAGCATCCGCGCACGCTCTTCCCGCAGACCGGCTGGCCGGAGGAGACCGGCGGTCCCGCGGCCGAGGGCGGTGCGGTGAACGTGGCGCTGCCGGCGGGGACGGGCGACGCGGGGTGGCTGCGGGCCTTCCACGCGGTGGTGCCCGAGCTGCTGGCCGCCTTCGGCCCGCAGGTGCTGGTGAGCCAGCACGGGGCGGACACGCACATCGAGGACCCGCTGGCGCACCTGGCGGTGTCCCTCGACGCCCAGCGGGCGGTGGCGGAGGCCTGCCACGCGCTGGCGCACGAGCACGCGGGAGGGCGCTGGGTGGCGCTGGGCGGCGGCGGTTACGCGGTCACCGACGTGGTGCCGCGGACCTGGACGCATCTGGTGGCCATCGCGGCGGGTGTGCCGGTGGCACCGGAGTCGCCGGTGCCGGAGGAGTGGCGGCACCAGGTCTACGCCCGCACCCGGCATCCGGCGCCGCTGCGGATGACCGACGGGTGCGAGCCGCGCTGGACGGGCTTCGAGGAGGCCGGCTACGACCCGGCGGACCGGCTGGACCAGGCGATCCTGGCGACCCGGCGTGCGGTCTTCCCGCTGCACGGGCTGCTGCCGTAGCGGCGGGGTGCGGCCGCCGGTGTACGGGCCGGTGCTCGTGCGGCGGGCACCTGGAGGGTGAATTTGGCGGTTTCCGCACGCCTTGGGGCAGTTGGGCCGTCACGATCATGGTGTGGTGAGTGTCGGCGCGCTGCGCGCGCATTTGGTGGCGACCGGGCTGGCCGGGCAGGTCGCGACCCCGCGGGAGAAGAGCCTGGCGAGCTATCGGCTGTTCGCGGCCCGCGATCCGCGGCAGACGCTGGGTCTCGACCCGTCGGGGGAGTGGACGGCGGCGGACCTGCTCCGGCTGATGGCGGACCGGTGCGGTGTGTCGCCCGACCCGGAGCAGACGTCGGGTCCCGATGTGATCGACCCGGACTGTACGGTGGCGGCGCTGGACGCGTTCGCGGAGCGGCTCGCGAGGGCCGCGCATGACCGCATTCCGGTGCTCTTGGGCACAGGACATCCACATCGTCTTCTTGGTTTCTACGCATCTTTGGCCGCGGCGCTCTCGGCGGCGGGGTGTGTCGTCCTCACCCCCGCGTACGGCCGCGATGTGGACGTGCCGACGCAGTTCGGCGTACGCCGACACCATTTGTGGTACGTCGGCGGGGTCGCCGTGGTCCGCCCGGTGGACACGGACAGTGACGGGCCGCCGGTCGAGCCGGGTGCGCACACCCACTCCCCGCTGCCGGTCAGAGCGGCTCTCGCGGCGGCGGCCGAGCAGGGCGGGATGCTGCCGGGACTGGTCGTCGGCGACCACGGATTCGTATGCGGCGCAGGTCAGTTGGGCATCGAGGCCATCGGTCTCGCGGACTCCGACGACCCCGCTGTTTTCGTGGCGGAGGCGGAGGGCAGCGTGTCGGTGGCGGTGCCGGTGGACGACGCCGTCCGGTCCGATTACTACCGGCCATTGACGCGCTACGTACTCAAACGCGCCTGGCTGTCACAGTAGTCAACCATTGGCAACTCCTCTTCCCCACTTACCTCATGCGCCCCTAATCTGGGGGGGAGCGCACATGCCGCTTTGAGTCGCCGGAGGGGAAGCCGGTGCCCGGCGTGTGCGGAAGGTTCAGGTGTGACATGGCTACTACAGAAACCCGACCTCTCAACGAGGTCGTTTTCCTCACCGTCGCCGAAGTGGCGGCGGTGATGCGGGTGTCGAAGATGACGGTGTACCGGCTGGTGCACAGCGGTCATCTGCCGGCGATTCGCGTGGGCCGCTCGTTCCGGGTTCCGGAGCAGGCAGTCCACGAGTACCTGCGGGAGTCCTACGTGGGGGTGGAATCTGCCTGAGAAGGCCCTGACGGGCAGACGACCGTCCGCGTGGGCCTCGTTTATGCCCGTCCGCTCCGGACGGGTAGGCTTGGCCGACGTAGGTCGTGTGGGCTCGGACGCCCCGCACCGAGTGAAACCGAAGCGAGGGTAGTCGTGGGCTCTGTCATCAAGAAGCGGCGTAAGCGTATGGCCAAGAAGAAGCACCGCAAGCTGCTGAAGCGGACGCGTGTCCAGCGCCGCAACAAGAAGTAAGCGGGCGACTTTTCCGCCGCACTCCCTGCCCCCTTCCACCGCCTTCCGGTGGTGGAAGGGGGCAGTGGCATGTCCGGGCGGGTGCGCTGCCGCATCCGGAGGTGTCCGGGGCGCAACGGGTGCATGTCGGGGGGCACGCGGGGGAGGCGCAGGGGATACGGTGCGGGTATTCCCCGAGGAAGGCGCTGAACCGTGGGCGTGGGCAAGGTGGTGCTCGTCACAGGCGCCGCGCGGCGGCTCGGCGGCAGGTTCGTCCGGCGGATCCAGCACGACCCCGAGGTCGCGCGGGTCGTCGCCGTCGACGCGGTGCCGCCCGAGCACGGCCTGGGCGGTGCGGAGTTCGTCAGGGCCGACATCCGGCAGCCGATGATCGCGAAGGTGCTGGCACAGCACTCGGTCGACACCGTCGTGCACCTGGACGTCACCGGCACCCCGCTGGGCTCAGGCGGCCGCACGCAGGTCAAGGAGACCAACGTCATCGGCACGATGCAGCTGCTCGGCGCGTGCCAGAAGGCACCGACCGTCCGGCGGCTCGTGGTGAAGTCCACCACCAGCGTCTACGGTTCCGCCCCGCGCGACCCGGCGGTCTTCCACGAGACCACCCCGGTCAAGTCGCTGCCCAGCGGCGGCTTCGCCAAGGACGCCGTCGAGGTCGAGGGCTACGTGCGCGGCTTCGCCCGCCGCCGCCCGGACGTCGCGGTCGCGGTGCTGCGCTTCGCGAACATCCTCGGGCCCGACGCGGACACCCCGCTCGCGGAGTTCTTCGCGCTGCCGGTGCTGCCGACGGTCTTCGGCTACGACCCCCGGCTGCAGTTCGTGCACCAGGACGACGTCGACGACGTCCTGGTGCTGGCCGCCCTCGACGCCCGCCGCGGCACCCTCAACAGCGGCACCTTCAACATCGCGGGCGACGGGGTGCTGCTGCTCTCGCAGGCCGCGAGACGGCTCGGCAAGCCCACCGTGCCGGTGCTGCTGCCTGCGGTGAACCTGATCGGGCAGGTGCTGCGGACGGCCGGCATCACGGACTTCGCACCCGAGCAGATCCGGCTGCTCACCCACGGCCGGGTGGTGGACACCGCGCAGATGCGCGACACCCTCGGCTTCGAACCGACCTACACCACGGCCGGGACCTTCCACGACTTCGCCCTCAGCCACGGGCCAGGGCTGCTGCCCCCGGCCAGGCTCACCGCCGCGGTGGACCGGCTGGCGGCGGCCGTGCCGCGGCAGGCGGGCGCGGGCGCGGCCACGGAGGCGCGGAAGTGACGGGCGGCGCCATGGGTACGTCGGGCGCCGCGGCGGCCCCAGGAGAAGGAGCAGGGACCATGGCCGATGCCAAGGTGATCCCGTTCGACGAGGACTCGCGCGGCAGGCGCGGCTCCGGGCGCCCCCGGGCGCCGCGCGGCCGCACGCCCGCCGCGGGCAAGGCAGGCGGCAAGGCGGCCGCAGACGGCCCGCAGCCGCCCCTTGCCGCGGTGCCGGAGGAAGGAGCCGCTCCGCCTGCCGGCATCCCCGCACAGGCCGCCGGAGGGCGGCAGGGCCCCGACCCGGCGGAAGGCGCCGGACCCGAGCCGGGCCAGGACCCGCGGGCCTTCGACGCGGCCGCGGCGCTCGGGGCCGTCGCCGACCGGGTGCTCGGCGGCGACTGGGAGCGCAAGGTCGCCTCGGGCCTGGCCTTCCTGCGGCGCCGGGTCACCGGCGACTACGAGGTCGACGAGTTCGGCTACGACGCCGACCTGACCGACCAGGTGCTGATGTCGCTGCTGCGGCCGATGTTCGGCGCGTACTTCCGCGTCGAGGTCCGCGGCATCGAGAACATCCCCGCGCAGGGCGGTGCGCTGGTCGTCTCCAACCACTCCGGCACCCTGCCCCTCGACGGCCTGATGGCCCAGGTCGCCGTCCACGACCACCACCCGGCCGGGCGCCACCTGCGGCTGCTCGCCGCCGACCTGGTCTTCATGCTCCCGCTGGTCAACGAGCTGGCCCGCAAGCTCGGCCACACGCTGGCCTGCTCCGAGGACGCGGAGACGCTGCTGGGGCGCGGCGAGGTGGTCGGGGTGATGCCCGAGGGCTTCAAGGGCCTCGGCAAGCCCTTCGCCGACCGCTACAAGCTCCAGCGCTTCGGGCGGGGCGGCTTCGTCGCGACGGCGCTCAAGACGAAGGTGCCGATCGTGCCGTGCTCCGTGGTGGGGGCCGAGGAGATCTACCCGATGATCGGGAACTCCCGCACGATGGCGCGGCTGCTGGGAGTGCCGTACTTCCCGCTCACGCCGACCTTCCCGTGGCTGGGGCCCGCGGGCCTGGTCCCGCTGCCCACCAAGTGGGTCATCCAGTTCGGCGAGCCCATCGCCACCGACGGCTACCCGGCGGAGGCGGCGGAGGACCCGATGCTGGTCTTCAACCTGACCGACCAGGTGCGCGAGACGATCCAGCACACGCTGTACGAACTCCTGGTGCAGCGCCGGTCCGTCTTCTTCTGAGCCGGGCCTCGGGGCCGGGCCTGCGCCGAGCCCGGCGGCCCGCCCCCCGCGGCCGAGCCCCCCACCGGAATCCCGGTGGGGGGCTCGGCCGCGGGGCGTGCGGTCCCCGAAGGGGTCAGCCCTCGTCGTCCGTGGTCGTGCCGAGGCCGAGGCCCAGGCCGAGACCGGGGAGGAGCGGCGGCAGGGTGACCGAGTGGTCCGACGGGGCCGAAGGAGACGTGGAGCTCGGGGTGGGAAGCGTCGGCAGCGGCCCGAGCGGGTTCGCGCCGCCGATGAGCCCGCCGGCCGGCACCGAGCCGGACGGCGAAGGACTCGCGCTCGGCGTGCCCGTGCCGTCCGTACCCGGCGTGGCGGGCGGTGAGGAGGGCGGCGCCGTCGGGGTGCCGGCGGAGGGGCCGGAGTCCGTGGAGCCGGAGCCCTCGCGCGCCGGGTCGCCCTTCTTCGGCTGCGGCAGCAGCTCCTGGAGCGGAGCCACTTCCTGGTCTATGGCGTCGAAGACCGAGGAGACCTGCTCGGAGACGTCGGTGAGCTGGCTGGGCAGCTTGCCCCGCAGCTCGCTCCAGCCCTGCCGATGGGTGGCCGCGAAGGAGTTGAGCGTCTCGATCGGCTGGAGCGAGCCGTCCTCCGCGTAGGCCTGGCTGAGCAGCCGGTGGCCCTCGGTGGCCTCCTGGTGCATCCCGGACAGCGCCTTGCGCACCTCGGAGACCGACTCGTCGTCCAGCTGGCCGCCGCGGCCGCGCTCCATGAGGCGGCGGGCCTCCTGGAGGCGGGTGGAGGCCATGTCGAGGTAGACCTTGCCGCGGGAGGCGTCGCCGCTCGCCATGTCGAGCTTGAGGTCCTCCATGCCGCGCTTGAGGCCGTAGAGGGTGTCGCCGGGCAGCGCGTTGGTGCTGGCCGCGGCGACTCCGCCGAGGGCGCCCGCGGCGACGCCGACGGTGAGGCCGCCGACGGCGAGCCGGCGGGAGAGCTTGCTGCTCGGGGTGATCCGGCGCAGCCGGTGGCTGCCCTGCCCGTCGCCGCGCTGCTCCGGCACCCTGACGGTGGCCGGGAAGCTGCCGTCGGCGAGCGCCTGCTCCATCGCGGCGATCAGCTGCGCGCGCTGCACGGTCTTGCGCTCGGGGTCGAGCGCGGGGCGCGGCTGCCGGGCGAGCGATGTGGCGAGCGCAAGCAGCGCGGCCTGCTCGGGGTCGGCGTGCCGGGCCGCGGCATGGCTGCCGTGCCCGCCGGGCGAGCCCTGCGGCCGCCCGGCCGCGGTGTCCTGCTGGGCGTCCTCCGCGGCAGCCGCGCCCTCGACGGTCTCAAGGGCCTGGGCGAAGGCGTTCGCCCGGCGGTGTGCCGTTGCCTGTCCGATCACGGGCGGCACCTCCTCTCGTCATCCACACTCGACTCCCCGTGCCGCCCGTGGGTTGCGCTGTTCACCGTCATGCACCCGATCGAGTGAAACCCGGCTGGGGGTGCGTTCCGGAGTACGGCACAAAGTTGTCTGCATGTGAGGCAACGAGTGCCGCGCCAGTTGGGTTACGCAGGTGTGATGATCGGGCGGGGCCACCGAGGTCTCACCTCGCGTCGTCGGGCAGGAGTCTGGCCAGCGTACGCACGGCCCGGTACTGGAGGGTCTTGATCGCGCCCTCGTTCTTTCCCATCACGCGGGCGGTCTCGGCCACCGAGAGGCCCTGCAGGAAGCGCAGGGTCACGCACTCCTGCTGCTGCGGGTTCAGCTTGCGTACGGCGGTGAGCAGCGCCTCGTTGGACAGCGACTCAAGGACGGAGTCCTCCGGGCTGCGCTCGACCTCGTTGGCGTCGAGCATTTCGCCTGTGGTCACTTCCAGCCGGAAACGGCTCGACTTGAAGTGATCGGCGACCAGGTTGCGGGCGATCGTGACCAGCCACGCGCCGAAGTCGCGGCCCTGCCAGGTGAAGGTGCCGATCCTGCGCAGGGCGCGCAGGAAGGTCTCGCTGGTCAGGTCCTCCGCGGTGGCCTTGGACCCGACCCGGTAGTAGATGTAGCGGTAGACGGTGTCGCTGTAGTGGTCGTACAGCCGCCCGAACGCCTCGGTCTCGCCGTCCTGGGCGCGCTCGACCAGGTCCATCATGCGGCCGGAGTCGGTGTCGGAGGCGGGCCGGCGGGCGTGGGTGCCGGGGGCTGCGGCGTTGGTGCCGGCCGTGTCCGAGCTGTTGCGGGTGCGTCTGCCTGCGGCTGTGCTGACTTCGGCCAGCGCGTACGCCGGACCGGGGACGGTGGGACCTGACGTGGCGAGGGTGGGCAGGGCGTACGTGGGGACTGTGCGCATCAGTCGGTCGAGCACCAGTGCGCGCAACGCAGCCAGGCCGGAGGTGTCAACCCCGTCGTGTGGGTACACGGGACTCCCAGAGGCAGAACTTCCATCACGTGCAGTACGGGACCGTTCACCCGTCGTGGCGACGCGTGGGTTCCGGATTGCGTCTGAGGAGAATAACGCTTCGTACAGGCGACGCTACACCGAGTTGCGCAAATCGCCGTTTGCGCCACTTCCTGTACGGAATGACGATCGACCAATTATCGAACAGGTGGCCCTTGTTGACCACTTCCGTTCGTGAACAGCTCGCGGAGAGCCCGTGTTGTGACCGTGTGCGCGCCGCGCGGGTCGGCCCCGCGCGGCGTACTGCCGGTGCACCGGGGTCACTTGCGGCGGCGGCTGATGGCGACGGCCGCGGCGGCCCCGCCGGCGACCGCGCCCATGCCCGCGGCGGCCGGGATGCCGATCCGCGCGGCCTTGCGGCCGGTGCGGTAGTCGCGCAGCCGCCAGCCCCTGGCGCGGGCGTGCTTGCGCAGCCTGCTGTCCGGGTTGATCGCGTACGGGTGGCCGACCAGCGACAGTATCGGGATGTCGTTGTGGGAGTCGCTGTACGCGGCGCAGCGCTCCAGGTCCAGGTCCTCGGCGGCGGCCAGCGCGCGTACCGCCTCGGCCTTCGCCGCGCCGTGCAGCGGCTCGCCGACCAGCCGCCCGGTGTAGACGCCGTCGACCGACTCCGCGACCGTGCCCAGCGCGCCGGTCAGGCCGAGCCTGCGGGCGATGATCGTGGCGGTCTCCACCGGCGCGGCCGTGACCAGCCACACCCGCTGGCCCGCGTCCAGGTGCGCCTGGGCGAGGGCGCGGGTGCCGGGCCAGATCTTCCCCGCCATGTACTCGTCGTAGATCTCCTCGCCGATGGACATCAGTTCCTCGACGCGGTGGCCCTTGACGATCGACAGCGCGCTGTCGCGGGCGTCCTGCATGTGCTCGGGGTCCTCGGCGCCCGCCAGCCGGAAGTACGCCTGCTGCCAGGCGAAGCGCAGCAGGTCGCGGGTGTCGAAGAAGTGCCGCTTGTAGAGGCCGCGCCCGAAGTGGAAGAGCGCGGCGCCCTGCATCACGGTGTTGTCCAGGTCGAAGAACGCGGCGGCCCGCGGTTCGCCCGCGACCGGGAAGGCCGGCTCGCCGGCCCTCTCCTCGGCCGGTGCCGATTCCGGTCCGGATTCGGGCGCGGATTCCGGCGCTGCGGTATCGGGCCGGGGCTGCGTCACGACCGTCGCCTCCGCGGCGGCTGCGGCGGCCTCGCCCGCCAGCACGCTCCGCTGCGTGGCGGACTGCCTGCGTGGGGTGAGCCATCTGATAGCGGCCATAGCGCGAGCATAACCACCCAGTGCGACATGGCCGGTTCGGCCACGATGCGGACACGTGAACCGTAGGAGTCACAATGTGCCGTATGACGACTGCCAGGACCGTGACGCTGATCGGGAAGCCGGGGTGCCATCTGTGCGATGACGCCCGTGCCGTGGTGGAGAGGGTCGCCGCCGAGGCCGGTGCGGTCGTCCTCGAGCAGGACATCACGCAGGACGAGGAGCTGCACCGGCGGTATTGGGAGCAGATTCCCGTCGTCCTGGTCGACGGGGAGCAGCACACGTTCTGGCGTGTCGACGAACAGCGCCTGCGGCGGGCTCTGACTCCCTGAGCTCCCCGTTTGCGCTGGGGCCCCACCGGGGCGCGGGTCGTCGCGTGGCCCGAAGGGGCTGGCGCTGTCGCAGACGGACCACCGGCCGGTGGTGGGTCGCTCGCGCGGTTCTCCCCCCAGGGCTTCGCCCGGGGTGCCCCCACGCGTCCCCGCGGAGCGCCCCTGAGGGGCTGCGGGTCCGTCGGGGTTCGGGACCGGGGAGGTCGGGTAGGATCGGTGGCGTTTTGTACGGTCGGGGGTGTTGTGTGAGGAGCGTGCCGAGTGCCCCCGGTGCCGAGGATCCCGGTGAGCGGCTACGCGGTGGTCGACGTCGAGGCGACCGGCTCCTCCTCCAGGCGGCACCGCGTCGTCGAGCTGGCGCTGGTCCTGCTCGACCGCGATCTCGAACCCGAGGGTGAGTTCACCACCCTCGTGGACCCGCAGGGCCCGGTCGGCCCGACCCACATCCACGGCATCGAGCCGGCGCACCTCGGCGGCGCACCGCGCTTCGCGGGGATCGCCGCCCGGCTGCTGACGCTGCTGCGCGGCCGCGTCCTGGTCGGGCACAACGTCGGCTGCGACCGGGCGTTCCTGGCCGCCGAGTACGCCCGGGTGGGTGTGCGGCTGCCCGCGGTACCCGAGCTGTGCACCATGCGGATGGCCGCCGAGAGCCACCGGGACGAGCCGGCGCCCTACGGCCTGTCGCTGCGCGCGTGCGCGCAGGCGCTCGGGGTGACCGGCTGGGCCCCGCACACCGCGCTCGGCGACGCCCGCGCCACGGCGGCGCTTTTCGGCCACTTTGTGGCGCGGTCCCGTGATGCCGCCGCCGGTGCGGGCACCGCCGGCGGTTCGCCGCTGGAGCGGCAGTTGGCGCAGGCCGCAGGTGTCCACTGGCCCGAGGCCCCTGGCCTGCCGGCGGCCGCCGACGCACTCTGGAAGCGCCGCAGCAACGATTCGCCATGGCAAAGCGTGCCCAATGTCCGTAATGGGAGCGCGTGATGCCCATCACTTCCGCCGGGCAAAACGGACACCATCTTTGTGCACGCGTTCACAAAGACATAGCCTGGCACGCACGGGGCGGCCCCAAAGGCCGTGGTCGCCCTCAGCCCAGCTCTACCCGCAGGAGCACCGTGGCAACTGGCCGATCGCACCGACCGGCGACCCGCAGCCGAGGGATTCCCGAGGCCACCGTCGCCAGGCTTCCGCTGTACCTGCGGGCGCTGACCGCTCTGTCCGAGCGCTCCGTGCCCACCGTGTCCTCGGAGGAGCTCGCCGCCGCTGCCGGGGTCAACTCGGCCAAGCTGCGCAAGGACTTCTCCTATCTCGGCTCGTACGGGACCAGGGGCGTCGGCTACGACGTCGAATACCTCGTCTACCAGATCAGCCGCGAGCTGGGCCTCACCCAGGACTGGCCGGTCGTCATCGTCGGTATCGGCAACCTCGGCGCCGCCCTCGCCAACTACGGCGGGTTCGCCTCCCGCGGATTCCGTGTCGCGGCCCTGCTCGACGCCGACGCGTCGCTTGCCGGGCGGCTGGTCGCGGGACTCCCGGTACGGCACATCGACGAGCTGGAAGCGATCGTCGCCGACAACCAGGTGTCGATCGGGGTCATCGCGACCCCGGCGGGCGCCGCACAGGAGGTCACCGACCGGCTGGTCAACGCCGGGGTGACCTCGATCCTCAACTTCGCCCCCACCGTGCTCTCGGTGCCGGACGGCGTGGACGTACGCAAGGTCGATCTGTCCATCGAGCTGCAGATCCTCGCGTTCCACGAGCAGCGCAAGGCCGGTGAAGGGCGCCAGGAGCCCGACGGGGACGTACCCGCCGTGATGCCCGCATGAGTTTGCTGGTCGTCGGGCTCTCGCATCGCAGTGCGCCGGTGAGCGTGCTGGAGCGGGCCGCGCTCACCGAGGACGCGCGCGCCAAGCTGCTCCAGGACACGCTGGCCGCCGAGCCCGCGAGCGAGGCGGTGGCGCTGTCCACCTGCAACCGCATCGAGCTGTACGCCGACGTCGACAAATTCCACGCTGGTGTCGCCGAGCTGTCCACGCTGCTCGCCCAGCACAGCGGCGTCGGCCTCGACGAGCTGACCCCTTACCTGTACGTGCACTACGAGGACCGGGCCGTCCACCACCTGCTGTCGGTGGCCTGTGGCCTGGACTCGATGGTCGTCGGCGAGGGCCAGATCCTCGGGCAGATCAAGGACGCGCTCGCGGTCGGCCAGGAGCTGCACACCGCGGGCCGGCTGCTCAACGACCTCTTCCAGCAGGCCCTGCGGGTCGGCAAGCGCGCCCACTCCGAGACCGGCATCGACCGGGCGGGCCAGTCGCTCGTCACCTTCGGCCTGGCCCAGCTCGCCCCCGCGACCGGCTCGCTGGAGGGCAAGCGGGCCCTGGTGGTCGGCGCCGGCTCCATGTCGTCGCTGGCCGCCGCGACCCTGGCCCGCGCCGGGGTCGCCCGGCTGACGATCGCCAACCGCACCGCCGAGCGCGCCGTCCGGCTGGCCCGGCTGCTCACCGAGCAGGGCGCCGACGCCCGCGCGGTGACCATGGCCGAGCTCGGACCCGCGCTCGCCGACGCCGACCTCGTGGTGTCCTGCACCGGGTCCACCGGGCTGGTGCTCACCGCGGACGACCTGCGGGCGGCGGGCCCGCTCGCCGTACTCGACCTGGCCATGCCGCGCGATGTCGACCCGGCCGCGCACGACCTCGAAGATGTACGGCTGGCCGACATAGAGTCGCTGGCCGCCGCGTCCGCCGACGCGCCGATGGCCGCCGACGTGGACGCGGTCGAGGCGATCGTCGCCGAGGAGGTCGCCGCCTTCGGCGCCGCCCAGCGCGCCGCCCGGATCACCCCCACGGTGGTGGCGCTGCGCGCCATGGCGGCGGACGTCGTGGCGGGTGAACTTTCCCGGCTCGACGGTAGGCTGCCCGATCTGGACGACAAGGAACGCGCGGAGATCACCCAGACCGTGCGCCGCGTCGTCGACAAGCTCCTGCACGCGCCGACCGTGCGGGTCAAGCAGCTCGCGGGCGAGCCCGGCGGCGCCGGGTACGCCGACGCGCTGCGGGAACTCTTCGACCTCGACCCGCAGGCGGTCGCCGCCGTCAGCCGGGCCGAAACCCCCAGGCCTCCGGCCCGGGTGCCCAACCGAATTGAGGGCGGCAATGAATAACCCGGTACGTGCCCTACGGCTCGGCACCCGGAAGAGCAAGCTGGCGATGGCCCAGTCAGGGATGGTCGCGGACCAGGTCCGCGCGCTGACCGGACGGGACGTCGACCTCGTGGAGATCACCACCTACGGCGACGTCTCCAGAGAGAGCCTGGCCCAGATCGGCGGCACCGGAGTCTTCGTCTCCGCGCTGCGCGACGCGCTGCTCGCCGGCGAGATCGACTTCGCCGTGCACAGCCTGAAGGACCTGCCCACCGCCGCCCCCGAGGGTCTGACGCTGGCCGCGGTCCCGGTCCGCGAGGACCCGCGGGACGCGCTGGTCGCCAGGGACGGCCTCACCTTCGCGGCACTGCCGCCCGGCGCCAGGATCGGCACCGGGTCGCCCCGCCGGATGGCCCAGCTCAACGCGTGGGCGCGGTCACACGGCCGGAATGTCGAGACGGTCCCGATCCGTGGCAACGTTGACACCAGGATCGGGTACGTTACTTCCGGCAAGCTCGACGCCGTCGTGCTGGCCGCCGCCGGGCTGAACCGTATCGGCAGGATCGCGGAGGCGACCGAGCTGATCGCCGCCGACGCCGTACTGCCCGCCCCCGGCCAGGGGGCACTGGCCGTCGAGTGCGCCGCTTCCAACCCGGAGCTGGCCGCACAGCTCGCCGGGCTCGACGACCCGTTCACCCGGGTCGCCGTGACCGCCGAGCGATCCCTGCTCGCCGCCCTCGAGGCCGGCTGCAGCGCCCCCGTGGGCGCGCTGGCCGACCTGGTGGCCGACGGGCAGACTACCGAGCTGCGCCTGCGCGGCGTCGTCGGCACCACCGACGGCACCTCGCTGGTGCAGATGTCCATCACCGGTACCGCACCGGCGTCCGACGACGAAGCGCGCGCCCTTGGCCGCGAACTCGCCGCCGAGATGCTCGCCAAGGGTGCAGCCGGTCTTATGGGGGAGCGCGCACTTTGAACCCCGCCGCCGTCGCTGCTACGACGAACACCGCCGCCGGTACGGCCCTTTCGGCCGGCACCGCAAGTCCCGGCTCCGCCGGGCGGTCCGCCACCGGTCACGTCACCTTCCTGGGTGCCGGGCCCGGTGACCCCGGGCTGCTGACCCTGCGCGCCGTCGAAGCGCTCGCCCTCGCCGACCTCCTGGTCGGCGACCGGCCCGTGCTCGACGTCGTCCGCACCCACGCCCCCGCGGACGTGAACACGGCAGAACCGGCCGTGGACGGCGAGGTGTTGGACACCACCGCCATTGCCGATGCCGCCTCACAGCTTGTCATGGCGTCCGCGCGGACCGGCAAGCGGGTGGTGCGTGCCGTGGCCGGCGACCCCGGCCTCGACGCCTGCGCCGCCGCCGAGATGCTGGCCTGCGCCCAAGCGGGCATCCCCTTCGAGGTCGTGCCCGGCATCGCCAGCGCGGTGGGCGTCCCCGCCTACGCCGGTGTGCCGCTCAGCGGCGACGTACGGTTCGTGGACGCCGCGACCGCCTCCGACCGGTGCTGGAGCGAGGTCGGCGCGAGCGACGCCACGCTGGTGGTCTCCACCACCCTGCAGACCGTCGCCGCGACCGCCGCCGAGCTGATCGGCTCCGGGCGCAAGCCGGACACCCTGCTGTCGGTGACCGTCGCCGGCACCACCACCAGGCAGCGCACCTGGACCGCCACCCTCGCCACCATCGCCGCGGAACTCAAGGCGACCAAGGCGCTGCCCACCCCCGAGGGACCCATCGCGGCGATAGCCGTGGTCGGGGAGCGGGCCGGCCAGCGCGAACACCTGTCGTGGTTCGAGACCAAGCCGCTGTTCGGCTGGCGGGTGCTCGTGCCGCGGACGAAGGAGCAGGCCGCGTCGCTCTCCGACCAGCTGCGCTCGTACGGCGCGGTGCCGCATGAGGTGCCGACCATCGCGGTGGAACCCCCGCGCACCCCGCAGCAGATGGAGCGCGCGGTCAAGGGCCTGGTCACCGGGCGCTACGAGTGGATCGCCTTCACCTCGGTCAACGCGGTCAAGGCCGTACGGGAGAAGTTCGAGGAGTACGGGCTCGACGCCCGTGCGTTCGCCGGGATAAAGGTCGCCGCGGTCGGCGAGCAGACCGCCCAGTCGCTGGTCGAGTTCGGCGTCAAGCCGGACCTGGTGCCCAGCGGCGAGCAGTCGGCCGCCGGGCTGCTGGAGGACTGGCCGCCCTACGACCCGGTCTTCGACCCGATCGACCGGGTGTTCCTGCCGCGCGCCGACATCGCCACCGAGACGCTGGTCGCCGGCCTGGTCGAGCTGGGCTGGGAGGTCGACGACGTCACCGCCTACCGCACCGTCCGGGCGTCGCCCCCGCCGGCCGACACCCGTGAGGCCATCAAGGGCGGCGGCTTCGACGCGGTCCTCTTCACCTCGTCCTCGACCGTGCGGAATCTGGTCGGCATCGCGGGCAAGCCGCACAACGTCACCGTGATCGCCTGCATCGGGCCGGCCACGGCCAAGACGGCGGAGGAGCACGGGCTGCGGGTCGACGTGATGGCCCCCGAGCCGTCCGTGCACGCCCTCGCCCAGGCCCTCGCCGACTTCGGCCTCGCCCGCCGCGAGGCCGCGGGCGCCGCGGGCGACCCGGTCACCCGCCCGAGCGAGCGCCGCCCCGGCGCCCGGCGCCGCGCCCGCGTCTGAGGGCCGCCAGGGGGCGCTCTCCCCGGGCACGGTGGGCGCCGCGCTGCCCTGCCCGGCGCCGACTCGGCGTCGGGAAGAGCACGCGCGGCGCGGGCGTACCGTGGAGACATGGTGAGCTACGGCGAGTTTCCCGGTACGCGGCCGCGGCGGCTGCGCACCAGCCCTGCGATGCGGCGACTGGTCGCCGAGACCCGGCTGAACCCGGCGGAGTTGATCCTGCCGGTCTTCGTACGGGAGGGCATCAGCGAACCGCAGGCGATCTCCTCGATGCCGGGCGTCTTCCAGCACACCCGGGACACCCTGCGCAAGGCGGCCGTCGAGGCCGCGTCCGCCGGGGTCGGCGGGATCATGCTGTTCGGGGTGCCCGAGGTCAAGGACGCGATCGGCAGCCAGGGCACGGAGCCGGACGGCATCCTGCAGCTGGCGATCAGGGACGTCGTCGACGAGGTCGGCGACGCGATGGTCGTCATGTCCGACCTGTGCCTTGACGAGTACACCGACCACGGCCACTGCGGCGTCCTGGACGCCGAGGGCCGGGTCGACAACGACGCGACCCTCGAACGCTACGCGGAGATGGCCCAGGTCCAGGCGGACGCGGGCGTCCACGTGGTCGGCCCCTCCGGGATGATGGACGGCCAGGTCGGTGTCGTCCGTGACGCCCTTGACGAGATCGGCCGGCAGGACGTGGCGATCCTGGCCTACACCGCCAAGTACGCCTCCGCCTTCTACGGCCCCTTCCGCGAGGCTGTGAACTCCTCGCTCAAGGGCGACCGGAAGACCTACCAGCAGGACCCGGCGAACTTCCGCGAGTCGATGCGCGAGCTGGCGCTCGACCTCGCGGAGGGCGCCGACATGGTGATGGTCAAGCCCGCACTGCCCTACCTCGACGTGCTGCGCAAGGTCGCCGACACGGTGGACGTGCCGGTGGCGGCCTACCAGATCTCCGGCGAGTACGCGATGGTCGAGGCGGCGGCGGCGAACGGCTGGATCGACCGCGACCGCACCATCATGGAGACGCTCACCTCGATCCGCCGCGCGGGCGCCAACATGATCCTCACGTACTGGGCGACGGAGGTCGCGCACCGCCTGTGACACCCGGACGGTGACGCCTGTTGGTGACGCCTGTTGGTGACGCCCGCTTGTGACGACGCCGCCCCCGGCAGTGCCGGGGGCGGCGTCGCGTCGGTTCCTGGTCCGTCCTAGGACGGCGCCCGCACCGAGGCCGCACGGGCCGGGGACAGCCAGTCCTTGAGCCGCCGGGCCGTGGGCTGCTCGATGAGCCGCTGGATGAGGTAGGACGCCAGCAGCATCACCAGGACCAGGCCGACGAGCAGCACGTAGGGCGGCAGGTGGTCGTGGGTGTGGCGGATGATCTCCCAGCCGATGTCCTCGTGGATCAGGTACAGCGGGTAGGTCATCGAGCCGGCCACGGTGAGCCAGCGCCAGTTGAAGAAGCTCAGCTTGCCCAGGGCCGCCGCGATCACCAGCCCGAAGAAGACCGTCATCAAGACCACCGACACCGCCCAGGACACATGGCTCTTGGCGACGTTGGAGGCGCCCGCCGCGAGCCCGTACATCTGGTGCTGCCCGTCGAGCCAGGACGCGGCGATCAGCAGCCACAACTCGGGCCGCGGGCCGAAGCGGTACATCAGGTAGATGGCCACGCCGCCGATGAAGAACGGCGCGTACTGGGGGTCGGCCAGCAGCGTCAGCAGATCGCTGTCGGACTGCTCGGCGACGACCGCCGCGACCAGCCAGATCACGCAGAAGCTGACGACCCTGCGGTAGGTCACGCCCATCACGGCGACGACGGCGAAGAGCAGGTAGAAGCGCAGCTCCGCCCACAGCGACCAGTAGACGCCGTCCACGTTGGGGGCGCCCAGGCCCTGCTGGACCATGGTGGCGTTGGTCAGCACGTCGGTGAGCCGCAGGTTCGAGCCGCCCGGGCGCAGCCACAGCACCGTCGTCGTCATGATCAGGGCGACCCAGTAGGCCGGGTACAGCCGGATGAAGCGCGACACCATGAACTGCCGTGGGGTGCGCCCCCAGCAGGACATGCAGATCACGAAGCCGCTGATCAGGAAGAAGAGGTACACGCCGAGCCAGCCGTAGATGGCCAGGCGGTGCAGGGAAGGGAAGATCACCGCGTTGCTCTTGCCCCACGGATGCGAGCGGTTGTACCCGAGGTAGTGGTAGGCGACGACCATGAGCGCGGCGACCAGCCGCAGTCCGTCCAGAACGTAGAGCCGCCTCTTGCCGGGACGCTTCGCCACCGGCGGCGCGGGGCGGCCGTCGGTGTCAGGGCGGGGCTCGGGGGCAGGCAGCGGCACGGCGGCCTGCCTGGGGAGGAGCCGGCCCTCGTCCACAGGTGATGTCATCGGTTGGGTCCTGCCTTCTGCTCGGCCGTTTCAACGGCCGCCTCGGCGTCACGCCGCACGCGATACGAACACGTGCGGGAAACAAGCTACCCCGGACTTGCCGGGGCGAGCATTTTTCATGAACTTCCGCTGTCCGGGAGGCGGCGGACGCCCCGCCTCCGCGCGGTGCTCAGAGCCGCAGGACGACCAGGGCCGTGTCGTCGGTCGCGCCGGTCGGCGGGATCAGCTCGGTGAGCAGCGCGTCCGCCAGCGTCTCGGGGTCCGACCCCGGGCGGCGGCCGAGCGCCGCCGCCAGCCGGGCGAGGCCGACGTCGATGTCCTCGCGGCGCCGCTCGATGAGGCCGTCGGTGTAGAGGACCAGGGTGGATCCCTCGGTGAAGCCGACGCGGGCCTCCGGGCGGGGCTGGTGAAACGGCCGGGCGCCGAGCGGCGGGTCCGTCGCCTGGTCGAGGAAGTCGACGGTGCCGTCAGGGTGCAGCAGCGCGGCCGGCGGGTGCCCCGCGTTGCTGTAGGCGATGGTGCGGGAAGGCCAGTCGATGAAGGCCTTGACCACGGTGGTGGACTCGGCTCCCTCCACCGACCTGGCGTAGAGCCCGAGCGCGTCCAGCGACTCCGCGGGGCCCGAGGTGACCCGGGAGGCTGCGCTCAGGGCGCTTCTGAGCTGGCCCATCACGCAGGCCGCGGTCAGCCCGTGGCCGACCACGTCACCGACGGCCACCGCGGTGCGGTCGTCCGGCAGGTCCACCAGGTCGTACCAGTCGCCGCACACGTTGAGGGCGCTGACCGCGGGCTGGTAGCGGACGGCGGCCCGGTGGCCGACCGGCTGCGGCGCGGGCAGCAGCGCGGCCTGCAAGGTGAGCGCGACCTCCCGCTCCCTGGCGTGCGCCTTGCGCATCCGCTCGTTGATCTCCTGGAGCTCGCGGGCGCGCATGTACAGCTCGGCCTGGAGCTTGCGGTCCGCGGCGCCCTTGTCCTTGGTCCGCATGAAGGCCGTGACCTCCTCGACCCGGTGCGCGATGAGGGCGACCTCGCCGTCGCTGTCGAGGATCGGCGTGTTGATCGTGCTCCAGTACCGCTCCTCGTACGTGCCCGGCTTGTCGGCGACCTCGACGTCGTAGCGCTGGAGGGCGAGGCTGTCGCGCTCCCTGGTGGCGAGCACGTGCCGGAAGGAGGCACCGAGGCTGGTCGGGCCGTTCGCGGTCTCCGCGCGCTCGGGGCTGTCGGGGAAGACGTCGAAGATGTAGCGGCCGGCCAGCTGGGAGAAAGGGCGGCCGGCGAGGGCCAGGTACGCCTCGTTCGCGTCGGCGTAGCAGAGGTCCGGGGTCAGCAGCGCGATACCGGCGGGCAGCCTGTTGTACACCGCCCGGTAGTCGATCTCCGGATCCGTCACGTGCCGTCCGCCCGCCTCGTGCCGTCACTGCCGTACCCACCATCGGACCACAGGTGGCGGCGGCCCGCCCGCCGGGCACGGCGGGCGGGCGGCGGCGTCAGAGCCGCTCGGGTGTGCGGATGCCGAGCAGCGCCAGGCCCTGCCGCAGGGTGCGGGCGGTCAGGTCGCAGAGGAACAGCCTGTTCTCCACCTCGGCGGGGCCGCCGGCGGCGGTGAGCACCGGGCACTGCTCGTAGAAGGTGGTGAAGAGCGACGCCAGCTGGAAGAGGTAGGACGCCAGCCGGTGCGGCTCGTAGACCTCGGCGATCTCGGCGAGGGTGTCGCCGAACGCGTCGAGGTGCAGGCCGAGCGCCCGCTCGGCCGGCTCCAGGGCCAGCTCAGGGTGCGCCACCGCCTGCTGCCCCTGCGCGGCCTTGCGGAAGATGGACCGGGTCCTGGCGTAGGCGTACTGGACGTAGACGCTCGTGTCGCCGTTCAGCGACACCATCCGGTCGAGGTCGAAGACGTAGTCCCGGCCCAGTGAGGTGGACAGGTCGGCGTACTTCACCGCGCCGATGCCGACCTGGGTGCCGTTGGCGGTGATCTCCTCCTCGGTCAGGCCGATCTTCTCGCCCTTCTCCCGCACCACCGCCGTGGCCCGCTGCACCGCCTCGTCCAGCAGGTCCTCCAGCCGGACGCTCTCGCCGGCCCTGGTCTTGAAGGGCTTGCCGTCCTTGCCCAGCAGGGTGCCGAAGGGCAGGTGCCTGGCGGTGACGTCCTCGGTCAGCCAGCCGGCCCGCCTTGCGGTCTCGAAGACCATCCGGAAGTGCAGCGACTGCCGGACGTCGACCACGTAGAGCAGGGTGTCGGCGTGCAGGTCACCGGTCCTGTTGCGGATCGCGGACAGGTCGGTGGCCGCGTAGCCGAAGCCGCCGTCGGTCTTGCGCACGATCAGCGGGACCGGCTCGCCGTCCTTGCCCTTGATGTCGTCGAAGAACACGCACAGCGCGCCGTTGGACCACACCGCGACACCGGACTTCTCCAGCAGGTCGCAGGTCTCCACCAGCATGTCGTTGTAACCCGACTCGCCGACGATGTCCTCGTCGCGGATCTCGATGTCGAGCTTCCCGTACACGGAGTCGAAGTAGATCTTCGACTCGTCCACGAACCGCTGCCACAGCGCGATCGTCTCCGGGTCGCCCGCCTGGAGGTCCACCACCCGCCGCCTGGCCCGCTCCTTGAAGGCCTCGTCGGACCTGAAGAGCGCGCCCGACGCTTTGTACGTCCGGTCGAGGCGGGACATCGAGGCCTCGCCGGTGTCGCCCTCGCCCTCGCTGTGGTCGAGCTCGTGCGGGTGCTCGATCAGATACTGCACGAGCATGCCGAACTGGGTGCCCCAGTCGCCGATGTGGTGCCTGCGGACGACCTGCTCGCCGCCGAACTCCAGGATCTTCACGATCGCGTCGCCGATCACCGACGACCGCAGGTGGCCGACGTGCATCTCCTTGGCGACGTTCGGCTGCGCGTAATCCACCACGGTGATGCCCGGGTGCTCCTTGACGGGCACGCCGAGCCGGTCGTCGGCGGCCCGGGCGGCGAGATTCCGGGTGATGGCGGCGTCGGACACCGTGATGTTGAGGAAGCCGGGACCCGACACCTCGACGGCGGCGATCGTGTCGTCGCCCTTGCCGTCGCCCTCGCCCGCGGTGGGCAGGGCGGCGACGACCTCGGCCGCGAGCGCCTGCGGGTTGGCCTTCTGCCGCTTGGCCAGGCCGAGCACCCCGTTGGCCTGGAAGTCCGCCCGGTCGCTTCGGCGCAGCAGCGGGTCGGCACCTGCGGCCGACGGCACGGCCGCCGCGAGGGCGGCCGAGACACGCTGCTGGAGCGAGGCGGAAAGGGAAGCGACCGAGGCCATGGAGGTGCCGTTTCGTGTGTCGGGATCGTGGACGCCGGCGCCGGTGCGCCGACGTACCAGTCTCCCACGTGCGCCGGGCGGGGCGAATGGTTTGTCCACAGGGGCGGGCCGGGACCCCGGTCGTCCACAGGGTGGCGGCACGGGGGGCCGCGGGTCTGGGAGACTGGAGCGGCCGGGGCGCCTCAGGGGCGGCCCCGCCGACCAGGAAGGTAGAGCCGTGGCTGGCAGCACCGAGACCGACTGGGTCTCCCGTTTCGCGGACGACGTCATCGCCGAGTCGGAGCGCCGCGCACCCGGGAAACCCGTAGTCGTCGCGTCCGGGCTCAGCCCCTCAGGGCCGATCCACCTGGGCAACCTCCGCGAGGTCATGACCCCGCACCTGGTCGCCGACGAGATCAGGCGGCGCGGCCACGAGGTGCGGCACCTGATCTCCTGGGACGACTACGACCGCTACCGCAAGGTGCCCCAGGGCATCGAGGGCGTCGACGACTCCTGGGCCGAGCACATCGGCAGGCCGCTGACCTCGGTGCCGGCCCCCGCCGGCTCCCCGTATCCGAACTGGGCGGAGCACTTCAAGGCCGGGATGTCGGAGGCGCTTGCCGAGCTGGGCGTCGAGTACGACGGCATCAGCCAGACCGCGCAGTACACGGCGGGCGCCTACCGGGAGCAGGTCCTGCACGCCATGCGGCACCGCGCCGACATCGACGCGATCCTGGCCCAGTACCGCACCAAGAAGGCCCCCGCCAAGCAGTCGCAGAAGCCGGTGGACGAGGCGGAGTTGGCCGCGGAGCAGGGCTCCGGCGCGGCCGAGGAGGACGACGGCAGCGGGAGCGGCGCCGGGTACTTCCCGTACAAGCCCTACTGCGGGCAGTGCGGCAAGGACCTCACCACGGTCACCGCGTACGACGACGAGACGACCGAGCTGACCTACACCTGCGCGTGCGGGCACAGCGAGACCGTGCTGCTCAGCGAGTTCGACCGCGGCAAGCTGGTCTGGAAGGTCGACTGGCCGATGCGCTGGGCCTACGAGGGCGTCGTCTTCGAGCCGTCCGGCGTCGACCACTCGTCTCCCGGGTCGTCCTTCCAGGTCGGCGGGCAGATCGTCGGGCCGATCTTCGGCGGGAAGCAGCCGATCGGGCCGATGTACGCCTTCGTCGGCATCTCCGGCATGGCGAAGATGTCCTCGTCCAAGGGCGGGGTGCCGGTCCCGTCCGACGCGCTGCGGATCATGGAGCCGCAGATCCTGCGCTGGCTCTACGCCCGCCGCCGTCCCAACCAGTCCTTCAAGATCGCCTTCGACCAGGAGATCCAGCGGCTCTACGACGAGTGGGACGCGCTGACCCGCAAGGTCGAGGACGGCACCGCGCTGCCCGCCGACGTCGCCGCCCACGCCCGGGCGGCCGGCACCGCCGCCGGTGAGCTGCCCCGCACGCCCAGGCCGCTGCCCTACCGGACACTGGCCTCGGTCGCCGACATCACCGCGGGCGCCGAGCAGCAGACCCTGCGGATCCTCTCGGAGCTTGACCCCGGACACCCGCTGGCCTCGCTCGACGAGGCCCGCCCGCGGCTGGACCGGGCCGAGGCGTGGATCTCCACCCAGGTCCCGGCCGAGCAGCGGACCGTGGTGCGGGCCGAGCCCGACACCGCCAGGCTCGCCGCGCTGGGCGACAGCGAGCGGGGCGCGCTGAAGCTGCTGGCGGAAGGGCTCGGGTCGCACTGGTCGCTCGACGGCCTGACGACCCTGGTCTACGCGGTGCCGAAGGTCCAGGCCGGTCTCGAACCGGACGCCAAGCCGACCGCGGAGCTCAAGGTCGCGCAGCGGTCCTTCTTCGCGCTGCTCTACGAGCTGCTGGTCGGCCGCGACACCGGCCCCCGGCTGCCGACGCTGCTGCTCGCGGTCGGCCAGGACCGGGTGCGGACCCTGCTGGGCGCCGGCGGCTGACGCCGGGGCCCGCGGTGGCCCTGAAGGCAACGGAAAGGGCCGGGTGGATCTCTCCACCCGGCCCTTTCGCCGTCAGTGACCCCGCCCGCGATCTACGGGATGTGCTCGGTGTCGGCCTCGGACTGGAAGCGGTAGCGCATGTCGCGGATGGACGCGACCAGGTGGCGCTCCTCGGGGGCGGTGCCGCCGTACAGGCTGGGCAGGTAGCGGGCGAACTGCCGGGCGTTGGGGAAGTGCCCCTGCTCGCGCACGTATTGGCGGTAGGCGGCGAAGTAGGCCTCCTCCACCGAGACGCCGTCGGGTATGTCGAGCCCCGACTCGGGCGCGGGGCCCTGCTCGGCTTCCGCCGCCGGCTCGGGCGCGGGTGCGAACTCCCGCACCGGCTGCGCCTGCTGCTGCGGGGCCTGGGCCTGGGTTTGTGCCTGTGCCTGGGCTTGCTGCGGGGCCTGTGCCTGGGTCTGGCCGGGGAAGTCCTCGGTGCGCGGGGCGGGGATCGTCCGCAGGTGGTTGCCGTTGACCCCGTTGGCGCCGTTCACGGCCGCGGTCGCGGCGCCGCCCAGCGGGCGGGTGCGGTTCGGGCCGGCCGGGACCCGTATCTGGCCCGCGGGCTCGGGCTCCGGCTCGGGGGCCACGTCGGGCTGCGGGACCATCTCGGGCTGCGGCCCGTACTGCGGGTTCTGCACGTAGCCCTGCTGGGCCGCGAACCAGGGGCTGTTGTGCGGCGCGCCCTGCCACTGCTGCATCTGCTGTTGCATCTGCTGGTCGTAGGCGTAGCGGGGGTCGTACCGCGGGTCGTAGCGCGGGTCGAAGTGCGGGTCGTAGCGCGGATCGTAGGGGTGCCCGTAGACCTGCTCGGCGTACAGCGGCTCGGGCACGTCGTCGGGCTGCTCCGCGGGCTGCTCGGCCGGCTGCGGCTTCTCCTGCTGCTTCGCCGGCCCGTCCGCCGGCTGCGCGGCCGCCGCCACCGGCTCCGGCGCCGCCGTCAACTCCGCGACCGGCGCGTGCGGTTCGATGCCCGCGGCGGCGAGGCCGGCCTCCGCGGTCTCGGTCAGCGGCACCCCGTACTTCGCCAGCCGCAGCGGCATGATCGCCTCGACCGGGGCCTTGCGGCGCCACGCGACGCCGTACCTGGCGCGCAGCCTGGCCCGGTAGACCAGCCGGTCCTGCTCGCGCCTGATGACCTCCTCGTAGCTGCGCAGCTCCCACAGCTTCATCCGCCGCCACAGCCGGAAGGTCGGGAAGGGCGCGAGCAGCCAGCGGGTGATGCGCACCGACTCCATGTGCTTGTCGGCGGTGATGTCGGCGACCCGGCCGATCGCGTGCCGCGCGGCCTCGACCGACACCACGAAGAGCACCGGGATGATCGCGTGCATGCCCACACCCAGCGGGTCGGGCCAGGCCGCGGCGCCGTTGAAGGCGATCGTCGCGGCGGTCAGCAGCCATGCCGTCTGCCGCAGCAGCGGGAACGGGATGCGCAGCCAGGTCAGCAGCAGGTCGAGCGAGAGCAGCACCACGATGCCCGCGTCGACGCCGATCGGGAAGACATTTGCGAACCAGCCGAAGCCCTTGTCCAGCGCGAGCGTGCGCACCGCGGCGTAGGAACCGGCGAAGCCGATTCCGGCGATCACCACAGCGCCGGCGACGACCACCCCGACCAATATCCGGTGTGTCCGGGTCAAATGTATCGCGGCCACCCGCGACCCCTCCTGCCGCTCGGCAACTGGCCGCCCCAGACTGTCATACGCGAATGGCCCTCCGGCGGCACCCTCGCCGGACAAACGTACGGATTGCTGATGGATTACGGACGGGCGGGGCAGCGTTTGTTACGTGTTCGCCGCCGCGACCGCCCCGCCGAGGCGGTGGCGGACGTCAGCTGTTGGCGCCGACGACCGCCGCGACGACGTCCTTGGCGGCCCGCTGCGCGCCGTCCCGCACGGTGGTGGCGGTCGGGTTCTTCTTGCCTTCGAGGCCCGCGCCGTTGAACTCGACGATCACCACGACGTTCCCGGTGCGTGCCACGAGCGTGTCGTTCTGCGAGGTGACCTTGGCCACGGTCGCCTTCGCCGCGACGGAACCCGCCTGGTCGCCGACGCCCGTCACGACGGAGGTGGTGGCGCCCGGCGCCTTGCGCAGCAGCGCGATCTGCTCGGTGTAGCGGTCCTTGGCCTGCTGGTCCGCGGAGGCGGACGCGGTGGAGCTGAAGCGCTGCAAAGTCACCGAGAGCCAGCGGTACTGGTAGCCGTCGGAGCCGTTGCCGGTCCAGGAGCAGCCGCCGCGGGCCCCGTTGTCGTCGGCCGCGGCCGTGCCGCCCGGCACCTTGGCCTTCGGCACCAGCGCGGTGATGGTGGCCCTGGCGACCGTGGCGCAGCCGCTGGGGAGCGCGGAGTACTTCGCAGGGGCGAGCGTGGGGGTCGTCGGCGTGCCGGCCGCGGTGTCCGTACTCCCGGCGCCGTCTGAGTCGGAACCGCCGCCCGACGAGCAGCCTGCGAGCAGAACCGCGGGGACAGCCAGCGCGCAGGCGAGCAGCAGGGCGGGCCGCGGTGCGGTGCGTCGTCGTCGTTCCATGGGTCCCAGTCCTCGTGTGTCTGCCTGCGGCCAGGTGCGGGGCCGCCGGGCCGGTCGGCCCTCCACCCTAAGGGGTCGCCGGCGGGCGGCCGTGCCGCCCGCCGCTCAGCCCTCGACCTTGTGCTCCAGCTGGTCGGCCACCTTCTCGGCGCCTCCTTGCAGGTCAGCGCTCTGCGGTGGCGTGGCGTCGGTCGGCGAGGACTGTGCGTAGCGGACCCGCACGACGACGTTCGCGGTGCGGAAGACCAGCGTCACGTCGCGGCGGTGGCTGCCCTTCGGCGTCGAGGCCACGTCGTTGATGAATGCGGCGTTTCCCACATTCGTCAGCCGTCGCGGCGAGAGGTCGGCACTGCCGTCCTCGGGGCCGGCCGGGGGAGTGCCCCCGGTGCCCGTGGTCGGGCTGGTCGGCGGTGTGGTGGTCGGGCTCGTGCCCGGCAGCGGCAGCGGCGGGATGGACGCGGCCACCGCCTGGTCGTCGAAGTCGGACTTGGCCTCGACCTCGTCGCTGACCGCCGGGTCGTACGACACCACCCGCTCCATGTCGATGCGCAGCGACCGGCTCGAACCGTCGGGGGTCTTCGCCTGCCAGCCGCAGCCGACGAGACGATCGGTGTCGTAGGTCACCGCCTCGGTCCCCGCGTAGTCGACGGCACCCGGCACCAGTGCCTTGAGGGTGTCCAGGTCGACGGCGGCGCACGGCTGCGGCAGCGTCTTGTACTTGCCCGGCGGCGCGGGGGACACGGTCTCGCTGCCGGGTAGCTGCGCGGACTTGCCGTCGTTCGCCGAGCCGTCGGCGCCGCCGCCGGTACAGGCGCCGAGCGCGCCGACCGCGAGCGCGACCACCAGCGCGCCGAGCGCGACCTGCGGCCTTCGCGTTGACCGCACTGGGCGGAGCCCTTGCCTCACGTGCCGCCTTTCGATCGGAATGCGCCCGGAATGCGGCGGATTCGGCCGGACGGTGTGTGCCGGGCGACCCGCTGCGGTAAATCCTTGGCGCGCATGAGCGAAGCCTGGACACAATGTCTACCGCACGCTTCGCCGAAACCGCCCGCTGGGGTGGGTTTATCAGATGACGCGTAGCTCTTTTCGACGAATACGGTGAAAAGCACCGTTCCGTCACACTTCATCCCTTTGTCCAGTGGTCGATGTCCGGGGGGCAGCCATGTCTTACACCGAAGTGCCCGGCGTCCGGGTGCCGATCCGCATGTGGGCCGACCCGTCCACCGTCGAGGGCGGGGCGATGCAGCAGCTCCGCAACGTCTCCACGCTTCCCTGGATCAAGGGCCTCGCGGTGATGCCCGACGTCCACTACGGCAAGGGCGCCACGGTCGGCTCCGTCATCGCCATGCAGGGCGCGGTCTGCCCCGCCGCGGTCGGCGTCGACATCGGCTGCGGCATGAGCGCGGTGAAGACCTCGCTGACCGCCAACGACCTGCCGGGTGACCTGTCCCGTATCCGCGGCAAGATCGAGGACGCCATCCCGGTCGGCCGCGGCATGCACCAGGACCCGCTCGACCCCGGGCGGTACTTCGGCCAGGCGACCGGCGGCTGGGACGACTTCTGGACCCGCTTCGACGCGGTGCCGGACGAGGTCAGGTTCCGCCGCGAGCGTGCCGCCCAGCAGATGGGGACGCTCGGCTCGGGCAACCACTACATCGAGCTGTCCCTCGACGCGGACGGCGCGGTGTGGCTCACCCTGCACTCCGGGTCGCGCAACATCGGCAAGGAACTGGCCGAATTCCACATCGGCGAGGCGCGCAAGCTGCCGCACAACCAGGGCCTGGTCGACCGCGACCTCGCGGTCTTCGTCTCCGACACCCCGCAGATGGCCGCCTACCGGCGGGACCTGTACTGGGCTCAGGAGTACGCGAAGTGGAACCGCACGCTCATGATGTCGCTGTTCAAGGACGTCGTCAGGCGCGAGCTGAAGAAGGCGCGGCCCACGTTCGAGCCGGAGATCTCCTGCCACCACAATTACGTGGCCGAGGAGCGCTACGACGGCATGGACCTGCTGGTCACCCGCAAGGGCGCGATCCGCGCGGGCAGCGGCGACCTGGGCATCATCCCGGGATCCATGGGCACGGCGACCTACATCGTGCGCGGCCTGGGGAACACCGCGGCCTTCAACTCGGCCTCGCACGGCGCCGGCCGCAAGATGAGCCGCAGCGCGGCCAAGAAGCGCTTCACCACCAGGGACCTGGAGGATCAGACCCGCGGCGTCGAGTGCCGCAAGGACGCGGGCGTGGTCGACGAGATCCCGGGCGCGTACAAGTCCATCGACACCGTGATGAGCCAGCAGCGCGACCTGGTCGAGGTGGTGGCCAAGCTGAAGCAGGTCGTCTGCGTCAAGGGCTGAGCCGCACCCCGCGGCCAAGTCCGCCCGTGGACGGGGACGTTGACGGGGCGGTTGGGGCGTGTTATTCAACTGGGGCGCACCCTTTGGACTAGACCATCACCTCTAGGCTTAAGGACCCCCCACATGAAAAGCCGTTCAAAAGTGCTCGCGGCCGTCAGCGCCGCGGGTGTCGTCGGCGCGCTCGGGGTGCTGGGTTCGCCCAGCGCCTCGGCCGCCACCGCCGGGCCGATCACCGGGCTCGGCGGCAAGTGCGTGGACGTGGCCGCCGCGTCGAGTGCCAACGGGGCGCACGTGCAGCTGTACGACTGCAACGGGACGGCCGCGCAGAACTGGACGGTCGGCAACTCCGACAACACGGTGCGGTCGCTGGGCAAGTGCATGGACGTGACGGCCGCCTCGACGGCCAGCGGCGCCAAAGTGCAGCTGTACGACTGCAACGGCACCGCCGCCCAGCAGTGGACCGTCAGCAACGGGGCGCTGGTGAACACCGGTTCCGGCAAGTGCCTGGACGCCACGGGCCAGTCCTCCGCCAACGGCAACCAGCTCCAGATATGGACGTGCACCGGCGCGGCCAACCAGAAGTGGACACTGCCCGGCGGGTCGACACCGCCGTCCGGGGGGCTCGACACCGGGGTGGCGCCCGGCGGGAACTTCAACCTGTCGGTGTGGCAGCTCCAGGAGCCGGTCGGCTCGCCCGGCTCGCCCACCACCATCTCGTCGTCGCGGCTCCAGGGCGCGGGCGGCTACCAGGACTCGTACTTCTACACCGACGGGTCCGACGGCGCCATGACCTTCTGGGCGCCGGAGAAGGGCGTCACGACGCCGAACTCGAACTACGCCCGCTCCGAGCTGCGCGAGATGAACACCAACGGCAGCGCCGCTGACTGGTCGCTGTCCGGCACCCACCGGATGAACGCGACGCTTCGGGTGGTCTCGGTGACGTCGAACGTGTGCGTCGGGCAGATCCACCTCGGTTCGGGCGGCACCTCGACCAAGCCGCTGATCGAGCTGTACTACCACTCCAACGGCGACATCGTCGCGGGCGTGGAGAACTCCCCCGACGGCGGCCAGACCACGCACACCGTCGGCCATGTCGCGGTCGGCACCAAGTGGAGCTACACGATCGCCGTGTCCGGCGGCAACACCATCGACCTGACGGTCAACGGCAGCGCCACGCACTACGCCATCCCGTCGTCCTTCAACCCCTACAAGCAGTACTTCAAGGCCGGCTCCTACAACCAGTCGTCCTCGAGCAGCACCACCAACGGCGCCCGCGTCGCCTTCTACGCGCTCACCGTCGCCCACAGCTGACGGCGAGCGTCCGGCGGGCCGGGACCCCACAACGGTCCCGGTCCGCCGGGCGGCCGCGGGTCACTGCTCGCGGTGCACCTTGTAGTTGGACGCCTGGGCGCGCGGCCGCAGCACCAGCAGGTCGACGTTCACATGCGCCGGGCGCGTGACCGCCCAGGCGACCGTGTCCGCGACGTCGTCGGCGGTCAGCGGCTCGGCCACACCGGAGTAGACCGCCGCGGCGCGGCTCTCGTCACCGCGGAAGCGGGTGAGGGCGAACTCGTCGGTCTTGACCATGCCGGGGGCGATCTCGATGATCCGCACCGGGTGGCCGTTGAGTTCGAGCCGCAGCGTCTCGGCGATGACATGGGCGCCGTGCTTGGCGACCACGTAGCCGCCGCCGCCCTCGTACGTCGCCAGGCCCGCGGTCGAGGACAGCACCACGATCGTGCCGTCGCCCGACGAGCTGAGCGCGGGCAGCAGCGCCTGCGTGACATTGAGCACACCGAGCACGTTGACCTCGAACATCGCCCGCCAGTCCGCCGGGTCGGCGGCGGCGACCGGTTCCGTGCCGATGGCGCCGCCCGCGTTGTTGACCAGCACGTGCAGCGGCGGGTAGGCGTCGAGGCCCGCCGCGAAGGCGTCCACCGCGGCCCTGTCGGTCACGTCCAGGGCGTGGACGGCCACGCTGCGGCCGTCGGCGGCCAGTTCGGCGGCGAGGGCGTCGAGCCGTTCCACCCGCCGGGCGGTGAGCACGACGTGGAAACCGGCCTCGGCGAGCCTGCGGGCGGTGGCGGCCCCGATGCCGCTGCTCGCGCCGGTCACCACTGCGGTACGGGTGCTCATGTCGTGCTGCCTCTCGGACTCTCGGATGGTGCGGTGCTCTCCCGCGCAGCATATGCGGCGGCCTCCGCGGCACGCGCGCCCTGCATACGGCCCCTTATGAGGTCGACCTCCTCGGACTCCGTCCGGTCATGCCCCCACCGCCCTGCGACGCACCGCGTCTGCCGCCGCACGCTGATCCGCCCGGGATCACCGCACGGTTCTCAGGCCGCGGCCAGCGCCCGCAGCATCACCCGCTGGTCGAAGGCCAGCAGCGCCACCGTGGCCGCGCACATGGCGAGGGCCAGCGCGAAGTGCGCGGCGCCCGAGGTCGCCTGCATCCCGATCGCGCCGAGTGCCGCGTGCACGCCGAAGCGCAGGGCGATCAGGCCGACCGCGATCTTGCGGGTGCGCTTGCCCTTGAGCATCGCCTTGGCCATCTTGAGCCGGCCGCGCAGCACGGTACGGGCCAGCGCGATGTTCACGACCGCGGAGGCGGCGAGGAAGATCCAGGCGTGCGGCGAGGTCTTGACGATGTCGTAGGACGCGCCCATCAGGCCTTCGAAGGCGAAGAACCACACCGGGACGGGCCGGAAGCCGGACGCGTCGCCCGCCGTGTCCGCCGCCTTGCCGCCGGTCGCGTCCCCGGCCGCCGTCGTGGTGCCGCCGCTCTGTACCGCCTCGGTGATTGCCATGGCATGAGCATCGCCGCCGGCCGGGTGCGGCCGGCAGAGCCGTACATCCGCACTCCGGCATGACAGATGTCACCGGTCGGCGGTGACGGCCCTCAAGGCGGCGAGCGCGGTGTGCCGGAGCAGCAGCGCGGTGGTGACAGGGCCGACGCCGCCGGGCACGGGGGACAGGGCGGCGGCCGTGCCGTTCACCGACTCCGCGTCCACGTCGCCGATCAGGCCGCCGTCCTCGGTCGGGTTGGTGCCGACGTCCATCACGACCGCGCCCGGGGCCACATGGTCGGCGGTGATCAGTCCTGCGCGGCCCGCCGCGGCCACCACGATGTCCGCGGTGCGGGTCGCGGCGGCCAGGTCGGCGGTGCGCGAATGGCACACGGTCACCGTCGCGTCGCGGTCCAGCAGCAGGTGCGCCAGCGGTTTCCCGACGACGGTGGAGCGGCCGACGACCGCGACGCCGCGCCCCGACAGTTCGATGCCGTGCGCGTCCAGCAGGCTGACGACGGCCTCCGCGGTGGCGGGCGCGAAAGCCGGCAGGCCCGCGGCCAGCCGGCCCAGGCTCAGCGGGTTCGCCCCGTCCACGTCCTTCTCCGGTGCGATGGCCCCCGCCAGTTCCGCGGCGGACGCCCCCGGCGGCAGGGGTGTCTGGAGGATGACGCCGTGCACCGCGGGGTCGGCGCTCAGCCCGGCCAACTCCTTGCGGATCGCGGCAGGTTCGGCGTCCGCGGGCAGCCGTACGGTGTCGCAGGCGATGCCGGCCCTGTCCGCCGCCCTGGTGATCGACCGCACGTACCAGGCGGTGCTCTCGTCCTCGGTCGCCACGACGACCACCAGGCGGGGCCGCACACCGTGCTCCCGCTCCAGCCGCTCCGCGATCTCCCGCGCCTCGTCCCGCAGGGCGGCGGCGCGCCCGGCGCCGGGCAGTGGGGTGGTCTCGGTCATCGCGGCGGCTCCTCGTGTGCGGCCCGGCGGGCGGTCGTGGTCATCGGGTCAGGGTGTCGCGGACCGACTCGGTCACCGCGCTCGCGCGGGCGGCGAGCGGGTCGACGTCGGCGGTGGCCGCGGCCAGCCCGGCGCGCGCGGCCGGGTCCTTGATGCCGCCGAGGTTGATCTCGACGTTCACCCGGGCGGTGGTGGCCGCGGCCCTGGCCGCCTCCGCGGCGGCTGCGACATCGGTGACGACGTTCGGATTGCCGATCGGCAGCAGTTCCTCGGCCAGGCCGATGATCCGCCGCGCCACGTCGATGACGTCGGCGGGCGGCCGGGCGGCACCGACCAGGGCCTGCGCGATGGCCGCGGACCTGGCCGCCTTCTGATCCTCGCTCTCGCGCGGCAGGCCGTACGCGTCGGTGACCGCGGTGAAGGCAGCCGCGTCGGCCGCCGCCAAGTCCAGTGCCGCCGCGCGCAGTTCGTCGCTCTCCGCGGTGATCCGCGTGATGGCCTCTGCCTGGTCGGCGTACTTCGCGCCGGTCGTGTACCGCGCCACCATGCCCAGCAGGGCCGCGCCCTGTGCCGCGTGCAGCGCCGCGGCCGCTCCGCCACCGGGGGCCGGCGACCTGGCTGCCAGCCGGTCCAGGTAGCCGCCGACCGTCTCGTCCTGGATCCGCGCCTGATCGTGCACCGGGCCGCCCTCTCCTGCTGCCGTCCTCGTATACGCGCCGAGCCTATCGTGCGCGCGAATGCGCTGGTCGCGGGCCATTGTCGGACCCCCGCGCCACAATTCGCGGAGGAGAACGTCCCGGTCGGCGAGCAGAGGAGTGCGAAGGCGATGCGAAAGATCGTACTGATGATGTCGGTGTCGCTCGACGGTTTCATGGAGGGCCCGAAGCGCGAGATCGACTGGCACCTCGTGGACGACGAGTTGCACGGCTACTTCAATGCCCATCTCAGCGGGATGGGCGCATTTCTCGACGGTCGCGTCACATACGAACTCATGGCCGAATTCTGGCCGACCGCAGACGAGGATCCTTCGGCCCCCGAGCCGGTCAAGGAATTCGCCCGTATCTGGCGCGAGATGCCCAAGATCGTCTATTCGCGGACGCTGGAGCACGCGGAGTGGAACACCACCGTCGTACGCGAGGTCGTGCCGGCCGAGATCGAGGCGCTCAAGGCGCAGCCGGGCGGGGATCTGGCCCTCGGCGGGGCCGACCTGTCCGCCGCCTTCGCGGCGCACGACCTGATCGACGAGTATCTGATCTACGTGCATCCCGTGCTGCTGGGCGAGGGCAAGCGGCTCTTCCCCGCAGCCGCCGACCGCAAAGGGCTGCGCCTCGTCGGGACCCGGGCTTTCGGCAACGGCGTGGTGCTGCTGCGGTACACCCGCGACCGCGGCTGACCCGGGCCGGGCGGCCGGTCCGGCGGCGCGGTTTCACGGGTTTTGCGGCTGACTTCGCCGGAATTGGGCGGGCGATCTTTGCGAAAGCCTCACAACTGCCCCGCAGGGCCTTCGGCAGCTGCTGTTAGCTTTTCTGCGGTCAGCCGGCAGCAGCACAGAAAGCCACAAGCCGAAAAAATGGACTACTGCTATCAATGCCGCCGCAACCTCAACGGCGCTCTGGTATGCCCGGGTTGTGGGGCCTACGCACCGGACATCGCCCCGCCCGCTTCCGCCTACCGTCCGCCGCCCCCCGTGGAGCCGGAGCGGCAGGCCGCGCCCGTCGCCGCCCTGCCGGACAGCGGCGGGCGGGCCGTCAGGCGCCGCCGGCAGGCCCGTTGGCGCAAGAACCGGCGCAGGGCGGTGGCGGCCACGGCCGTCGCGCTGGCCGGCGGCGGACTGACGATCGCGGCGATGCCGACCGGCGGCTCCGGCGGCCACTCGGCAGCCGCGACGACCCCTGACACCCCGGTGGGCGAGGTGCTGCCCACCGCGACCGCTCCGGGCACCACCCCCGCGGCGCCCGCCCCGCACTCGACCGGCACACCGGCCGCCCCGCACGCCGGGGCGACGACACCGTCGCGTACGGGCGCGGTCTCCGTTCCCGTCGTCCCGCGCACGGCGGCGCCGCAGCGGGCTGCGGCCCGGCAGCCGTCATCCCCCTCCGCCCCGCCGACCGCGACCCGGGTCCAGGTCACTCCCGCGCCGACCGCGACCACTCCGGCCCCGCAGCCCACGGCGACCACACCGCCGCCCGCCACCGCCACACCGACGCAGCCGCCGGCCACGACCGACCCTCAGGCTCCACCGCGCCAGGTGTGCGTGCTGCTGATCTGCCTGTGACCCGCCGCCCGGCGGTCTGGGGCGGGCGGGTACGACGTCCGCCACACGCACGGCGCATTCGACGGCGCCTCGCGTTCCCATGGTGCGTTTCTGGGCTGACGTCACTCGTCAGGACGAGTGACGTCAGCCCACTATTGGACCCTATGTGCTTCCCCGCTCGGTCCTGGCGCTGTCGGGTACCGGGCGGCACGCCGGGCTGAGCCGGATCTCGTACATACGTTCGAACGTGTGCGAGAATCCCGAGCATGCACCACCACACCTTCCCCGCCGACCTCGTCCAGGCGCAGCGCGACTGGTACGCCACGTATCGCCAACTGGCCGGCGCCGCCGGCACCCAGACCACCGTGCTGCGCCGCCGTCTGGTGCGGCTGTCGGTCCAGGTCACCGCGCATCCGTACTGGGCGACGGTGCCCCACAGCGCACCGGCCGCCCGCATGCAGCTCAAGGCGCTCGCCTGGAGCGACGAGGGCGACGAGGGCGCGGGCCGGGCCGACGGACGCGCGGCCGACGGCGGGACCGGCCGGGAGGCCGGTGCTACGGCAGGCTGAAGGCCCGCCTGCCGTGCGCCACCAGCTCCCGCACCGCGGGAGCGGGCGAGGCGCGCCAGACCAGCACGAGCAGCGCCGAGGTCCGCACGTCCCCGATCGCGCGGGCCGTGAGCCGGTCGGTGTAACGGGGCGCCATCGACTCGCTCAGCACGCCGACGCCAAGGCCCCGCGCCGCGAGGTCGGCGATCGCGTCCGGGGCGCTGGCCTGGAGCCCGATCGCGGGCTCGAACCGCAGCTCGGCGCACGCCTGGTCCAGGACGCCGCGCAGGCCCGTTCCCTGCGGCATGCAGACCAGCGGGTGGCCGGCCAGTTCGCGCAGCCCGACACTCTGCTTCGCGGCCAGCGGATGGTCGTGGGGCACGACCGCGACGAGGCGCTCGCTGACCACGGTGAAGGCGTCGAGCCCGGCCGGCGGGCCGCCCGCGGTGCCGATGAGCGCCAGATCGATACCGCCGTCGCGCACCCCCTCGGCCAACCGCTCGGAGGAGTCCTCGACGAGCGCGATCTCGACTCCCGGGTGCGCCCGGTGGAAGCCGGCCAGTGCGTCGAAGAGCGGGGTGAGCGTGCACCCGAGGACCATCCCCACGACGAGCCGGCCCCGGATGACACCGGCCACCTCGCCGACCGCCTGCCCCACCGCCTCCGCGGCGGCCAGTGCGGCTCTGGCGTGTTCGAGCGCGGCCTTCCCCGCCACCGTCAGCCGTACCGCCCGGCCGGACCGGTCGAACAGTTCGGCCCCCAACTCCCTTTCGAGGTGCCGGATTTGAGCGCTGACCCCGGACTGGCTGATGTGCACGCGCCCGGCGGCCCTGGTGAAATTCCGTTCCTCCGCGACCGCGACGAAGTATTCGAGCTGCCTGAGGTCCATGGCGGCAGGCTAATGCCGCCACCCCCGGGCCGGCCCGCGGAACGTGTCCAGGCCCGGCTACGGCCAGACCAGGCAGTAGAGCTGATGGCCCGACTCCTGGCAGCGGCGGGCGAAGTCCTGCCATTCGTGCAGCATGCTGTAGATGACGAACGCGTCGCGCGGGCCGCGGCGGTCGGGGACCGTGGACCAGATGAAGGCGGCGGCGCCGAGGGACTCCTCGTTCGCGTTGCGCAGCGGTTCGACCACCGAGGCGGGCAGCCGGACGACCGCGTAGTCCGGGTGCAGGACGACGAGTTCGAGCGGCGGGACCTTGGCCGGGGGTATGCCCTCGATACCGGTGAGGACCATCGCCGCCATCGTCTCCGGCTTGACCTTGGTGTACAGGCCCTGGCCGAGTTCGTCGCCGCCGAGTTCCTCCGGTCGCATCGAGATCGGGACGCGGGCCGCAGTGGCACCGTCGGGCGCACCGAAGTACTTGTAGGTCACCCCCACTCGGCCACCCCTGCTCCTGCCCTCTGCGGTCGATCGGCGTTCGTTCGTATCGCGTTGATCGCGGTGTTGCTGTTGCTCGTGGTGTTCCTGGTCGCGTGGTTCCGTACTGCTCGGCTCTGCGGTGTGTCGTTGCTGCGAGTCCTGCGGGGTGCGGCGGCGCTTGCCGGTCGGGCGGGCGTCGCCGGGATCGGGTACGTGTTCGCCCGGTCCTTCGCCCGGCCCGCCACCCGTCTGCTGCATTCCACTACCCGACCATCTGCCGCCCCAACCATGCAACCCGATCATCGTCTCAGATGCACGGTTGAGACGTTGTGGCGCAACGCCCGGGGTTTGAGAGCATGTGTCTGTGAGCTATCCGTACGAAGCACCAGTGTCCCAGGAACTGTTCGACCGCGCGGCGGCCGTGACCCCAGGAGGCGTGAACTCTCCGGTGCGGGCTTTCCGTGCTGTGGGCGGTACGCCCCGTTTCATGGTGTCCGGTACCGGTCCGTACCTGACCGATGCCGACGGCCGGGAGTATGTGGACCTGGTCTGCTCGTGGGGACCGATGATCCTCGGCCACGCGCATCCCGAGGTGATCGCCGCCGTCCAGGCCGCGGTGACCCATGGTACGTCCTTCGGGACTCCCAGTGAGGGTGAAGTCGCACTCGCCGAGGAGATGGTGGCCAGGGTCGAACCCCTGGACCAGGTGCGGCTGGTCTCCTCCGGCACCGAGGCGACGATGTCCGCGATCCGGCTGGCCCGCGGCTTCACCGGCCGGGCCAAGGTGGTCAAGTTCGCCGGGTGCTACCACGGCCATGTGGACGCGTTGCTGGCCGCCGCGGGTTCCGGCGTCGCCACCTTCGGGCTGCCCGACACCCCCGGGGTGACCGGCGCGCAGACCGGCGACACGATCGTGCTGCCGTACAACGACCTCGACGCGGTGCGCGCCGCCTTCGCCGCGAACCCGGGGCAGATCGCCTGCGTCATCACCGAGGCGTCGCCCGGCAACATGGGCGTGGTGCCGCCCCGCGACGGCTTCAACGCCGGGCTCAGGGACCTCTGCGCCGCGGACGGCGCCCTCTACGTCTCCGACGAGGTCATGACCGGCTTCCGGGTCAGCAAGGCCGGCTGGTACGGGCTCGACGGCGTGCGCCCCGACCTGATGACCTTCGGCAAGGTCATGGGCGGCGGCTTCCCCGCGGCCGCGTTCGGCGGTCGCGCCGACGTCATGGCCCAGCTCGCACCGGTCGGCCCGGTCTACCAGGCCGGCACCCTGTCGGGTAACCCGGTGGCGACCGCGGCCGGACTCGCACAGCTGCGACTGCTGGACGACGCGGCCTACGCGGCCGTCGACGCGGTCTCCGCGGAGATCCGCGGCCTGGTGACGGCGGCGCTCAGCAAGGAGGGGGTCGCGCACCGGCTGCAGACGGCGGGCAGTATGTTCTCCGTCTTCTTCACGGACGAGGAGGTCCGTGACTTCGAGGCGGCCAAGCGGCAGGAGGCCTTCCGCTTCACCCCGTTCTTCCACTCGATGCTGGCGCAGGGCGTGTACGTGCCCCCGTCCGCCTTCGAGTCCTGGTTCGTGTCGACCGCACACGACGAGCGGGCCGTGGAGCGGATCGCCGCCGCGCTGCCCGCCGCCGCACGTGCCGCAGCGGAGGCCCACGCATGAGTTCCGGCAATGACGAGTTGACCGTGGTGCACGTCGTGCGGCACGGCGAGGTCCACAATCCCGACGGGGTCCTCTACGGCAGGGCGCCCGGCTACCACCTGTCCGAGCTGGGCCGGAAGATGGCCGACCGGGTCGCGGAGCACCTCGCGGAGCGGGACGTGGCGCATGTCGTCGCCTCACCGCTCGAGCGGGCCCAGGAGACGGCGGCCCCCATCGCCGAGGCGCACGGCCTCGATGTCGCGGAGGACGCCCGGCTCATCGAGGCCGCCAACATCTTCGAGGGCAAGACCTTCGGCGTCGGGGACGGGGCGCTGCGCAAGCCGGCCAACTGGAAGTACCTCACGAACCCCTTCCGGCCGAGCTGGGGGGAGCCGTACGTCGACCAGGTCGTCCGGATGACCGCCGCCCTGGCCGCGGCACGGGACGCGGCCAGGGGCCACGAGGCGGTGTGCGTCAGCCACCAGCTGCCGATCTGGGTGATCCGCTCGTACGCCGAGCGGCGTCGCCTCTGGCATGACCCACGGCGCCGGCAGTGCACGCTGGCCAGCATCACGAGCTTCACCTACCGGGGCGACGAGATCGTCTCCGTCGGCTACGCCGAGCCTGCGATCGACCTCGTTCCCATCCACCTGCGCGGCGGCGGCGCCAAGGCCCCCAAAGGCGCAACAAAGGCCTTCGGCGCCTAGCCCCTCACCGCGCCGGCCTCCCCCTGTCCCCGGACCCGCGGGGGTGCGGCGCCTTCGCCTCGGACAGCGCCCATCCCCACCCGCGGACGCGGTCCGGCTCCCCTTCGCCAAGGGCATGCCCCTCAGGGGCGCGGGGAACGGCGCGCGCAACCGGCCACCGGCGGGTGGGCCGGAGACGACAGCAACAGCCCCTCCGGTCCGGTGACGACCCGCGCCCCGGGTGGGGGGCGTGTCGCGCAGTTCCGCCCTCAGGGCTTCGCCTGGGGGTGCCCCCAGCGCCCCTGGGGTGGTGGGGGTGTCGTCCACGCGACGGCCGGGCGCGCAGTTCTCCCCCCAGGGCTTCGCATGCAGGGCGTCCTCCTGCGTGAAAGGGGCTCGTGGCCCTGCGAGGTGCCGCCCTGCGTAAAGGGGGCCAGGTGGGGGGTGCGGGGGGAGCCATGCGAGGGACAATCAAATGATTTGAATTAAATAGGACAATTCCTGAGGAACGTGTGGACGTCATGGTGGGCGTCCACACTTCCGCCCGCCCCAGCCGCACGGCACGCACGCCGAGAGACGGGGATCACGGATGAGTGGGATGAGCCGAAGGAGCCTGCTGACGACAACCGCTGGGGCGGCGGCCGGACTGGCCGTCGCAGGGTGCGGGACCGGGAAGAAGAGCGGGGGCGCCGACCACACGGGAGAGCCCTCGGGGGCCAGTGGGGCGCACGCCCCGAAGACGGTGACCCTCATCGGGGACGGCTCGACGGCGTACACCGGCGACCAGCCCAACCAGCCCGCGGTGGAGCGGATGGAACCCGGCCGTACCCCCCCGCAGTTCGTGATCTTCTCCTGGGACGGCGCCGGTGAGGTCGGCAACGGCCTCTTCCCCCGCTTCCGCAAGCTCGCCGCCGACCACGGCGTCTCCATGACCTTCTTCCTGAGCGGGCTCTACCTGCTGCCCGAAAGCAGGAAGATGGAGTACGCCCCGCCGAACAGCCCGCTCGGCGCCTCCGACATCGGCTACCTGGCCGACGACCACCTGCGCATGACGCTGGACAACGTCCGGCAGGCCTGGCAGGAGGGCCATGAGATCGGCACCCACTTCAACGGCCACTTCTGCGCCGGCGCGGGCAGTGTCGGCCGCTGGACCCCGGCGGACTGGAAGAGCGAGATCGACCAGGCCAAGACCTTCGTGACCTCCTGGAAGACCCAGACCGGCTGGCACGAGGAGGACCCGCTGCCCTTCGACTACGACAAGGAGCTGATCGGCGGCCGCACCCCCTGCCTGCTGGGCCAGAGCCAGTGGCTGCCGACCGCCGCCGCCCTCGGCTTCCGCTACGACGCCAGCTCGCCGGGCGGCAACCAGATCTGGCCGTCGAAGAAGCAGGGCCTGTGGGACCTGCCGCTCCAGCTGATCCCCTTCCCCGGGCACACCTTCGAGGTGCTGTCGATGGACTACAACATGCTGGCCAACCAGTCGCACGCGGCGACCAGCAGCGACCCGCGCAACTACCCGTACTGGCGCGAGCAGGCCACTGCCTCGTACATCGCCGGGTTCGAGCGGGCTTACCAGACAAACCGGGCGCCCTTCTACATCGGCAACCACTTCGAGCAGTGGAACGGCGGCATCTACATGGACGCGGTCGAGGAGGCGTTCAAGTACATCGCCGCCGCCGGCCACGACGACGTGCGCATGGTGTCCTTCCGGCAGTTCGTGGACTGGCTGGACGCGCAGGACCCGGCGGTGCTGGAGCGGCTGCGTACGCTGGAGGTCGGCCAGTCGCCGTCGCAGGGATGGAAGGACTTCATGACGCTGCCGGCCCCGGTCCCCGCCGTGACCACGCCGTCCACGGCGCCCATCTCCTGATCATGCCCGGATGGTCCCGGCGGCCGTGATCTGGTCCTTACTTGGGGCGATTGCCGCTTTTGGGGTTGGTGTCGGGGGTGTGGAAGATCGCCTCAGGGCACATGCGAAACTTTTCACATGAGTCCTACCCGCGCCGCCCGACGCCGCACCCCCCGCAGTGCCGCCGCACTGGCGGGTGCCGCCGTCGCGGCGCTGACGCTCACCGCGTGCTCCTCTTCATCGAGCGGTTCGAGCTCCGGCAGTTCCAACTTCGTCAGCGGCAGCGGCAGGATCACGGTGGTCGAGCCAGCCGAGCGCAAGGCGGCGCCCGAACTGTCGGGAAAGACCGTGTCCGGCGCCCAGGACAGCCTGGCGGCGTACAAGGGCAAGGTCGTCGTCGTCAACATCTGGGGCTCCTGGTGCTCTCCCTGTCGGGCCGAGGCACCCAACCTGGCGAAGGTCGCCGCCGCCGACGCCCCCAAGGGCGTGCAGTTCCTCGGCATCAACACCCGTGACCTGGACGCCTCCAACGCTGTCCAGTTCGACAAGCGCTTCGGCATCACCTACCCGAGCCTGTTCGACCCCTACGGCAAGCTGATCCTGCGCTTCCCCAAGGGCAGCCTGAACCCGCAGAGCCTGCCGGCCACCCTCGTCATCGACCGGCAGGGGCGGATCGCGGCCCGGGCGCTCAAGCCGCTGGGCGAGTACGACCTGAACAAGCTGATCGACCCGATCGTCGCGGAGAAGTGACGTGGGCGGCAACGGCGCGCTGATCGCCCTGGCGATCGACGAGAACCAGACCGTGCTCACCGGAGCGCTGCTGGCCGCCATCCCGATCGCGATGTTCGCCGGTCTGGTGTCGTTCTTCTCACCCTGCGTGCTGCCGCTGGTGCCCGGCTACCTGTCGTACGTGACCGGGGTGACGGGCACCGATCTGGCCGAGGCCAAGCGAGGCAGGATGCTCGCGGGCTCGTGCCTGTTCGTCCTCGGCTTCAGCGCCGTCTTCGTCTCCGGCGGCGCCCTGTTCGGCAACTTCGGGCAGACCCTCCAGGTGCACCGCGAGGGCCTGACGAAGATCTTCGGCGCCCTGACCATCGTGCTGGGCCTGGCCTTCATGGGCTTCGTCGGCGGGCTCACCCAGCGCGAGTTCCGCTTCCACACCAGGCCCACGATGGGCCTGGCAGGAGCGCCGCTGCTCGGGGTGCTGTTCGGGCTCGGCTGGACGCCCTGCGTCGGACCGACGCTGGGCGCGGTCAACACCCTCGCCTTCGACGACGCGAGCGCGGTGCGCGGCGCGGTGCTGATGGCCTTCTACTGCGCGGGCCTGGGCGTGCCGTTCATCGTGGCGGCCATAGCTTTCCGCCGTACGCTGGGCGCCTTCGCGTGGGTCAAGCGCCACTACGTGTGGGTCATGCGGGCCGGCGGCGGCATGCTCGTCGCGGTCGGCGTCCTGCTGCTGACCGGCGTCTGGGAACACATCACCTACCAGATGCAGATCTGGTCGAGCAGCTTCACACCAGGGGTCTGAACCCATGAGCATCACGGACAAAACCGAGCGCGAGGGCCTCGGCGCGGCAGGGGCGCAGCTCAGCACCCAGCCCGTCGACACCTTCGCGCAAGCGCCCGCGCTCGGCGTGCTGGGCTGGATGCGCTGGATGTGGCGGCAGCTCACCTCGATGCGGGTCGCGCTGATCCTGCTGTTCCTGCTGTCGCTGGCCGCGATCCCCGGCTCGCTCATCCCGCAGCACAGCGACCAGCTCAAGGTCGACGCCTTCAAGGTCAAGCACCCCACGGTCAGCCCGATCTACGAGAAATTCGGGTTCTTCCACGTCTACAGCTCGCCGTGGTTCGCGTCGATCTACATCCTGCTCTTCATCTCGCTTGCGGGCTGCATCGTGCCGCGCACCTGGCAGTTCGTCGGCCAGCTGCGCGCGCGGCCGCCGGCCGCCCCGCGCAACCTGACCCGGCTGCCCGCGTACAGCACCTGGCGCACCGACGCGAGCCCGGAGGAGGTGACCGAGGCCGCCCGCAGGACGCTGCGCGGGCGCAGGTTCCGCACCTCGGTCAGCGACACCTCGGTGGCGGGCGAGAAGGGCTACCTGCGGGAGTTCGGCAACCTGGTCTTCCACATCTCGCTGTTCGGGCTGCTGATCGCCTTCGCGCTGACGTCGCTGGAGAAGGCCGAGGGCGGCAAGCTGATCGTCCAGGGCGATGGCTTCGTCAACAACCTGACCCAGTACGACGACTTCAGCGGCGGCACCCTCTACGGCGCCGACGACCTCAAGCCTTTCGGCTTCGACCTGGACAGTTTCGAGCAGAAGTACGCCACCAGTGGCCCCGAGCGGGGCACCGCGCTCAAGTTCCAGGCCAACATCCACTACTACAGCGGCTCCGACGGCAAGCCCGTCAAGGGCGAGATCTCGGTCAACCACCCGCTGAGCATCGGCGGCGAGAAGGTCTACCTCATCTCGCACGGCTACGCCCCGGTCGTCACCGTCAGGGACGGCGGCGGCAATGTGGCCTTCACCGGCCCGGTGCCCTTCCTGCCGCAGGACAGCAACCTCACCTCCACCGGGGTGATCAAGGTCCCGGACGCGCTGGACAAGAACGGCAAGGTCGACCAACTCGCTTTCGGGGGCTTCTTCACCCCGACCAGTGACCCCAGCAAGGGCCCGATCTCGCTCTTCCCGGAACTTGACCAGCCACTGCTTTGGCTGACTGCGTTCCATGGCGACCTGGGCATCGACGACGGTGTCGCGCAGAACGTATACCAGCTCGACACCTCGGGCATGAAGCAGTTCCAGCTGGGCACGAAGACTGGCGTCAACGGCGTCAGGCTTGCCCAAGGCGAAAGGGTCGATCTGCCGAACGGCGCGGGCAGCCTCACCTTCGACGGCATCAAGACCTGGGCCAGTTTCACCATCAACCACCAGTCGGGGAACGAGGCCGCCCTGGTGAGCGGCGTCGGCGCGATCCTGGGCCTGGCCGGTTCGCTGTTCATCCAGCGCCGCAGGATCTGGGTGCGCGCGGTACGCGCCGAGGACGGCGTGACCGTCGTGGAGATGGGCGGCCTCGGCCGCAGCGAGTCCGCCCGGATCGCCGACGAGATCGGCGATGTGGCGCTGCAACTGATGCCGGACGCGCCCGTCAGACCGGACGACGCCCCCGAACCACCGGCCGAAGCCGAAGCCGGGACCACAGCCGTGAACGATGACGAAGGAGCGCGCGCGTGAACATCGCTGCCGCGGTCAACGAGAACTTCGCGAACGACAGCAACTACCTGATCCGTTCGGCGATGTTCGTCTACGCCCTCGCCTTCCTCGCCCACCTGGCGGAGTGGGTCTTCGGCGGACGCAGCAAGATCGCCGTGCAGTCCGCGGCGCTGATCGCCGAGGCGCAGGCCGCTGAGGCCGACGCCGAGGCGGCGAAGCGGAAGGCCGCCCGGCAGGTCACGGTGAAGACCGCGGCGGGCAGCACGGTCACCCTGGAGCGCCCCGAGGTCGTCACCCGCGCCTCGGCCAGCGACCGCGGCATCGCGGACGGTCCCGGCGCGGCGGGCGACAACGAGAAGGGCGACCTCTACGGCCGTATCGCGGTGTCCTTCACCGTGCTCGCCTGGCTGCTGCACGCCTCGGGCGTCGCCTTCCGCGCGGCCTCGGTGCAGCGTGCCCCCTGGGGCAACATGTACGAGTTCTCGACGACCTTCGGCGCGGTCGCCGTCGGCGCGTACCTGCTGCTGCTCGCGCTGAAGAAGGACGTCCGCTGGATCGGGCTTTTCCTGACCACCTCGGTGCTGCTGGACCTGGGCCTTGCCCTGTCGGTGCTCTACACCTCGAGCGAGCAGCTGGTGCCCGCGCTGCACTCGTACTGGCTGTGGATCCACGTGTCGTGCGCGATCATCTCCGGCGCGATCTTCTACCTGGCCGCGGTCGGCACGCTGCTTTTCCTCTTCCGCGACCACTACGAGGTCGCGGTGACCGCGGGCAAGTCGAGCGAGGGGCGCTGGGGCGACGTCATGCGGCGGCTGCCGTCGGCTGCGAGCCTGGACAAGTTCGCGTACCGGATGAACGCCCTGGTCTTCCCGCTGTGGACCTTCACCATCATCGCGGGCGCGATCTGGGCGCAGGCGGCATGGGGCCGCTACTGGGGCTGGGACCCCAAGGAGACCTGGGCGTTCATCACCTGGGTCGCCTACGCCTGCTACCTGCACGCCCGCGCCACGGCCGGCTGGAAGGGCCGCAAGGCCGCCTACCTGGCGCTGATCGCCTTCGGCTGCTTCCTGTTCAACTACTACGGCGTGAACATCTTCGTCAGCGGCAAGCACTCCTACGCCGGGGTCTGACGAAGCCGCCGGAGCGGGATGCGAGACTGGCGCCATGGCTTACGACGATCTCCGCTCGTTCCTCCGGGCGCTGGAGAAGGAGGGCGACCTGCGGCGGATCACCGCCGAGGTCGACCCGTACCTGGAGGTCGGCGAGATCACCGACCGGGTGAACAAGTCCGGCGGCCCCGCACTGCTCTTCGAGAACGTGCGGGGCTCGGTCGCGCCGCTGGCGATGAACGTCTACGGCACCGACCGGCGGCTGCTGAAGTCGCTCGGCCTGAAGGGGTACACCGACATCGGCGAGAAGATCGCCGGGCTGCTCAAGCCCGAGCTTCCGCACGGCTTCGTCGGGGTGCGGGAGGCCTTCGGGAAACTGGCCGGGATGGTGCACGTGCCGCCGAAGAAGGTCAAGGCGGGCGACGCGCCCGTGCAGGAGGTCGTGCTCACCGGTGACGACGTCGACCTCGACGCGCTGCCCGCACTGTTCACCTGGCCGCAGGACGGCGGGTCGTTCTTCAACCTGGGTCTGACCCACACCAAGGACCCCGACAGCGGTGTGCGCAACCTGGGCCTCTACCGGCTCCAGCGGCACGACCGGCGCACCATCGGCATGCACTGGCAGATCCACAAGGACAGCCGCAACCACTACCAGGTCGCCCAGCGCCGCGGCGAGCGCCTCCCGGTCGCCATCGCCTTCGGCTGCCCGCCGGCCGTCACCTACGCCGCGACCGCGCCGCTGCCCGGCGACATCGACGAATACCTCTTCGCCGGCTTCGTGCAGGGCAAGCGGGTCGAGCTGGTCGACTGCAAGACCGTGCCGCTCCAGGTGCCTGCGCAGGCCGAGGTGGTGGTCGAGGGCTGGCTGGAGCCGGGCAGGATGCTGCCAGAGGGGCCGTTCGGCGACCACACCGGCTTCTACACCCCGCAGGAGCCCTTCCCCGCGCTGACCATCGACTGCGTGACGATGCGCAAGCGCCCGCTGTTCCAGTCGATCGTGGTCGGCCGGCCGCCGACCGAGGACGGGCCGCTGGGCCGCGCCACCGAGCGCTTCTTCCTGCCGCTGCTCAAGATCATCGTGCCGGACATCGTGGACTACCACCTGCCGGAGGCGGGAGGCTTCCACAACTGCGCGATCGTCTCGATCGACAAGAAGTACCCCAAGCACGCGCAGAAGACGATGCACGCGATCTGGGGCGCCCACATGATGTCGCTCACCAAGCTGATCGTGGTCGTCGACGCCGACTGCGACGTCCACGACCTGCACGAGGTCGCCTGGCGGGCGCTGGGCAACACCGACTACTCCCGCGACCTGACCGTCGTGGAGGGGCCTGTCGACCACCTCGACCACGCCTCGTACCAGCAGTTCTGGGGCGGCAAGGCCGGGATCGACGCGACCCGCAAACTGCCCGAGGAGGGCTACACGCGGGACGGGGGCTGGCCGGAGATGGTGCTCTCCGACCCGGAGACGGCGGCGAAGGTCGACCGCCGATGGAGGGAGTACGGCCTGTGAGCGCGGAATCCGCCGCTTCGGACTTTTTCGGACGGCAGCCGAGCCCCGACGGCAGGGTCAAGGCCTTCCTGCGCCTGGTGATGATCGAGCACTCGATCTTCGCGCTGCCCTTCGCCTACATCGCCGCCCTCACCGCGATGTTCCGCGACGACGGCACGGTGCACTGGGGCGAACTGCTGCTGATCACCGTGGCGATGGTGGGCCTGCGCACCTTCGCGATGGCCTGCAACCGGATCATCGACCGGGAGATCGACGCCCGCAACCCGCGCACCGCGACCCGTGAACTGGTCACCGGCGCCCTGTCGGTGCGGTCCGCCTGGACGGGCGCGCTGATCGCGGTCGTGGTCTTCCTGGGCGCCGCCGCGCTGCTCAACCCGCTGTGCCTGGCGCTCGCGCCGGTCGCGGTGGTGCCGATGGTGGTCTACCCGTACGGCAAGCGTTTCACCGACTTCCCGCACGCCATCCTCGGCCTCGCGCAGGCGATGGGCCCGATCGGGGCGTGGCTCGCGGTCACCGGCTCCTGGTCGTGGGACGCGGTGATCCTCGGCCTCGCGGTCGGGGTCTGGATCGGCGGCTTCGACCTGATCTTCGGCTGCCAGGACGTGGCCGCCGACCGGGCGCACGGCGTCAAGTCGGTGCCGGCCCGCTTCGGCATCCCGGCGGCCCTCCACGGCTCCCGGGTCTGCCACGTCGTCACCACGGGCCTGCTGGTCTGGTACGGGGTGGCAACGGGCGCGGGCGGCTTCTGGTGGACCGGCCTCGCGGTGGTCGCCGGGGCCTTCCTCTACGAGCACTCCATCGTCCGGCCGCACGACCTGAGCCGGCTCAACCGGGCCTTCTTCACGGTCAACGGCGTGATCGGCATCACGCTCTTCGTCTTCGCCCTCTTCGACCTGCTCGCGCGCGGCCTCGGCACCTGAGGTGCCGAGGCCGCCCGCGGGCGGGGCTCAGAGGCCGCTGACGTCCGGCTTCAGGCCCTGGAGCAGGCTCTCGGGGGAGCCGTAGGCGGCCGGCAGGTGGCCGAAGTCGAGCTTCTCGGCCTTCACCCCGAAGTCCGCGAACTTCGACATCGCCAGGCCTATCAGGTCCTGCGGGTTGAGCTGCTGGGCGCCCGCGGGGGCCTTGACCGGGTCGGCGCCGCCGTCCACGGAGAGGTCGAGCGGGAGCGTGCCGTGGATGGTGCCGTCGAGCTGCGCCAGGTCGACGGTGATGTGGCTGAGCTTGCCGTCCTTGACCGCGACGTCGATCGACACCGTCTTGTTCGGCACGTCGTCGAGGCTGTCCTGGAGGTCGCCGGGCAGTTCCTTGGTCAGCGAGCCGAAGGAGGTCTGCAGGTCCTTGGCGAACTGCCGGGCCGGCACGCTGACCTTGAGGTGGTCGGCGCCGTCCTTCGACCCGAGGTCGGTGATCTTCGCGTCCTTGGTCAGGGTCTGCTGCACCGGGGCGAGCAGTTGGGCGAAGGTCTTGTGCCCGAGCTCGGTCGGAAGTCCCGTCGGCAGGTCTGAGGGCAGCCCGAGGCCGCCGAGCGCCGAGCCTTCGACGTCGTCGGAGCCCGTGGAGTCCTCCTCGCCACCGCCCATCGTCTTGGCGAAGTCGAGGAAGGCGTCGGGGTCGAGGGACACCCAGCCGCCCTTGGCGAGGGTCTTGAGGGATCCGAAGGACGACGGCATGTCGTCGAGCGAGCCCAGCATCCCGTTGATGTCGGCCAGCCCTGAGTCGTCGCCGGTGTCGAGGGCGGCGAGACCCTTGAGGTCCACCCGGAGGTAGAACTTCTTGTCCACGGACCGTACGCCGAGCAGGGACTTGCCCTCGGACTTGCCCGAGGCGCCGCCGGTCATCTCCAGGCCGAACGCGGTGGTCTTGTCGTCGCCCCTGACCTCGGCGAGCGGCTTGTCGGCGCTGAGCGACGACTTCACGTGCAGGCCGGCGAGCAGTGCGGCGTCGGCGCGCTCGAAGTCGTCCTGGTCCTTGAGCGCCGCGTAGATCTGGTCCGGGGTGCCGTCGAAGGCCAGCCCGAAGGTCACCGACTTCTGCTCGCCGAGGTTGGTGAAGGCGTTGCTGACCTTGCCCTGCGGGGTGCTGGGCTCCTCGTTGCCGCACGCGGCAGCACCGGTGGTTATCAGCGCCACCACTCCGGCGGCGGCGAGACCCTTGCGCATGGTGATGATGACGGACTCCTAGGACGCCCGCGAGCGGATCGCGGAAGGCGGTGATCGGTGGTGATGCCGGTGTGGGGGCTGACAGAAGCCTAGCTGTGCGGGGGCTGTGAACTGGCGGGGGTTTCCGGCTGACTTGTGGCGGCCTGGGCTGCCGGGATGCGGCAACGACGTGGCAACGTGCGGTGTGCGGGGGGCGCGTCGGAGGCGGCCGGTCCGGGCCGGCCGGTCGCCGGCCGGTCAGGCGGAGACCGCGACGGTGCGCTCCCGGAAGAGGAACGCCGCGACCACCCCGCCGATCAGCCCGAACAGATGGGCCTGCCAGGACACCCCGTCGGCGGACGGCAGCACACCCCACAGGATGGAGCCGTAGAGCACGCCGACGATCAGGCCCACGATGACGTCCAGCGGTCGCCGGTCCACGAAGCCGCGGCTCAGCAGATAGCCGAACAGGCCGAATATCAGCCCGGATGCGCCCAGGGTGGTGGTGTGCGCGGGCGCGATCAGCCAGACCCCAAGGCCGCTGATGACCACGATGGTGAGCGCCACCGCGAGATAGCGGCCGATGCCGCGCAGGGCGGCGATGAAGCCCAGCACGAGCAGCGGCAGGCTGTTCGACGCCAGGTGCGCGAAGCCGACGTGCATGAACGCGGCAGGCACGATGTCCAGCAGCTCGCTGCCCTTGCGCGGGGTGATGCCGAAGGTGTCGAGCCGCTGGCCGCTCAGCGCGCTCACCCCTTCGAGCGCCCACAGCAGTGCCAGCCAGCCCACCATCAGTGCCGCCGCGGTGACCACCCGGCTGCCTGCGCGCAGCGGCGCGAGCAGTGTGTCGAGTGCGCCCGTCCGCGGCCGCGCGGTCCGGCCCGCCGTCTGTCCGTATGCCACCGAAACCCCCCTGAGTCCAGTGCCTTCACCGTGGACAACGCCCACCGCGCGTACCCGGTTCCCGCTTCGGCGGCTTTGCCCTGGTCCGGTTACGCTCGTCGGCGTGGACGACATCCCCGAAGGCGACCCGCACCGCGAACGCGACCCCTGGGTGGTCGGTGTGTCCGGGGCCTCGGGGACTCCGTATGCCGCCGCCGTGCTGCGGGCGCTGCTGCACGCGGGCGAGGCCGTCGACCTGGTGGTCAGCAGGGCGGCGAGGCTGACCCTGCTGGACGAGACGGGCGCCGGCTTCCGCGACGCGCACTGGCGCGAGGACCTGGCGCGGCTGCTGGCCCGCGGCGCCGACGGCACCGCCGACCGCTTCCCGCCCCCCGACCTGTCCGCGGTACGCCACTGGCCGGCCGGCGACCTGGCCGCGGGACCGTCCTCCGGGTCGTACCGGACCAAGGGGATGCTGATCGTGCCCGCCAGCACCGCGTGCGTGGCGGGGGTGGCGCTCGGGCTGTCCAAGGACCTGCTGCAGCGGGCGGCGAGCGTCACGCTCAAGGAGCGGCGGCCGCTGGTGGTCGCGGTCCGCGAGACGCCGCTCGGCGGCCCGACGCTGCGTCACCTGGTGGCGCTCGACGACGCGGGGGCGGTGGTCCTGCCCGCGTCGCCCGCCTTCTACACCGGCGCGGTGCACATCCAGGACCTGGTGGACTTCGTCGCGGGCCGGGTGCTGGACGTGGCGGGGGTGCCGCACAAGCTGTACCGGCGCTGGCAGGGCGAGCTGGGCCGTGCGGCGCATGAGGCCGGTGCGGTGCATGAGGCCGGTGCGGCGGAGCACGGAAGAGCAGATGCGCAGGGCGCGGACCCTTTCATGCCTTAGATTCGTGTCCAGACAGCGCAGTCGTGGCACGAACGGGAGGGTCCCTTCTGATGGACGCGGTGGACAGGCAGCTCATCCAGGCGTTGCGCGAGAACGGCAGGGCGTCGTACGCGGAACTGGGCCGGCTGGTGGGGCTGTCGGGCCCCAGCGTCACCGACCGCATCAACCGCCTCGAGCAGGCAGGGGTGATCACCGGCTACCGTGCCACGGTGGCCCCCGCCGCCCTCGGCCTGGGCGTCACCGCCCTGGTCGGGCTGCAGCTCAGCGACGCCGCCGACCACGAGGACGTGGCGGGCAGGCTGCGCGACCTGGACGAGATCGAGGACTGCTGGTTCATCGCCGGCGACGACTCCTACATGCTCAAGGTCAGGGTCGGCGACGTCGACGGGCTGGAGCACACCATCCGCCGGCTGTCGGGCACCAAGGGCGTGGCCCGCACCCGTACCACGATCGTGCTGTCCACGAAGTGGGAGAACCGGGTGGGGGCGCTTCCCGAGGAGGCGTGACGGGGGCACCTCCCGGCCGCGGGCCGGGGGCGTAGTGTCGAAGCCGATCGACCCGGCAGGGGTCGGCAGGAGGAGGAGTTCATGGACGCGGGGCTCAAGCGGGAGCTGGAGGAGAAGGTCCACGCCGGCGAGCGGCTGACCCGGGAGGACGGCATCGCCCTCTACGAGTCCGACGACCTCGCATGGCTGGGCGGTCTCGCGCACCACGTGCGCACCCAGAAGAACGGTGACGTCGTCCACTTCAACGTCAACCGGCACCTGAACATGACGAACGTGTGCACCGCCTCGTGCGCGTACTGCTCCTTCCAGCGCAAGCCCGGCGAGAAGGACGCCTACACGATGCGCATCGAGGAGGCCGTCCGGCTGGCCAAGGCGATGGAGGCCGACAGCCTCACCGAGCTGCACATCGTCAACGGCCTGCACCCGACGCTGCCGTGGCGCTACTACCCGCGCTCGCTCAAGGCGCTCAAGGAAGCTCTGCCGCAGGTGTCGCTCAAGGCCTTCACGGCCACCGAGATCCACCACTTCGAGACCATCTCGGGCATGTCCGCCTCCGACATCCTCGACGAGCTGATCGAAGCGGGCCTGGAGTCGCTGACCGGCGGCGGGGCCGAGATCTTCGACTGGGAGGTGCGGCAGCACATCGTGGACCACCGCACCCACTGGGAGGACTGGTCCCGGATCCACCGCCTCGCGCACTCCAAGGGCCTCAAGACGCCCTGCACGATGCTCTACGGCCACATCGAGGAGCCCAGGCACCGGGTCGACCACGTGCTGCGGCTGCGCGAGCTGCAGGACGAGACCGGCGGCTTCCAGGTCTTCATCCCGCTGCGCTACCAGCACGACTTCGTGGACATGAAGGACGGCAAGGTCCGCAACACCCTCCAGGCCCGCACCACGATGGCCACCGGCGCGGAGGCGCTCAAGACCTTCGCGGTCTCCCGGCTGCTCTTCGACAACGTGCCGCACGTCAAGGTCTTCTGGGTGATGCACGGCCTGTCCACGGCGCAGCTCGCGCTCAACCACGGCGCCGACGACATGGACGGCTCGGTCGTCGAGTACAAGATCACCCACGACGCGGACGACTACGGCACCCCGAACAAGCTGACCAGGGACGACATCCTCGACCTCATCAGGGACGCCGGCTTCCGCCCCGTGGAGCGCAACACGCGCTACGAGATCATCCGCGAGTACCCGGGCCCCGACGGTTCGCGGCGGGAGTCGCCGCAGCCGATGCGGGTGTGACCCCGGCCACGGCGCCCTCGGGGGCGTAATGGCTACCCTGCTCGTATGACCCTTACGTGCGAGCTGGACCCGGTGATCGACGAGGAGTTGCGCGAGGGGATCCTCGCGCTGTGGGCCGAGGTGTCCAACGCGGGCGGCGCGGTCGGCTTCGTGCCGCCCGTCGTGCCCGAGGACATCAGGCCCGACCTCGACCGGTCGCTCGCCGCGGTCGCCGACGGGTCGCGGCGGCTCCTCGTCGGCCGGGACGAGGACGGCCGCGTCGCCGCCACCGCCTTCCTCGCGTACAACGCGCACCGGCTCATGACGCACTGGGTGTGGGTCTACACGGTCATGGTCCACCCCCGCCACCAGGGGCGCGGCTTCGGCCGCACCCTGATGTCCGCCGTCGAGGAGGCCGCCCGCGGCTTCCACGGCGTCGAGGCGATCCGGCTCACCTGCCGCGGCGGCACGGGCGCGGACTCCTTCTACGCGGCCTGCGGCTACAAGGAGGTCGGGCGGATCCCCGGCGCCATCCGGGTCGCGCCCGGTGACGACCGCGACGACATCGTGATGCTCCGCATCCTGTGACCCGGCCCCCGGTGCGGGGGCGGCGGTCGGTGCGCGGCGGGGCCGTGCTTCACTGGGAGCATGCTCCGATACACCGCCCTGCGCTTCGGCCTCATCGTCGCCAGCTTCGGTGTCATCTGGGGCCTGGTGCGGCTGCACATCCTGCCGGCCGGGCTCGGTGACTCGAACTACCTGTGGGTCGCACTCCTGGCCCTCGTCGTCTCCGCCCCGCTGAGCTGGGTGCTGCTGCGCGGGGTGCGCGAGCAGGCCGCGCTCGCGGTGTCGCAGAAGGTCGAGCGCACCCGCCTCAACCTGGCCGCCAACGCCCAGCAGGAGGACGCGGCCGACGACGCCGCGAGGGACAGCGCGCCGCGTACCGCCTGATGCCCGCTGCCGGCAGCAGGCGGGTGCCGCGGGCAGAGCGCGAGCGGCAGATGCTCGACGCCGCGGTGGCCACCTTCGCCCGGCGCGGCTACCGGGCCGCCTCCATGGACGAGATCGCCGAGGCGGCCGGGGTCAGCAAGCCCCTGGTCTACCTCTACCTCAACTCCAAGGACGAGCTTTTCAGCGCGTGCATCCGGCGTGAGGCCGAGTCCCTGACCGCGGCCGTGCGCGACGCCGTCGAGGTCGGGGCGCCGCCGGAAGGGCAGTTGTGGAGCGGGCTGCTCGGCTTCTTCGAGCACACCGCGGCCCACCCCGACGGCTGGACGATCCTCTACAGCCAGGCCCGCACGGTGGGCGAGCCGTTCGCGGCGGAGGTCGCCGTGCTGCGGGCCGAGATCGTCGACTTCGTCGCCGCGCTGATCGCGGCGGCCTGCGGCTCGCAGGACGTGCTGGGTTACGCCCACGCCCTGGTCGGCGCAGCCGAGTCGCTGGCCGGATGGGCCGTGTCGTCCCCTTCCCCCGCCGGGTCGGGCCGGGACCTCGCCACCACGCTGATGAACTTCGCCTGGTCCGGGCTGTCCGACCTCATCCCCCCTCAGGACCGGCCCGGTCTCTCCTGAGGACGTCCCGCCAGGCCTGACCTCTCAGTCCTGCGCGCGCGGGGTGCGGCCGAGCCGGGTGAGGATCCGGGCCAGCGGGCCGGCGTGCTCGGGGGCCGGGAGCGCGGTGGCGAAGGCGGTGGAGGCGGCCGGTACCGCCAGCGCCACCGGGAGCGCGGCCTCCAGCAGATCGGGGTCCGCCGTATAGGGGACGCCGAGCGCGGCGGCGACGTCCCAGCCGTGGACGACGTAGTCGAGGAAGTGGAAGCCGACCGCGCGGGCGGCGGGGAAGCCGCTGCCGGTGCCGAATTCCGGCAGTGCGAAGGACCGGTCCCCGTCCGGCACGGCCGCGAAGGCGGCGAGTACGTCGTCGGCGGCGGCCTCGTGATCGGCGACCGGGTCGGCGGACGGGGTGGCGGCCCAGACCGCGAGGTCCCCGCCCTGCCCGCGCGCGGCGGCGGCGAAGCCGCGGTGCTGTGCGGTCATGTGTGCGAGAAGGTCCACCAGGTCCCAGCCGGCGCAGGGGGTCGGGCGCCCCAGATCGGCTACCGTCGAATGCCGGACGAGCCCGGTGCTCAGCCGTACGGCACGTGCGTCGAGTGCGCGGACCCGGTCCCATTCGGTAGGCATCTGCTTATCGTGTGCTAGTGCACATCATCTGTCAAGGGAGTGCTTCGCTATGCCCGCCCCGCCCCGCAGGGACCTCGCGGCCATGATCGTCCCCCTCGGCCGCGCCCTGACCGCCGCCGAACTCCCGGTGCTGCGCGAGCACGGCCTGACCATGTGGGCGTACTCCGTACTGCTGCGGCTCGACGCGGCACCGCTGCGCAGCCAGGCGGCGCTCGCCGAGGCGATCGGCGCGGACAAGACCCGGATCATCGAGGTGCTCGCCGACCTCGACGAGCGCGGCCTGATCAGCCGCACCCCCGACCCGGCGGACCGCCGGGTGCGGCTGCTGGCGCTGACACCCGAGGGCCGCCGGGTACGGGACGCCGCGCAGGGCGCGATCCAGCGGCGCGAGGAGCGGCTGCTGGCCCGGCACCTGTCGCAGGGCCAGCGCGCGGGCCTGCTCGACGCGCTCCGGGTCCTGGCCGCGCTGCCCGCAGCGGAGATCAGCGACCCGGAGCCGTGACCGTGCCGGTGACGTGCACCCGCCCGCCGGAGCGGACCTCGAAGCGGTCGCCGGCGGCGGCGTAGCCGACGGTCGACGGCAGCAGGATCGGCTGCCGGAAGTCCGCCGTGACACCCGTCGCTCCCGGGTGCTCTGCCGCGCACCGGGCGACCGTCCACATGCCGTGCACGATGGCCCGGGGGAAGCCCAGCGGGCGCGCCGTGAGCGGGTGGAGGTGGATGGGGTTGTAGTCCCCGCTGACCCGGGCGTGCCGCCGGCCGAGCCCGGCCGCCAGCTCCCAGCGCGCCACCAGCGGCAGGTCGCCGCCGCCCGGGGCCGCGTCAGGCCCCCGCCCTGCCGGGTCCGGCGACCGCCGCCCGCCGGCGTCGGGGACCCGGTGCCTGGCCAGATAGGTGCTGTGGTCCTCCCAGAGCAGTTCGCCGTCCACCCGTGCCTCGGTCACCACCGTGACCTCGGTACCCCGCCGGTGCGGCCGCAGCCCGGCCGCGTACACCGACAGGTCCGGCCGGTCCGCGGCGCCGAGCGGTCCGCGGCCGCGGATGGCCACGGAGGTGTGGACCAGGCCGAGCAGCGGCAGCGGGAAGGCGCGGGCGGCCATCAGGCGGGCGGCCAGCGGGAAGCCGAGGATGTGCGGGTAGGTGAGCGGGAGTTCCCGGCCGCCCGGGGCGAAGCCGCACACGCGGGCGTACGCCGCGACCCGCGCGGGCTCGACCCGCACCGCCGTCCTGGTCAGCCGGGCCCGCGGCAGGTCGGCGCCGGGGGAGGGGCGCTTGCCCAGGCCGGTGAGCACGCCCCGGCCCAGCGTCAGCAGCAGCGGCGCCACGTCAGGCGCCCAGCAGGGACTGGCCGCAGACCCGTACGACCTGCCCGTTGACCCCGCCGGAGGCCGCGTCCGACAGCCAGGCGACGGTCTCGGCGACGTCGACCGGCAGGCCGCCCTGCCCGAGCGAGTTCATCCGGCGGCCCGCCTCGCGGATGACCAGCGGGACGGCCGCGGTCATCGCGGTCTCGATGAAGCCGGGGGCGACCGCGTTGGCGGTGATGCCGCGCCCGCGGACCGCCGGGTCGGCGGCCAGCGCGCGGACGCAGCCGATGATCCCGGCCTTGGAGGCCGCGTAGTTGGTCTGCCCGGTGTTGCCCGCGATCCCGGCGATGGAGGCGGTGCCGACGATCCTGGCGTGCTCGTTGAGCGTGCCCGCCGCCAGCAGGTGGGCGGTGGTGCGCAGGACGCTGCCCAGGTTGACGTCGATGACGGTCTCCCAGCGGTCGGCCGGCATGTTGGCGAGCCTGCGGTCCCGGGTGATGCCCGCGTTGTGGACCAGCACGTCCAGGCCGCCGGGCAGTGCGGCGGCGATGCGCCCGCCCGCGTCCGGAGCGGTGATGTCCAGGGCCAGCGCGGTGCCGGTGACGCGCGCCGCGACCTCGGCGAGCGCGTCCCCCGCCTGCGGCACGTCCAGGCAGACGACGTGGGCGCCGCCGCGGGCCAGGGTCTCCGCCACCGCCGCGCCTATCCCGCGGGCGGCACCGGTGACCAGCGCCGTCCTCCCCTCGGCCGCGGGCGGTTGCGGCGCCGGGCCGATCTCGATGACCTGGCCGCTGACGTAGGCGGACCTGGGTGACAGCAGGAAGTCCAGGGTGGAGTCCGCGGCGGCGCCTGGGGCGAGCCGCAGCAGCTGGACGGTGCAGCCCCGGCCGATCTCCTTGCCCAGCGAGCGTACGAAGCCCTCCAGCGCCTGCTGGGCGGCGGCGTGCCCGAGGTCCCCGTCCTGCGGCCTGGCGCCGAGCACGACGATCCGGCCGCAGGGGGCGAGGGAGCGGGCCAGCGGGTGCAGCGCGCCGTGCACCCCCCGCAGGCCGGCCGGGTCCGCGACCGCGGTGGCGTCCAGCACGACGGCTCCGTACGGACCGCTGCCGGACGGCGGGGTGTCGCCCGCGGCCAACCGCAGTACGGGTCCCGGCAGATCGGGCGTCCGCGGCGACCAGCGGCGCAGGGCGGCGGGCTGCGGAAGGCCGAGGCGTCGGGCGACGAAGCGGCCGGGGGCCGTGCCGGTCAGGCGGAGATAGCGGTCGGCCATTGGCCTTCTCCTTACTCTGGAGTAAGTTTACCGGCGGTAAGGCTACTGGTGAGTCACGCAGATCGGAAGTTCGGGAGACCGCATGCAGACCGTCCGCCGGGTCGCCGTCATCGCCGGCAACCGCATCCCCTTCGCGCGTTCAGACGGCCCCTACGCCACCGCGTCCAACCAGGACATGCTCACCGCCGCGCTCGACGGCCTCGCCGAGCGCACAGGACTCGCCGGCCGCGGCGGCGAAGGCGCCGGGAAAGTCGGCGAGTTCGCCGCCGGCGCGGTGCTCAAGCACAGCCGGGACTTCAACCTCGCCCGGGAGACCGTGCTCGGCTCCGTCCTCGACCCGTCGACCCCCGCCTACGACCTCCAGCAGGCCTGCGCCACCGGGCTGCAGTCGGTCTTCGCGGTCGCCGCCAAGATCGCGCTCGGCGTCATCGACTCCGGCATCGCGGGCGGCGCCGACACCACGAGCGACGCGCCGCTCGGCGTCAACGACGAACTGCGCCGCACGCTGCTCGCCGCCCGGCGGGCGAAGTCCCTGGGCGGGCGCGCCCGCGCACTGGCCGGGCTGCGGCCGCGGCACCTCGTGCCCGACGTCCCGCGCAACGCCGAACCCCGCACCGGCCTCTCGATGGGCGAGCACGCCGCGCTGACCGCGGCACGCTGGGGCATCACCCGCCAGGACCAGGACGCGCTTGCCGCCGCCAGCCACCAGCGGCTCGCCGCCGCCTACGAGCGGGGCTTCTTCGAGCCGCTGATCACGCCCTACCGCGGGCTGACCCGCGACCAGAACCTGCGGCCCGACTCGACCGTCGAGAAACTCTCCCGGCTGCGGCCGGTCTACGGCGGACCCGAAGGCACCATGACGGCGGGCAACTCCACGCCGCTCACCGACGGGGCCGCCGTCGTCCTGCTCGGCAGCGAGGAGTGGGCCGCCGCGCACGGCCTCGAACCGCTGGCCTTCCTGACGGCCTACGAGACCGCGGCCGTGGACTACGCGTCAGGCGACGAGGGGCTGCTGATGGCGCCCGCCTACGCCGTGCCGCGGATGCTCGCCCGGGCCGGGCTCGGGCTCGGCGACTTCGACTTCTACGAGGTGCACGAAGCGTTCGCCTCGCAGGTGCTGGCCACGCTGGCCGCGTGGGAGGACAAGGCGTACTGCGCGGAACGCCTCGGCCTCGACGCCCCGCTCGGCCCCGTCGACCGGGACCGCCTCAACGTCGCCGGCTCCTCCCTCGCCACCGGGCACCCCTTCGCGGCGACCGGGGCCAGGATCGTGGGCACGTTGGGTCATCTGCTCGCTTCCCGGGGGCGGCCGGGGCGCGGGCTGATCTCCATCTGCGCTGCGGGCGGCCAGGGGGTGGTGGCCGTTCTGGAACGGCCTTGAACAGGCGCTGCCGCTTGGGGTCGGGGGCCCACCGGCCGGTGGGGGGATGGTGCTGTCGTTTCCGGACCACCGGGCCGGTGGGGGTTGCTCGCGCCGTCCCCCCAGGGCTCGCCCGGGGTGCGCCCACGCGCCCCTGGCGGGGACCCCCTTACCGGTGGGGGCCGGAGGGGCGGGGGCCACCGGCCGGTGGGGGATGGTGCTGTCGTTTCCGGACCACCGGGCCGGTGGGGGTTGCTCGCGCCGTTCCCCCCCAGGGCTCGCCCGGGGTGCCCCCACGCGCCCCTGGCGGGGACCCCCTTACCGGTGGGGGCGCTGAGCGCAGGAGAAGCCCCGGAGGCGGGGAAGAGTCGAGAGTTGGAGGAGGCGCCGTATGGCGATACGTCAGTCACCGGAGGGCGGGGGGAAACCGCAGACCACCGCCGAGGGCGGCAGGGTGGTGCAGGCGGCGGTGCCGCCGCTGGTGGAACCGCCGAAGCGGGGCAGCCTGGCCGACATCCCGTTCACGAACGCCGACGAGGCACCCGACGACGTGGTGCTCAGCCGCAAGTCCGCGGACGGCCGGTGGCGGGATGTCACCGCAGCCGCCTTCAGGCTGGAGGTGCTGGCGGTCGCCAAGGGCCTCATCGCGGCCGGCCTGCGCCCGGGTGACCGGCTCGCGGTGATGGCCAGGACGTCCTACGCCTGGACGCTGCTGGACTTCGCCGGCTGGGCGGCGGGCCTGGTCACCGTACCGATCTACCCCACCTCCTCCGCCTCCCAGTGCGAGTGGATCCTCGCCGACTCCGGTGCCGCCGCCTGCGTCGTCGAGAACGTGGCGCAGGCCCGGATGATCAGCGCGGCCAGGGCGGCCCTGCCGGCGCTGCGGGAGCTGTGGCAGATCGACACCGGCGCCGTCGACCAGCTGGCGGCGGACGGCCGTACGCTGCCCGACGCGCTGGTCACCGCCCGCCGCCAGGCGATGAACCCGGACACGGTGGCGACACTGATCTACACCTCGGGCACCACGGGACGCCCCAAGGGCTGCATCCTCACGCACGGCAACTTCTTCGCCGAGGTCGACAACGCCATCGAGCTGCTGCACCCGGTGTTCAGGTCGGTGAGCACCGAGCCGGCCTCGACGCTGCTCTTCCTGCCGCTCTCGCACGTCTTCGGGCGGATGGTCGCGGTCGGCTGCCTGCGGGCCCGCGTCCGGCTCGGGCACGCGCCCAGCATCGCCACCGACGACCTGCTGGCCGACCTCGCGGGCTTCCGGCCGACCTTCCTGCTGGCGATCCCCTACGTCCTGGAGAAGGTCTACAACACCGGCAGGGCCACCGCGGAGAAGATGGGCAGGGCCGCGTCCTTCGACCGTGCCGCCCGGGTGGCGCGGGCGTACGGCACGGCGGCCGTCGCCCGGCAGAACGGCACCGGGCCGGGCCCGGGCCTCGGCCTGCGGCTGGCGAGGGCGCTCTACGACCCGCTGGTCTACCGGCGGATCAGGGCCGCGCTCGGCGGCAGGGTGCGGTACGCGATCTGCGGCGGCTCACCCCTGGGCACCCGGCTGGCCGCCTTCTACGCGGGCGCGGGGGTGCTGGTCTTCGAGGGCTACGGCCTCACCGAGACCACCGCGGCCGCCACCGTGACGCCGCCGCTGAGCCCGCGGCTCGGCACGGTCGGCTGGCCGCTGCCCGGCACCGCCGTGCGGATCGCAGGGGACGGCGAGGTGCTGCTGCGCGGCGGGCAGATCTTCGCCGGGTACTGGAACGACGAGGGCCCCTTCCCGCACGTCGACGGCTGGTATGCGACCGGCGACGTCGGGGAGCTGGACGCGGACGGCTATCTGGCCATCACCGGCCGCAAGAAGGAGATCATCATCACCGCGGGCGGCAAGAACGTCGCCCCGGCCCCGCTGGAGGACCGGCTGCGGGCCCATCCGCTGGTCGGCCAGTGCATGGTGGTCGGCGACAACCGCCCGTATGTGACGGCCCTGATCACGCTGGAGGCGGACGGCCTGTCGCACTGGCAGCGGATGCGGCACAAGGAGGGGCTGCGGCCCGCGGAGCTGGCCGCGGACGAGGAGCTGCTGGCCGAGCTGCAGAAGGCGGTGGACGACGCCAACGCCTCGGTGTCGCAGGCCGAGTCGATCCGCAGATTCCGGGTGCTGGCCGCGGACTTCACCGAGGACGGCGGCCATCTGACCCCGTCGATGAAGCTGCGGCGGGCGGCGGTGGCCAAGGATTTCGCGGCCGACATCGAGGAGCTCTACCGCCGCAGGGCATGAGGCAGGGGCCGCCTCGCAGAAGTGAGGCGGCCCCTTGGTACTGCAGGTCCTGGGCGCGATGCGCCGTCTGGCCGGACTAGTGGGAGGACTAGTTCGGGGTGACGTTCTCCGCCTGCGGACCCTTCGGGCCCTGGGTGACGTCGAAGGTCACCGGCTGGTTCTCCTCGAGGGAGCGGAAGCCGGAGGCGTTGATCGCGGAGTAGTGGACGAAGACATCCGGGCCGCCGCCGTCCTGGGCGATGAAGCCGAAGCCCTTTTCAGCGTTGAACCACTTCACGGTTCCGGTAGCCATAAAGCCCTCCTTGGGCCCAAAGGGTTGCCCTGCTCCAGAACCTGCAACTGCGAAGTCTGAAAACTACAAAAGCCTGCGGGTTACATGCTCCGCAGGCTCTGTACTGCAAGGGAAACCAAACTGCAACTTGCGAGGAGAGTAGCACGGTGGGTCTCGGCCGGGGAAGGGTCTCAAGATCCGTTTTTACGGGTCGCGCGGAAGCCCCGGAAACGGCCCCTCGGGGGGCCGTGCGCGTGTCCCGCGGACACCAGGAGTAGCGTCCACCAGGTGGACACTTCAGTGCGTACCGACGTCAGCGGCCCTACCCGCCCACGGGTCGGGCACATCCAGTTCCTCAACTGCGTCCCGCTCTACTGGGGCCTGGCCAGAACCGGCGCGCTGCTCGACGTCCAGCTCTCCAAGGACACGCCGGAGAAGCTGAGCCGGCAGTTGATAGACGGTGACCTGGACATCGGCCCCGTCACCCTCATGGAGTACCTGCGGCACGCCGACGAACTGGTCGCGCTCCCCGACATCGCCGTCGGCTGCGACGGCCCTGTCATGTCCTGCGTCATCGTCAGCCAGGTGCCGCTCGACCGGCTCGACGGCCAGCGTGTCGCACTGGGCTCCACCAGCCGTACGTCCGTACGCCTCGCCGAACTCCTGCTCACGGAGTGTTACGGCGTCACGCCCGACTACTACCGCTGCCCGCCGGACCTCGCGCTGATGATGCAGGAGGCGCAGGCCGCCGTCCTCATCGGCGACGCCGCCCTGCGCGCGTCCCTGCACGACGCGCCCCGGCTCGGCCTGGAGGTGCACGACCTCGGGCAGATGTGGAAGGACTGGACCGGCCTCCCCTTCGTCTTCGCCATCTGGGCGGTCCGGCGGGACTACCTCGCCGCGCACCCCGAGGCCGTGCACGACGTGCACCGGGCCTTCCTCGCCTCCCGCGACCTGTCGCTCGACGAGGTCGAGAAGGTCGCGGAGCAGGCGGCCCACTGGGAGGCCTTCGACGCCGACCTGCTGCGCCGCTACTTCACCACCCTGGACTTCTCCCTCGGCCCCGAGCAGCTGGCAGGCCTGGCCGAATTCGCCCGCCGCGTCGGCTTCCCGCCCGAGGCCCGGGTGACCCTCCTCCCCCCGAGCTGACCGCCCGGTCGGCGTACGCTGGCCTGGTCCGTCGTCATGCCCGTCATGCCCCTCCGGAAGGGACCTCCCTGGTGAGCGAGATCGCAGCCGTCCTCGAACGCGCCGCCGACGGCGGCCGTATCACCCCGGAAGAGGCGCTGGTCCTCTACCGCGACGCCCCGCTGCACGCGCTGGGCGCCGCCGCCGACGCGGTACGCCGCCGCAGGTACGCCGGGACCGAGCACATCGCGACGTACATCATCGAGCGGAACATCAACTACACGAACGTGTGCGTCACCGCGTGCAGGTTCTGCGCCTTCTACGCGGCGCCGAAGGACACGGACAAGGGCTGGAGCCGCGGCCTCGACGACATCCTGCGCCGGTGCGCCGAGACCGTCGAACTGGGCGGCACGCAGATCATGTTCCAGGGCGGCCACCACCCGGACTACGGCGTCGAGTACTACGAGGAGCACTTCGCCGCGATCAAGGCCGCATACCCGCAGCTGGTGATCCACTCCCTCGGCGCGTCCGAGATCGAGCACATGTCCCGGATCTCCGGGGTCAGCGCGGAGGAGGCCATCAGCCGTATCCACGCGGCCGGCCTCGACTCCTTCGCCGGCGCCGGCGCGGAACTCCTCCCGGAGCGGCCCCGCAAGGCCATCGCCCCGCTCAAGGAGTCCGGCGAGCGCTGGCTGGAGATCATGGAGACCGCGCACCGGCTGGGCGTCGAGTCGACCTCCACGATGCTGATGGGCACCGGCGAGACCAACGCCGAGCGCATCGAGCACCTGCGGATGATCCGCGACGTCCAGGACCGCAGCGGCGGCTTCCGGGCCTTCATCCCGTACACCTACCAGCCGGAGAACAACCACCTCAAGGGCCAGACGCAGGCCACGCTCTTCGAGTACCTGCGGATGATCGCCATCGCGCGGCTGTTCCTCGACAACGTCGCCCACATCCAGGGCTCCTGGCTCACCACCGGCAAGGAGGTGGGCCAGCTGTCGCTGCACTACGGGGCGGACGACCTCGGCTCGGTGATGCTGGAGGAGAACGTGGTCTCCTCGGCCGGCGCGAAGCACCGCTCCAACCGGATGGAGCTCATCCATCTGATCCGCGCGGCAGGGCGGGTGCCGGCGCAGCGCGCCACGACCTACGAGCACCTGGTCGTCCACGACGACCCGGCGAACGACCCGGTCAACGACCACGTCGTCTCCCACCTCTCCAGCACCGCCATCCCCGGCGGCACCGCCCACCCCGAACTCACCCTCCTCGCCGACCACTAGCCGGCCACGAGAGGCGGGCCGCCGCCCGGGCGGCGGCCCGGCGGCGGGGGCGCATAAGGTGGGGGAGTGACCCGTGCATCCCTGGAGAAGCAGCCGCAGGCGGTGGCGGCGATGTTCGACGACGTCGCCGCCAAGTACGACCTGACCAACGACGTGCTGTCGCTCGGGCAGACCCGGCTGTGGCGGCGGGCCGTCGCGCAGGCCCTGGACGTGGCGCCCGGGGAACGGGTGCTCGACCTGGGCGCGGGGACCGCCACGTCCTCGCTGCCGCTGGCCGCGGCCGGCGCCCACGTCGTGCCCTGCGACTTCTCGCTCGGGATGCTCCGCGAGGGCAAGAAGCGGCATCCGGAACTGCCGCTGACCGCGGGGGACGCGACCCGGCTGCCGTTCGCCGACGGTGTCTTCGACGCCGTCACCATCTCCTTCGCGCTGCGCAACGTGCACGACACCGACGCGGCCCTGCGCGAGATGCGACGCGTCGTCAGGCCCGGCGGTCGGCTGGTGATCTGCGAGTTCAGCCACCCCACCTACCGCCCCTTCCGCACCGTCTACACGGAGTACCTGATGCGGGCGCTGCCGCCGGTCGCCAGGTCGGTGAGCAGCAACCCGGACGCGTACGTCTATCTCGCCGAGTCCATCCGCGAGTGGCCCGACCAGCGGGCGCTCGCCGGCCGCATGCAGGGCGCGGGCTGGTCCGAGGTGGCCTGGCGGAACCTCACCGGCGGCGTCGTGGCGCTGCACCGGGCCAGGAAGGCCGACGCCGCCGGCCGCTGAACCGGTCGAGGGGAGTGCCGTATTCCGGTGCGCACGGCGGGGAGTGCCCCCTAGGCTGCGGTGACTTGCTGGGGAGGCCCGTTCCCCCCGACTCCCGGAGTGGCCCATGACGTACTGCCCCGCGTGCGGGAACCCGGTCTCCGACAGCACCGCCCGCTTCTGCATGAAGTGCGGCCGCGAGCTGCCGGCGGCACCCCCCGCCGCACCGCCTGCCGCGCCCCCTTCCGCACCGCCCGCCGCGCCGCCGACGCCCGCCTTCGGCGCCCCGGTGCCACCACCGCCACCACCGGCGCACACGCCGACCGGTGCGTATCCGGGCGCGGGACCGGCGTATCCGGCGACGCAGGCGGCCCCGCCGCCGGCCGGGCCGCAACCCCCCTCGCCCGCCGCCCTGTTCGTGCGCCGGGTCTTCTCCGGCCGCTGGGACGGCGCCCTGCTGGCCGCGATCGTGCCCGCCATCGTGCTGCTGGTGGCCGCGGGCGGCCTCGGCGCCTGGTCGCAGCACGCCCTGCGGGGGTCGGCGGTCGGCTGGTTCAAGCGCAGCCGGATCGCCCTGGCACTGGCCGTGCAGGGCCTCGGCGGGCACCTGACCCTGCACGCCCCCGACCTGGACAGGATGTACGGCGGCTCCGGCTGCGACGACGAGTCCGACGGCCTGGACTACGGAACCGACTACGACTCCGGCGGTGACTCGGACTTCGGCTCGGGCTACGACTCCGGTTGCGACACCACCCCCGCCGGGTCGGCCTCGCTCTCCGTGGTCCCGCTGACCTTCACCCTGCTGTGGCTGCTCGCCCTGGTCCTGGTGCTGCGGTCGATGCGCCGGCGGCACGCGGGGCCGGCGGCGGCGGTCAGGGTCGCGCTGGCCAGTGCCGCGGTGGCGACCGTGCTGAGCTTCATCGCCCAGCCGAGCCTGGAGGGTGTCACCCTGCACAGCGGCCCCTTCCGGGTACTGCTGTGGTCCTTCCTGCTCAGCCTGGTGACGGCACTCGTCGTGCTCGACGGCCCCGCGCTGCGCGCGCGGTTCGGCGTCGTGTGGCGGGTGGCGGGCACCGCGGGGATCGCCCTGCTGGCCACCGTCCTCTTCGCGACCGTCGTCGTCTTCGTGGTCGCCGTCGGCAACTACGACCACATCGAGGGGGACGGCCTGGTCGTCCTCGCCACCGTGCTGCCCAACCTCGGCCTGTCCGGCCTCGCACTGGGCTGGGGCGCGCCCTTCAAGGTGCGCGAGACCTCAAGGAGCGGCTACGACGCCGAGCACTACTCCTTCGGCCTGTCCCAGCTGAGCCACTTCTGGAACGGCTGGTCGACCGTGCTCGCCGTCATCGGCGGTGCGCTGTGCGCGCTGGTCATCGGCCTGCTGGCGGCGGCCCGCTCCCGCGACAGGGCGGAGCAGTTCGCGGTGGCCGGGGTCTTCACCGCCATGTTCACCGCGCTGGTCGCGATCGGCGGCCTGAGCAGCGGCGGCGCCAGTGCGCTCGGCGGTGTCGGCGGCGTCCTTTCCCCCTCGCACTCCACGATGGGCTCCGACGTCCCCGAGGCGCTGATGTTCGCCCTGCTGTGGTCCGTCGGCGGCGTCCTGGTGGCCCCCTGGGTCCGCCGCACCCTGGGCATCTCCGCGCCGCCGCCGGTCTATTCCGCGGGCGCCTCCCCGTACGGGCCCGCTTCCCCCTACGCCCCGCCGCACGCCGCCCCTTACGTCCCCCCGCAGCAGCAACCCGAGGTCCACGACCTCGGGATCGTCCAACCCGACCGGCTGAGCAAGGACGACAGGACCCGCGGCGACGAGGGCGGCGGCCGCCACCAGTGACGGCGGAGCCCAGCGCGCGGGACGCGCGGACCGCCCCACCCGAGCCGGGAGGCGGCGGCTGCTCTTAGACTCGGGGGCAGCCCGGGCCCCGGCCCGGGCGCATAGCCGTCCTCGCCGCACAACGGGAGTGCCACCGTGCCCGACACCGCCCTGTCCGAGCGCACCGCCGACGTCATCGTCGTCGGCGCGGGACCCGCCGGTTCGACGACCGCGTACTACCTGGCGAAGGCAGGGCTCGACGTCCTGCTGCTGGAGAAGACCGCCTTCCCGCGGGAGAAGGTGTGCGGCGACGGGCTGACGCCCCGGGCGACCAAGCAGCTGGTGTCGATGGGCATCGACATCTCCGAGGAGGCGGGCTGGCTCCGCAACAAGGGCCTGCGCATCATCAGCGGCGGCCTGCGGCTGGAGATGGACTGGCCCGACCTGGCCTCGTACCCCGACTACGGACTGGTCCGCAAGCGCGAGGACTTCGACGACCTCCTCGCCCAGCAGGCCGTCAAGGCGGGCGCGCGGCTCTACGAGCGGTGCAACGTCGGGGCCCCGATCACCGACGAGCGGACCGGCCGCATCACCGGCGTGCAGGCCAAGCTCGGCGAGGAGAAGACCCCTGTGGTCTTCAGCGCCCCGCTGGTCGTCGCCGCCGACGGCAACTCCACCCGGCTGTCACTGGCGATGGGCCTGCACCGGCGCGAGGACCGCCCGATGGGCGTCGCGGTGCGCACGTACTTCACCTCGCCGCGGCACGACGACGACTACCTGGAGTCCTGGCTCGAGCTGTGGGACCGGCGCGGCGACCAGCCGCGCCAACTGCCCGGCTACGGCTGGATCTTCGGCCTCGGGGACGGCACCTCCAACGTGGGCCTCGGCATCCTCAACTCCTCCGCGGCCTTCCGCGAGCTGGACTGGCGCGAGGTCCTCAAGGCCTGGGTCGCCGGCATGCCGGAGGACTGGGGCTACACGCCGGAGAACATGACCCAGCCCATCCGCGGCGCCGCCCTCCCGATGGCCTTCAACCGCCAGCCCCACTACACCCGCGGCCTGTTGCTGGTCGGCGACGCGGGCGGCCTGGTCAACCCCTTCAACGGTGAAGGCATCGCCTACGCGATGGAATCCGGCCAGCTGGCGGCGGACGTCATCGTCCAGGCCCACGCCCGCGCCACCCCCGCACAGCGCGAACTCGCCCTCCAGCGCTACCCGAAGGTCCTCAAGGACACCTACGGCGGCTACTACACGCTCGGCCGCGCCTTCGTGAAGCTGATCGGCAACCCCAAGGTGCTCCAGCTGTGCACCGAGCGCGGCCTGACCCACCCGATGCTGATGCGCTTCGCGCTCAAGCTGCTGGCCAACCTCACCGACCCGACCGGCGGCGACGCGATGGACCGCGTGATCAACGGCCTGACGAGGATCGCCCCGCGCGCCTGACCCGCCCCGGGGGCCGCAGCGCACAGGGCCGGCAGCGCGGTGCGCTGCCGGCCCTTGCGCATGACCCGTACCGGTGGCCCGCCGAGCCGGCGGGCCACGAGGCAGGTCACTCGTCGTCGCTGGGCGGGATCGCGTTGCGCCAGACCGTGACGTCGATGACGGCGTAGGTGCTGGCCTCTGTGCTCTTCGAGGCGTGCTGGAAGGTGATCAGGGCGATGGTGCTGTCGGTGCTGGCGCAGAACTGGGAACCGGTCGACAGGCGCGCCACCTCGATCTCCCGGGTGTAGCGGGTGTCCTTCAGACAGGTGTCGAGGGAGCCCTCCTCACCCGGGTCGAGCAGCACGAACTTGTTGGAGTCGGTGGAGAAGTGGCAGTCGCTCTCCGAGCCGCAGTAGTAGTGCATGTCCTCGTCGAGTCCCTCGACCGGCTTGAGGTCGGGGTCGGCGAGCACCAGGTGGTAGCCGGTGGCGAGCTGGATCCCCGGGTGCGACTCGGGCGAGGGCGGCGGCGCGTCGGTCGTCGGGGCCGGTGTCGTCGGGGCGGAGTCGTCGCCGCCCGTGGTGTCGACCGGTGCCGCCGTCGAGGGCCTGCCGGACGTGGGGTCCGCGACCGGGTCGTCGCTTCCGTGGTGCGTCAGTGCGAGCGTGGCGCCCACCGCGCCCGCGATCACCAGCAGCGCGGCCGCCGTGGCCAGTACGACGGTGCGCTTTCGCCGGCGCGGCTGCTGCGGCCCCGACGGCGGCATGGCCATGGGGTGCGACCCGGGGTGCGGGTGCTGCGGCGGGTAGCCGTAGGCCTGGTGCTGGGCGGCCTGTTGCTGGGCCTGCGGGTAGCCGTAGGCCTGGTGCGGGGCGGGCGGCTGCGGTGCGGCCGCGGGCTGCTGCTGGGCCTGCGGGTAGCCGTACGCCTCGTGCTGCGCCTGCGGCTGCTGGGCCTGCGGCTGCGGTACGGGCGGCTGCTGGACGGGCGGTGCCGCGTACGGCGGCTGGACCGGCTGGACGGGCTGGACCGGCGGCTGGGCCGAGGGCTGCGTCGGCGGGTGCACCGGGGGAGCCGACGGCGCGGCGGCTGCCGGGGACCGGGGTGCCGGCTGGGTCGGCGCGTGGGAAGGGGGTGCCACGTCAGGCCGGGTCACCGGAGGCGGCGGCGTCCCGGGCGGCGAGCCGGGGGCGACGTGCCTGGCGGGGATCTCCGCGGCCAGCGCGCCCGGCAGCCACTGCTCCGGCCGGCGCAACTCCGTCTGCTGCGAGGCCGTCTGGCACATCCTGACGACCTCGGCGAGCGACGGCCGCTCGGCCGGCTCCTTGGCGAGGCAGCGGCTGACCAGCGGGCGCAGTTCTTCGGGCAGCGTGGCGAGGTCGGGCTCCTCGTGGACGATCCGGTAGAGCACCGCGTGCGAGGGGCCCTCCCCGTACGCGGGCGATCCGAGCGCCGCGTAGGCGGCGACCTGGCCGAGGGCGAAGACGTCGGTGGCGGGCGTGATCTCCCGCCCCGCCGCCTGCTCGGGCGACATGAAGGCGGGCGTGCCGATGGTGACGCCGCTGCCGGTCAGGGCGGTGGCGTCGGCGGCGCGGGCGATACCGAAGTCGATGACCCGGGGGCCGTCGGAGGCGAGCAGCACGTTGGACGGCTTGAGGTCGCGGTGCACCAGGCCCGCTCCGTGCACGGCCTCCAGCGCTTCGGCGATCCCGGCGACGAGCAGCAGCACGGTCGGCACCGGCAGCGGCCCGTGGCTGCCGACCGCGGACGACAGGGTCGGTCCTGGCACGAAGGCGGTGGCCAGCCACGGCCGCGTCCCGTCGGCGTCGCTGTCGATGACCGGCGCGGTGTAGAGGCCCTGCACCCGCTGCGCGGCGTGCACCTCCTGCTTGAAGCGGCGGCGGAATTCGGCGTCCTCTGCGAACTCGGGCCTGATCACCTTGATGGCGACGGGGCGCCCGGCCGGGGTGTGGGACAGGTAGACCTTCCCCATCCCGCCTGCCCCGAGCTTCGCCGCCAGCCGATACGTCCCCACCGACGCCGGATCGTCCGCATCAAGCGGCTGAAAGACCTCGTCGGACCCCGCCCCACTCATCCCTGACCGCCTCGTCCCCGTCGTTGCGCTGGCGGCATGGAGACTACCGGCAGGAGGGCATGATCCCGGCCGCTGTCTCCCAGTTGTGCCCTGACGGGCACTCAGCGGTGACGCTGACGGCCGCCGACGGCCTTTCGTCGTACGTCAGTTCCCCAGCCGATCAGCCGTCAAGCCGTCTCCGGCCGTCTGCGGCAGACCGGTCCACGCGGCGTGGGAAGGGGAGCACCCGCCGTCACGCCCGTCCGGGAGCGCGGCCGGTGCCCGGAGCCGCGAGGGTGCTGCGGACCGCGTCGAGGATCGCGTGCGCGCCTTGGTCGATGAGCTGTGCGGCCAGCGCCGCACCGAGCTTGTCCGGCTCTGCGGACGGGCCGGTGACCTTTCCGGAGATCTGCGTCGCGCCGTCCAGCGAACTGACCTGTCCCGACAGTTCGAGTTCCCCGTCGGGCAGGACATGCGCGTACGCACCGACGGGCACGCTGCAGCCGCCGTGCAGTTCGGCCAGCAGGGACCGCTCGGCCCTGACCGCCGCGTCGACGCGGAGGTCGCCGGCGGTGGCGAGGATCGCGCGCAGCGGACCCGAGGCCTCGTCCGTCCTGACCTGGATCCCCAGTGCGCCCTGACCGGGGCTCGGCGGGAAGCGGTCCAGCGGGAGCAGTTCGCCGATCGCGTCGTCCATCCCGAGCCGGTGCAGCCCCGCGGCGGCGAGCACCACCGCGTCGAGCCCTTCCGACTCGATCTTCTTCAGACGCGGGGGGACATTCCCCCGGATCGGGACGAGTTCGAGGTCGGGGCGTACCGCGAGCAGTTGCGCAATCCGGCGCGGCGCCCCCGTGCCGACCCGTGCGCCTTTGCGCAGTCCGGCGAGAGTCGAGCCGCACAACGCGTCGCGCACGTCCTCGCGTCCCGGCGGGGGCAGCAGGGCGAGACCGCTCGGATTCGACGTCGGAAGGTCTTTCAGGGAATGGACGATCACATCGACATCGCCGCGGGAAAGCGCGGCTTCCTGCTGCGTGCTGAATGCCGATCCGCCGCTGACCGCGGAAACGTCCGACGCGAGCGATTCGCGGTCCCTGTCGCCCCCTTCCAGAATCACGCGGTGCGTGAAGGTGGCGTCAGGAAAGCGTTCACGGAGCGGGCGCAGGTATTCCCGCACCTGGGCTTTCGCGAGATTGCTCGCGCGCGAGCCGACGAAGTACTGAACCACGGTGACCAACTCTCCCGGTCGTGCTGGTTGTCATTCAGGCTACGGCGGGGCAAGGCGTGCTCATACAGACAGCGGGTCGGCTACCGGCCGGGCCGAGCCGTCACCCGGGCGGCCTCATCGTCCGTCAGAGACCCGATCTCTACCGGGGGTGATGATCACGCATGCAGTCATGGGTGAGGCGATTACCCCGGTCTTCTGTCGCACCCCTGGACACGCTTCCCGCCCTCCTCTATACATTCATCCGATGTACTCGCTTGACAGTTGACTCCGGGCCGCAGCGCGTCCGAGGCGCTCACCGGGTCCCGCACGCTCCCGCCACTTCGCCCCCCACCGCAGGAGTCGCCCCGTGTCCTCTGCTCCCCTCAGCAGACGGTCCCTCATCAAAGCCGCCGCATTGGCCGGCGGCACCGTGGCCTTCGGGTTGCCGCAGATGCTGCTGTCCTCGTCCGCCCAGGCGTACACCGTGCCCTCGAAGATGGACTGGTGGTATCAGGCCCGCTTCGGCATGTTCATCCACTTCGGGTCCTACTCCTACCTCGGCCACGGCGAGTGGGCGTTCACCAACGAGAACTGGACCAAGGCGAACTACCAGAGCCAGGTCTCCGCACACTTCAATCCCACGTCGTTCAACGCCGCCACCATCGCCACCCTTGCCGCGAACGCGGGCATGAAATACCTCGTGATCACCGCCAAGCACCACGAGGGCTTCGCGATGTGGAACTCCGACGTCCCCGGCTTCACCGACACCACCGGCACCAAGGCGTACAACCTGCACGACTTCACCGCCTACCAGGGCGACCTGCTGGCGTCGCTGAAGACCGAGTGCGAGGCGCGGGGCGTCAGATTCGGGCTCTACTACTCCATCCTGGACTGGAACCACCCGTCGCAGACCGACCGCGGGGGCCTCACCACGATGGCCTCGCAGGCCGCACGCACCGGCTACATCGCCGACATGAAGGCCCAGTTGCAGGAACTGCTCGACCGCTACGACCCCGCGGTCCTGTGGTTCGACGGGGACTGGTTCGGCGAACCCGCCGGCCCCACCCTGAACGACTGGTGGCTCCAGGCCGACGGCCGCGACCTCTACAACTGGCTGATCGCCCGCAAACCCGGCCTCGTCGTCAACGAGCGGGTCAAGCGCAACCTGGGCCTGGGCGACTTCATGTGCCCCGAGCAGACCGTGCCCGCGGCGCCGCTGGCCCGGCCATGGGAGACCTGCGCCACCATGAACGGCGCCTGGGGCTACAACGCCGGCTCGGAGAACTCCTACCGGTCCGTCACCGACATCGTCCGCGAACTGGTCACCGTCGTCTCCCGGGACGGCAACTACCTGCTCAACATCGGCCCCAAGGGCGACGGCACCGTCACCCCCGGCTCCGTGACGGTCCTGCAGGGCCTCGCCTCCTGGATGTCGACCTACGGCGACAGCGTCCACGGCACCACCGCGAGCCCGTACGCAGCCGACCCCTCATGGGGCAGGGCCACCAAGAAGGACGGCATGCTCTTCGCGCACGTCTTCAGCTGGCCGTCCGGCGGACGGCTGCAGATCCCGGCGCTCACCAACGCCATCAGCCGCGTCCACCTGATGAACAACCCCTCGGCCTCGCTGCCGTTCACCCTCTCCGGCGGGCAGATCGAGGTCACCGTCCCGACGACCGCGCCCAACGCCAGCGACTCCGTGGTCTGCGTCGCCGTCACCGGGATACCCGCCGCCTCGGGCACCGCCTCCGGCACCACCGTCTTCCAGGACACCGGCTACACCGGCGGCCACGCGGTCCTGCCGCTGGGCGGCTACACCGCCGCCCAGCTGACGGCGGCGGGCGTGGGGCCTTCCCTCATCTCCTCGCTCCGGGTCCCCGCCGGCTTCCGGCTCACGGGCTACTCGGGCGACAACTTCACCGGCACGGCGTGGACGTTCACCGCCGACGCCCCCGACCTGCGGCAGACCGGGAACAACGACGCGATCGTGTCGCTGAAGGTGGCGTTCGACCCGGCCGCCTACTTCCGCCTGGTCAACGTCACGGACAGCCTGGCCCTGGACAGCGGCGGAAATGTCGCTGCCGGCTCCAATCTCAAGCAGTGGACGCCCGTCGACAGCACCAACCTCCAGTGGCAGCTGGTCGACCTGGGCACCGGCCACCACCGGCTGGTCAACCGCACCAACGGCATGGTCGCCGACGGCTGGGGCACCACCACCGCGGGCGACCCGGCCCGGCAGTCCGCGTGGACCGGCGCGACCAGCCAGCAGTGGCTGCTCACCGACCGGGGCTCGGGCCGGTATTCGATCGCCAACCGCGCCACCGGGCTCGTCCTCGACGGCGGCGGCGCGGTCGCCTCGGGCTCCGTGTGCAAGCAGTGGACGTGGCAGGACAGCCCCAACCTGCTGTGGACCCTTCAGCCGGCCGGCTGAGCCTCACCCGGCGGCGGCCGGCCCCGCCCCCACGCAGAACTCATTGCCCTCGGGGTCGGCCATCATCACGTGGTGGCCGTCGAAGCGGGCGATGACGCGGCCGCCCGCCGCCTCGAGGCGGGCGGCCTCCGCCTCGATCCGCCGCCAGCGCTCGTCGGGGCGTGGACGGCGTCGAAGGTGAGGTCGATACGTGCGGCCATTCCGGCACCGTAGTCTCCGACGCGCGCCGGTCCTAGGCCTCACGGCCGATGCGGGCCGCCGCGGCCGGACCGTAGCGTGGGCCGGCATGACGGAGAACGATCGGCCCGCGGGGCCGCGCAGCCGCGAGGAGCGCAAGCGCAACGCCCTGCGACTGCTGGAGACCGAGCTCGACCTGTGGGCGGCCACCGCCGACGCGGCGGGCGTGCCGACCATGATGCCGCTGACGTACCTGTGGGACGGCGAGGCGGTCTGGCTGTCCACCTGTCCGGCCAACCCGACCGGCGCGAACCTGGCGGCGTCCGGCGCGGTGCGGCTGTGCCTGGGCACCACCCGGGACGTGGTGCACATCGAGGGCTCCGCCACCGCGTTCACCGCGGACGAGGTGCCGGGCGGTGTCGGCGACGCCTTCGCGGCCAAGGACGGCTGGGATCCGCGCAAGGAGGAGGACCGCTACGACTTCTACCGCGTCGCCCTTGACCGGTTGCGGGCCTGGGGCACCGTCCCTGAACTCAAGGGGCGGCTGCTGATGAAGGACGGCCGCTGGCTGGTCTGAGCCGTGCCCTGCGTCCCCGGTCCGGCAGGACCGGACCGGGGACGCAGGCGGGGGACCGCAGCGGCGAGGGGGGTCAGAGGACCCGGACCGCCCAGTCGGGCTCGGAGTAGGTCATCGGCTTGATGCCCACTGGCGAGGAGGGGTTGGCCGCGTCGAGGTACTGGCCGCCGCCGATGTAGACGCCCACGTGGTACGCGCTGCCCTCGCCGCCCCAGAAGACCAGGTCGCCCGCCTGGAGGCTGCCGAGCGAGACCGGGGTGCCGGCCGTCGACTGCTCCTGGGAGGTGCGCGGGAGGTTGATGCCGACCGTGGCGTAGGCGACCTGGGTCAGGCCTGAGCAGTCGTACGAGTCGGGGCCGGTGGCGCCGTAGACGTACGGCTTGCCGATCTGCGCCTTGAGGAAGGCGATCAGCTTGTCGACCTTCGTGCCGGAGGGAGCGGCGGCCGGCGCGGACGCGGTGGTGGAGGACGCGGGCGTCACCGTGAGCGTGGCGCGCTTCGCGGAACGGGAGGCGGCCATGGCACTTGCGGTGGCGCGCGCCTTCGCGGCCTTCGCGGCGACGGCGGCCTTGTGCTTCGCCGCGGCGGACGCGGTGGCGGCCTCGGCCTCCGACACGGCCTGGTCCGCGGCCTGCTGGCGAGCCGAGGCCATCGATATCTCGATCGCGTCCTGCGCGATCGCATCGGCGGCCTGGTCGCTGGTGACGGCGGCCGACTGCGGGGTCGCCGCCGACGCGGCGAGGGAGCGGGCGGAGACGCGGTCGCCGTCCCGCGACTTCGAGGAGTGGTTGTCGGCTATGGCCGGAGCGGCTGCACCGCTGAGAGCGATCGCGCTGACGACACCGCCGACGATTCCGGCCCGGCGCGTCCAGTTGGGACGGGACGGTGCGGCATGCCGCCGGCGGCCGGTATGGATCTGCGAAGCGGACTCGGGGGTCCGGAGTCTGTTCTGGGGCATGCGTCTCTGGCTATCAGGAATGAAAGGTTCCGTTCAACAAAGGTGTGATGCGCCACAGTTGACGTGTTCACGGCTCAAATGCCCGTTTCATGATCTTGCGGATCGGGCGGTTTGATGCAGTTTCCTACGGCCGGTCGCGTATGTGCTCGTGCACACATTCACGCGTCTGATTCCTCGGCTCCGAGGGCCTGTTGACGGACCGGCCGGTCGCTATCACGAGGCCACGTCCAACACCAATTTGCCCCCCGCCGCCGTCGCTTGATAATGAGCGCACGCCTCTGACCAGCGAGAATTAACATGGATGTGATGTGAAGTGATCGTTTGCGGGTGATGTGGCCCATGATCACCGCTCATCCGACTTCATGATCATTGGTCAGGTGGTGGAGATCACAAAGCTCTGCCCGCACCCCGTGTCGCAGATCACAGACCGGGAGGCATAGGATGCAGGCGACTTGGGCTTGTGAACTGCCTCACATGGACGCGATCTTCAGGCGGAAGGTGATGCGGACCACACCACAGGTCACGGTCCGTACATGTCAGTCACTGCCGACTGGAAGGAGCGGGGGACGGTGAACGCCTACGCGCCCATTTTCGTCTTGGGGGGCATCGCGGCCGGCTTCGCGATCTTCTCCGTTTTCATGGCCTCGATCATCGGGCCGAAACGGTACAACCGGGCCAAGTTGGAAGCGTATGAGTGCGGCATCGAGCCGACACCGCAGCCGGTCGGCGGCGGACGCTTCCCGATCAAGTACTACCTGACGGCGATGCTCTTCATCGTCTTCGACATCGAGATCGTCTTCCTCTACCCCTGGGCCGTCACCTTCGACCGCCTGGGGATGTTCGGGCTCGTGGAGATGCTCCTCTTCGTGCTCACCGTCTTCGTCGCCTACGCGTACGTATGGCGGCGCGGCGGCCTGGAATGGGACTAGGGACCGAGGGGACCAGGGAGCCAACGCATGGGTATCGAAGAGAAACTGCCGAGCGGATTCCTGCTCACGACGGTGGAGACCGCGGCGGGCTGGGTACGTAAGGCGTCGGTCTTCCCGGCCACCTTCGGCCTCGCCTGCTGCGCCATCGAGATGATGACCACCGGTGCCGGGCGCTACGACATGGCCAGGTTCGGCATGGAGGTCTTCCGCGGTTCGCCGCGGCAGGCCGACCTGATGATCGTCGCCGGCCGGGTGAGCCAGAAGATGGCGCCCGTGCTCCGGCAGGTCTACGACCAGATGCCGAATCCGAAGTGGGTCATCTCGATGGGCGTCTGCGCATCGAGCGGCGGGATGTTCAACAACTACGCCATCGTGCAGGGCGTCGACCACATCGTGCCGGTCGACATCTACCTGCCCGGCTGCCCGCCGCGCCCCGAGATGCTGCTCGACGCGATCCTCAAGCTGCACGAGAAGATCCAGGGCGGCAAGCTCGGCGTGAACCGCGAGGAGGCCGCCCGCGAGGCGGAGGAAGCGGCCCGCAAGGCGCTCCCCACGATCGAGATGAAGGGGCTCCTGCGATGACCGAGCAGAACGGGTCCGATGGTGGCCACGGCAGCGTCCCCGCCCCGCGCGAGCAGGCGCCGGGCGAGGTCATCGGCGTCCGCAAGGGCATGTTCGGCGCGAACAACGGCGGCGACACCTCCGGATACGGCGGTCTGGTCCGCACCGTCCGGCTGCCCGGCGCCAGTTCGCGGCCCTACGGCGGCAAGGACGGCGTCTTCGACGAGATCGCCGACGAGCTGGAGGGCGCCCTCGACGAGCAGGGCCTGCCGCCGGCCGAGGCGATCGAGAAGACCGTCGTGGACCGCGGCGAGCTGACCTTCCACATCGCCCGCGAGCACCTGCTGCGGGTCGCCCGCACGCTGCGCGACGACCCGGCACTGCGCTTCGAGCTGTGCACCGGCGTCAGCGGGGTGCACTACCCGGGCGACGAGGGCCGCGAGCTGCACGCCGTCTACCACCTCAGGTCGCTCACCCACGGGCGGCTGATCCGCCTGGAGGTCGGCGTCCCCGACAGCGACCCGCACGTGCCGTCACTGGTGAGCGTCTACCCCACCAACGACTGGCACGAGCGCGAGACCTTCGACTTCTTCGGCATCGTCTTCGACGGCCACCCGGCGCTCACCCGGATCATGATGCCGGACGACTGGCCCGGCCACCCGCAGCGCAAGGACTACCCGCTCGGCGGCATCCCCGTCGAGTACAAGGGTGCCCAGATCCCGGCTCCCGACCAGCGGAGGTCGTACTCATGACGAACGGATACGCGTCCCCCCAGCAGGCCGAGGAGCGCGAGACCACCGAGGGCCGGGTCTTCACCGTCACCGGCGGCGACTGGGACGAGCTGGCCGACACCGTCGGCAAATCCGACGACGAGCGCATCATCGTCAACATGGGTCCGCAGCACCCCTCCACCCATGGAGTGCTCCGGCTGATCCTGGAGATCGACGGCGAGACGGTCACCGAGGCGCGGTCCGGCATCGGCTACCTGCACACCGGCATCGAGAAGAACATGGAGTACAGGACCTGGGTCCAGGGCTCCACCTTCGTGACGCGGATGGACTACCTGACGCCGCTGTTCAACGAGACCGCGTACTGCCTGGCCGTCGAGAAGCTGCTCGGCATCACCGACCAGGTGCCGGACCGGGCGACCGTCATCCGGGTGCTGCTGATGGAGCTCAACCGGATCTCCTCGCACCTGGTGTGCATCGCCACCGGCGGCATGGAGCTGGGCGCCACCACGATCATGATCTACGGCTTCCGGGACCGGGAGCTGATCCTGGACATCCTGGAGCTGATCACCGGGCTCCGGATGAACCACGCCTACGTCCGGGTCGGCGGCCTCGCCCAAGACCTGCCGCCCGGCGCGATGGACCAGGTGCGGGAGTTCGTGAAGACCTTCCGCAAGAACCTCCCCGAGTACGACAAGCTCGCCACCGGCAACCCGATCTTCAAGGGCCGGATGCAGGACGTCGGCTACCTGGACCTGACCGGCTGCATGGCGCTCGGCGCCACCGGCCCGATCCTGCGCGCCGCGGGACTGCCGCACGACCTGCGCAAGTCCGACCCCTACTGCGGCTACGAGACCTACGACTTCGAGGTGCCGACCGCCGACAGCTGCGACTCCTACGGGCGCTTCCTGGTCCGGCTGGCCGAGATGCACGAGAGCCTGCGGATCATCGAGCAGTGCCTGGACCGGCTCGCGCCTGGACCCGTCATGGTCGAGGACAAGAAGATCGCCTGGCCCGCGCAGCTCGCGCTCGGCCCGGACGGCATGGGCAACAGCCTGGACCACATCAAGAAGATCATGGGCACCTCGATGGAGGCCCTGATCCACCACTTCAAGCTGGTCACCGAGGGCTTCAGGGTGCCGGCGGGGCAGGCCTACGCGGCGGTGGAGTCCGCGAAGGGCGAACTGGGCGTGCACGCCGTCAGCGACGGCGGCACCCGCCCCTACCGGGTGCACTTCCGCGACCCGTCCTTCACCAATCTGCAGTCCATGGCGGCGATGTGCGAGGGCGGCCAGCTCGCCGACGTCATCGTCGCGGTGGCGTCCATCGACCCCGTGATGGGAGGCGTCGACCGATGACCGACGTGTCACTGGGCATCCCGCAGATGCCCGCGCCCGACTACCCGGCCGACGTGCGCGCCCGGCTGGAGAGCGACGCCCGGGAGGTGATCGCCCGCTACCCCGGATCGCGCAGCGCGCTGCTGCCGCTGCTGCACCTGGTGCAGTCGGAGGAGGGCCACGTCACCCGCACCGGCATCCGCTTCTGCGCCGAGATGCTGGACCTGACCACCGCGGAGGTCACCGCGGTGTCGACCTTCTACACCATGTACCGCCGCAAGCCGAGCGGCGACTACCAGGTCGGGGTCTGCACCAACACGCTGTGCGCGGTGATGGGCGGCGACGCCATCTTCGACGAGCTCAAGCAGCACCTCGGCGTCGGCAACGACGAGACGACCGCGGACGGCAAGGTCACCCTCGAACACATCGAGTGCAACGCGGCCTGCGACTTCGCCCCTGTGGTGATGGTCAACTGGGAGTTCTTCGACAACCAGACCCCCGACTCCGCCAAGCAGCTGGTCGACGACCTGATCGCCGGCCGCGAGGTGCGCCCCACCCGGGGCGCGCCGCTGTGCACGTACAAGGAGACCGCCCGCATCCTGGCCGGCTTCCCCGACACCCGCGAAGGCGCGGTCGAGGCCAGCGGCGGCGCGGGAGCCGCGTCGCTCGCCGGCCTGCGGCTGCACCGCGGCGAGGCCCCGGCCCGGGTGGTCGGCCAGCGCGCCGAATCCCCCAGCGAGGACGGCGGTTCGTTCTCCGCTCCCTCACCCGCCGAGCACGCAAGCTCGCACGACGCGCCCCGGCAGACGGCCGAGTCCGACCCGGCCCACCCCGCGGACCCGGTCGCCGACAACGCCACAGAGGAGGAGGGCGAGTGATGACCGTGGAACCGGCCGAGAAGCTGCTCGCGCCCGTACTGTCCGCCTTCTGGGACGACCCGCGCTCGTGGACGCTGGAGACCTACCGCAGGCACGACGGCTACGAGGGCCTGACCAAGGCCTTCGCGATGGCCCCCGACGACGTGATCGCCTACGTCAAGGACTCCGGCCTGCGCGGCCGCGGCGGCGCGGGCTTCCCCACCGGCATGAAGTGGCAGTTCATCCCGCAGGGCGACGGCAAGCCGCACTACCTGGTGGTCAACGCGGACGAGTCCGAGCCGGGCACCTGCAAGGACATCCCGCTGCTCTTCGCCAACCCGCACTCGCTCATCGAGGGCATGATCATCGCGTGCTACGCGATCCGCTCGCACCACGCCTTCATCTACCTCCGCGGTGAGACCGTCCCGGTGCTGCGCCGGCTGCACGAAGCCGTCCGCGAGGCCTACGCGGCCGGCTACCTGGGCACCGACATCCAGGGCAGCGGCTTCGACCTGGACATCACCGTCCACGCCGGCGCCGGCGCCTACATCTGCGGTGAGGAGACCGCGCTGCTGGACTCCCTGGAGGGCCGTCGCGGCCAGCCGAGGCTGCGGCCGCCCTTCCCCGCCGTCGAGGGGCTCTACGCCTGCCCCACCGTGGTGAACAACGTCGAGTCCATCGCGTCGGTTCCCGCGATCATGCAGCGCGGCAAGGACTGGTTCAAGTCGATGGGCAGCGAGAAGTCCCCGGGCTTCACGCTCTACTCGCTGTCCGGCCACGTCGCCCGCCCCGGGCAGTACGAGGCCCCGCTCGGCATCACCCTGCGGCAACTGCTCGACATGGGCGGCGGGATGCGCCCGGGCCACCGGCTCAAGTTCTGGACCCCCGGCGGCTCGTCCACCCCGATGTTCACCGACGAGCACCTGGACGTACCCCTGGACTACGAGGGCGTCGGCGCCGCCGGCTCGATGCTCGGCACCAAGGCACTCCAGTGCTTCGACGAGACCACCTGCGTGGTGCGCGCGGTCACCCGGTGGACCGAGTTCTACGCCCACGAGTCGTGCGGCAAGTGCACGCCCTGCCGCGAAGGCACCTACTGGCTGGTGCAGCTGCTCCGCGACATCGAGGCGGGCAAGGGCCGTCTCGAGGACCTGGACAAGCTGAACGACATCGCCGACAACATCAACGGCAAGTCCTTCTGCGCGCTCGGCGACGGCGCGGCCGCCCCGATCTTCTCCTCGCTCACCTACTTCCGCGAGGAGTACGAGGAGCACATCGAGCGCGGGGGCTGCCCCTTCGACCCGGCCCGCTCCACCGCCTGGGCCGACAAGTACCGTACGGAGGCCCACGCGTGACCGTCACCACAAGCAGTGCGTCCTCCGGCGCGGGCCAGCCCGCGGTGCCGCCGGAGGACCTGGTCTCCGTCACCGTCGACGGCATCCCCGTCTCGGTGCCCAAGGGCACCCTGGTGATCAGGGCCGCGGAGATGCTCGGCATCGAGATCCCCCGGTTCTGCGACCACCCGCTGCTCGACCCGGTCGGCGCCTGCCGGCAGTGCATCGTCGAGGTCGAGGGCCAGCGCAAGCCGGTCGCGTCCTGCACCATCACCTGCACCGACGGCATGGTCGTCCGCACCCAGCTGTCCTCGCCGGTCGCCGAGAAGGCGCAGCGCGGGGTGATGGAGCTGCTGCTGATCAACCACCCGCTGGACTGCCCGGTGTGCGACAAGGGCGGCGAGTGCCCGCTGCAGAACCAGGCGATGCAGGTCGGCGACCCCGACACCCGCTTCGAGGGCAGGAAGCGCACCTTCGCCAAGCCGGTGCCGGTCTCGGCGCAGGTACTGCTCGACCGCGAGCGGTGCGTGCTGTGCGCGCGCTGCACCCGGTTCAGCAACCAGGTGGCGGGCGACCCGATGATCGAGCTGCTGGAGCGCGGCGCCCTCCAGCAGGTCGGCACCGGCGAGGGCGACCCGTTCGAGTCGTACTTCTCCGGCAACACCATCCAGATCTGCCCGGTCGGCGCGCTGACCTCGGCCGCCTACCGCTTCCGGTCCCGGCCCTTCGACCTGGTGTCGTCGCCCTCGGTGTGCGAGCACTGCGCCGGCGGCTGCGCCACCCGCACCGACCACCGGCGCGGCAAGGTCATGCGGCGGCTCGCAGCCAACGACCCCGAGGTCAACGAGGAGTGGCTGTGCGACAAGGGCCGCTTCGGCTTCCGCTACGCCCAGCGCCCCGACCGGCTGACCCACCCGCTGGTCCGCAACGCCGACGGTGACCTGGTCGCCGCGTCCTGGCCCGAGGCGCTCGCCGCCGCCGCGGCCGGGCTGACCGCGGCGCACGGCCGGGCCGCCGTACTGCCCGGCGGGCGGCTCACCGTCGAGGACGCCTACGCGTACAGCAAGTTCGCCCGGGTCGTGCTCGGCACCAACGACGTGGACTTCAGGGCCCGCGCGCACTCCGCGGAGGAGGCCGACTTCCTGGCCGCGGCGGTCGCCGGGCGCGGCCTCGACCTCGGGGACGACCCGCAGGGCGCGGGCCGGGCGGCATCGGGCCTGACCAACGCCCGCCTGGAGGCCGCCCCCGCGGTCCTGCTCGCCGGGCTCGAAGCCGAGGAGGAGGCCCCCGGGGTCTTCCTGCGGCTCCGCAAGGCGCACCGCAAGCGCAAGCAGCAGACGTACGCGCTCGCCACCCACACCACCCGCGGCCTGGACAAGGCGGGCGGCATCCTGCTGCCGGCCGCGCCCGGCACGGAACCGGACTGGATGGACGCGCTGGCCGGCGGAGTCGGCCTGGACGAGGCGGGACGGCAGGCCGCCGACGCGCTGCGTGCGGAAGGCGCCGTCATCCTGGTCGGCGAGCGGCTCGCCGCCGTGGCCGGGGCGCTCACCGCGGCGATCCGGCTGGCCACCGCCACCGGCGCCACCCTGGCATGGATCCCGCGCCGGGCCGGCGAGCGCGGCGCGGTCGAGGCCGGCGCGCTGCCCGGACTGCTGCCCGGCGGACGCCCGGTCACCGACCCGCGGGCCCGCGACGAGGTGTCGCGGGTGTGGGGACTGCCCACGCTGCCGGGCCGCTTCGGCCGGGACACCTCCGAGATCCTGGAGGCGGCCGCGACCGGCGAACTGGGCGCGCTGCTCGTCGGCGGCGTCGAGATCGCCGACCTGCCCGACCCGGCCCGCGCCCGCGCGGCCCTGGACGCGGTCGGCTTCGTCGTCAGCCTCGAGCAGCGGCCGAGCGAGGTCACCGACCGCGCCGACGTGGTGCTGCCGGTGGCCGTGGTCGCCGAGAAGTCCGGCACCTTCCTCAACTGGGAGGGCAGGGTGCGGATGTTCGAGGCCGCCATCAAGCCCGACCAGGCCACCAACAGGCACCAGCTGCCCGACGCCCGGGTGCTGACCATGCTGGCCGACGCCCTCGACGTGAAGCTCGGCCTGTCGGACGTACGGTCCGCGCGCGCCGAACTCGACCGCCTCGCCGGGTGGTCGGGCTCCTGGGCGCCCGCGCCGCTGGAGTCCTCGGTGCCGCTGCCCCGCCCCGAGTCCGGTCAGGCGGTCCTCGCGGGCCACCGGCTGCTGCTCGACCAGGGCCGGCTCCAGGACGGCGACGAGGCGCTGGCCGCCACCCGCCACGCGGCGGTGGCCCGGCTGTCCCCGGCGACCGCCGCGGAGGTCGGCGCCGAGGACGGCGCCCCGCTCACCGTCACAGGACCCGCGGGCGCCACCACGCTGCCGCTCGCCGTCACCCCGATGCCGGACCGCGTGGTCTGGCTCCCGCTCAACTCGACGGGCACCGGCGTGGCGTCCGATGTCGGAGCCCGCCCGGGCCAGGTCGTCGCGATCTCCACTGCGGCCGAGAAGACTGCGGAGGCGTCCTCATGAGCGCTCAGTTCGCCGGCGGCAGCCAGCTGGCCGCCACCACGGAGAACCTGTCGTTCTTCGGCAACGACGTCTGGTGGCTGATCCTCCTCAAGGCCGTCTTCTGCTTCGCCTTCGCGATGCTGACCGTGCTGTTCTCCATCGTGTGGGAGCGCAAGGTCGTCGCCTGGATGCAGCTGCGCATCGGCCCCAACCGGCACGGGCCCTGGGGCATGCTCCAGTCGCTCGCCGACGGTGTGAAGCTGATGCTCAAGGAGGACATCACCGTCAAGCGGGCCGACAAGGTGGTGTTCGTCCTCGCCCCGATCGTGGCGGCGATCCCCGCCTTCATGGCCTTCGCGGTGGTGCCCTTCGGCCCCGCCGACAACCAGGTCTCCATCTTCGGGCAGCGCACCGCGCTCCAGCTGACCGACCTGCCGATCGGCATCCTCTACATCCTGGCGACCGCCTCGGTCGGCATCTACGGCATCGTGCTCGCCGGCTGGTCGTCGGGCTCGACGTACCCGCTGCTCGGCGGCCTGCGCGCGTCGGCCCAGATGATCTCGTACGAGATCGCGATGGGCCTGTCCTTCGCCGCGGTCTTCCTCTACTCCGGCTCGATGTCGACCTCGACCATCGTCAGCGCCCAGCACGACCGCTGGTACGTGATCCTGCTGCCGGTGTCGTTCCTGGTCTACGTCTGCACGATGATCGGCGAGACCAACCGCGCCCCCTTCGACATGCCCGAGTCCGAGGGCGACCTCGTCGGCGGCTTCAACACCGAGTACAGCTCGATCAAGTTCGCGCTGTTCATGCTCGCCGAGTACGTCAACATGGTGACCGTCTCGGCGGTCGCGACGACCCTCTTCCTCGGCGGCTGGCGGGCACCCTGGCCGATCAGCACCTTCTGGGAGGGCGCGAACCACGGCTGGTGGCCGATGCTCTGGTTCGTGGTCAAGGTCCAGCTGCTGCTGTTCTTCTTCATCTGGCTGCGCGGCACCCTGCCCCGGGTGCGCTACGACCAGCTGATGAAGCTCGGCTGGAAGGTCCTCATCCCGATCTCGATGGTCTGGCTGATGCTGGTGGCCGCGGTCCGGGCGATGCGCAACGAGGACTACGACTTCACCAAGATCGTGCTGTACATCGCGGGCGCGGTGCTGGTGCTGCTGCTGATCTCGCTGCTCGCGGACCTGTTCAGGGACCGCGAGGACAAGGAGAAGGCGGCCGAGGGCGGACCCCTCGCCCCGCCTGCGACATTCGACCCGATGGCCGGCGGCTACCCCGTACCGCCGCTGCCAGGGCAGCAGGTGCAGCGGGTGCCGCGCCGCCCCAGCCGGGCGGAGCCCCAACTCGTCGGCGCATCCGGCCAGGACGCCCCGGAGCAGGAGAAGCAGGAGGACGGCGATGCCTGAGTTCCTCGGCCCGGTCGCAGGCTTCGGCGTGACCTTCAAGGCCATGTTCAAGAAGCGGCTCACCGAGCAGTACCCCGAGTACAAGAAGCCCACCGCGCCGCGTTTCCACGGCCGGCACCAGCTCAACCGGCACCCGGACGGGCTGGAGAAGTGCGTCGGCTGCGAGCTGTGCGCGTGGGCCTGCCCGGCGGACGCCATCTACGTGGAGGGCGCGGACAACACCGAGGAGGAGCGCTACTCCCCGGGGGAGCGCTACGGCCGCGTCTACCAGATCAACTACGCCCGCTGCATCCTGTGCGGGCTGTGCATCGAGGCGTGCCCGACCCGCGCGCTGACGATGACCAACGAGTACGAACTCGCCGACAGCACCCGCGAGTCGCTGATCTTCACCAAGGAGCAGCTGCTGGCGGGCCTCGAGGAGGGCATGGTCGAGTCGCCGCACTCGATCTTCCCCGGCATGGACGAGGGCGACTACTACCGCGGCCTGGTCACCGAGGCCGCGCCCGGCACCGAACGGCAGGTGGCCGTCTCCAAGGGCGAGAAGCCCGACGAGACGGTGGCCGACGCCGACGCCGGGGACGCCGGGATCACCGCCCCCGGCGGTTCGGCTCCGGCGGGAACGGGGGCCGAGGCATGATGCCGCTCGCGGCCGCCGCCGCCTCGCAGACCTCCACAGGTGAGGCCGTGCAGTTCTGGATCCTGGGCACGGTCGCCGTGCTCGGCGCCCTGGGCACGGTCCTGATGAAGAAGTCCATCCACAGCGCCCTGTCGCTGGCCGGCACGATGATCATCCTGGCGGTCTTCTACCTGGCCCAGGGCGCCTACTTCCTGGGCGTCGTCCAGATCGTCGTCTACACCGGCGCGATCATGATGCTGTTCCTCTTCGTGGTCATGCTGGTCGGCATCACCGCGGCGGACTCCCTCAAGGAGACCCTCAAGGGCCAGCGCATCATGGCGGCGGTGTGCGGGCTCGGCTTCGGCGTCCTGCTGATCGCCGGCATCGCCAACGCCTCGCTGCACACCTTCACCGGCCTCGGGCAGGCCAACACCGCCGACGGCGGCAACGTCCAGGGTCTGGCGCACCTGCTGTTCACCAAGTACGTGTGGGCCTTCGAGATCACCGGCGCGCTGCTGATCACCGCGGCCGTCGGCGCGATGGTCCTCACCCACCGGGAGCGCACCGAGGAGCGCCGCACGCAGCGCGAGCTGTCCGAGGCCAGGGTGCGCGAGGGCCGCCAGGTCACCCCGCTGCCCGCGCCCGGCACCTACGCCCGGCACAACGCGGTGGACATCCCGGCGCTGCTGCCCGACGGCACCATCTCCGAACTGTCGGTCAGCTCCACGCTGCGCGACCGCGGCCAGATCCGCGACGTGTCGGGGGACGCCATGCGGCGGCTCGCCGACCTGGAGCAGAGCTCGGAGCGGTGGCTCGGCCGTGCGGCCGACCGCCCCGGGGTCGAGTCGTCCGAGCGGACCGGGGACAACGACCGGGCCGAGGAGGGTGCCAAGTGAATCCGGCCAACTACCTTTACCTGTCGGCGCTGCTGTTCACCATCGGCGCCGCAGGTGTACTGATCCGGCGCAACGCGATCGTCGTCTTCATGTGCGTCGAGCTGATGCTGAACGCCTGCAACCTGGCGTTCGTCACCTTCTCCCGGCTGCACGGCAACCTCGACGGGCAGGTCATCGCGTTCTTCACGATGGTCGTGGCCGCTGCCGAGGTCGTGGTCGGGCTCGCGATCATCGTGTCGATCTTCCGTTCCCGCCACTCGGCCTCGGTCGACGACGCCAATCTCATGAAGCTGTAGAGGGGCTGCGACAGTGGAAACCCTGATCGGACTGCTCGTCGCGGCGCCGCTGCTCGGCGCCGGCGTGCTGCTGACCGGCGGCAGGCGGCTGGACCGCGTCGGCCACTGGCTCGGCACGCTGCTGGCGCTGCTGTCCTTCGTGTTCGGCGTGGTCCTGTTCTCCGACATGCTGGGCAAGGACGCCGAGGCGCGGACCCTGAACTCGCACCTGTTCACCTGGGTGCCCGTCGACGGCTTCCAGGCCGACGTCGGCTTCCAGCTCGACCAGCTGTCGATGACGTTCGTGCTGCTGATCACCGGTGTGGGCACTCTGATCCACATCTACTCGATCGGCTACATGGCGCACGACGAGCGCCGCCGCCGCTTCTTCGGCTACCTCAACCTCTTCCTCGCGGCGATGCTCCTGCTGGTCGTGGCCGACAACTACTTCCTGCTGTACGCCGGCTGGGAGGGTGTCGGCCTGGCGTCGTACCTGCTGATCGGCTTCTGGCAGCACAAGCCGAGCGCGGCGACCGCGGCGAAGAAGGCCTTCATCGTCAACCGGGTCGGCGACATCGGCCTGTCGGTGGCGATCATGCTGATGTTCACCACCTTCGGCTCCTTCGCCTTCAACCAGGTGCTGCCGCAGGCGCAGCAGGCGTCCACCACGCAGCACGCCACCGTCACCGGCATCGGCTTCATGCTGCTGCTGGCCGCGTGCGGCAAGTCGGCGCAGGTGCCGCTGCAGTCCTGGCTCGGCGACGCGATGGAGGGCCCGACCCCGGTCTCGGCCCTCATCCACGCGGCGACGATGGTGACCGCGGGCGTCTACCTCATCACCCGCTCGGGCGCGATCTTCAACGCGGCGCCCGACGCGCAGACCGCGGTGGTCACCGTCGGCGCGGTCACGCTGCTGTTCGGTGCGATCGTCGGTTGCGCGAAGGACGACATCAAGAAGGCGCTGGCCGGCTCGACGATGTCGCAGATCGGCTACATGATCATGGCGGCGGGGCTCGGCCCCATCGGCTACGTCTTCGCGATCATGCACCTGGTCACGCACGGCTTCTTCAAGGCGGGCCTCTTCCTCGGTGCCGGTTCCGTCATGCACGGCATGAACGACGAGGTGGACATGCGCCGCTACGGCGGCCTGCGCAAGTACATGCCGGTCACCTTCGTCACCTTCGGCCTCGGCTATCTGGCGATCATCGGCTTCCCCGGCCTGTCCGGCTTCTTCTCCAAGGACAAGATCATCGAGGCCGCCTTCGCCAAGGGCGGCACCGAGGGCTGGATCCTGGGCGGCGCGGGACTGCTGGGCGCCGCGATCACCGCCTTCTACATGACCCGCGTGATGCTGATGACCTTCTTCGGCGAGAAGCGCTGGCAGCCGGACGCGGAAGGCCACGAGCCGCACCCGCACGAGTCGCCGAAGTCGATGACCATCCCGATGATCATCCTGGCCTTCGGCTCGGTCTTCGCCGGCGCCTTCTTCTCCCTCAACTCGCGCTTCGTGCACTGGCTCGAGCCGGTCACCGGCCACACCGAGGGCGACTCGCCGGTCAGCGCGAGCACGGTCACCGTCGCCACCATGGTGGTGCTGGTCGTCGGCGTCGCCCTCGCCTGGCTGATGTACGGGCGCAGGTCCGTCCCCGCGGTCGCGCCGCGCGGCTCGCTGCTGACCAGGGCGGCCCGCCGCGACCTGCTCCAGGACGACTTCAACCACGTCGTCCTGGTCCGCGGCGGCGAGCACCTCACCCGCTCGCTCGTCTACCTCGACCACTCCCTGGTCGACGGCGTCGTCAACGGCACCGCCGCCTCGGTCGGCGGCCTGTCCGGCCGGCTCCGCAAGATCCAGAACGGCTACGTGCGTTCGTACGCCGTCTCGATGCTCGGCGGCACCGCGGTGCTGGTCGCCGCGACTCTTCTCATGAGGGCGGTCTGATCATGTCCTTTCCCCTCCTCACCGTCACCGCCGCCCTGCCCGCCGTGGGCGCGGTCGTCACCGCCGCGGTCCCCGCGGCGCAGCGCGCCGCCGCCAAGTACACGGCCCTGCTGTTCTCGCTCGCGACCCTGGTGCTGGCAGCCGTCGTCCTGGTCAGGTTCGACCCGGACGGCGACCGCTACCAGCTGACCGAGTCGCACGCCTGGATCAAGGACTTCGGGCTGCGCTACGACCTGGGCGTGGACGGCATCGCGGCGGTGATGGTGGCGCTGACCGCGCTGCTGATCCCGTTCGTGATGCTGGCCGGCTGGCACGACGCCGACCCGCTCGAGGACGCCGACCCCAACCGGCGCTGGCGGCCCACCCAGGGCTTCTTCGCGCTGATCCTGCTGGTCGAGGCGATGGTGGTGCTCTCCTTCGAGGCCACCGACGTCTTCCTCTTCTACATCTTCTTCGAAGCCATGCTCATCCCGGTGTACTTCCTCATCGGCGGCTTCGGCGACCGCGCGCACGCGGCGGGCGAGGAGGAGGCGGCACGCCAGCGGTCGTACGCGGCGGTCAAGTTCCTGCTCTACAACCTGGCCGGCGGTCTGATCATGCTGGCCGCGGTCATCGGCCTCTACACCGTGACCGCGCACCAGCTGGGCACCGGCACCTTCTCCCTCCAGGAGATCCTGTCGGCCCGCGCCAGCGGCAAGCTGCACATCGAGACCTCGACCGAGCGCTGGCTCTTCCTCGGCTTCTTCTTCGCCTTCGCGGTGAAGGCCCCGCTGTGGCCGCTGCACACCTGGCTGCCGAACGCGATGGGCGAGTCGACCGCCCCGGTCGCCGTCCTGATCACCGCGGTCGTCGACAAGGTCGGCACCTTCGCGATGCTGCGCTTCTGCCTCCAGCTCTTCCCCGAGGCGTCCAAGTGGGCGACCCCGGTGATCCTGGTGCTCGCGGTGATCAGCATCATCTACGGCGCCCTGCTCGCCGTCGGCCAGCGGGACATCAAGCGGCTGATCGCCTACGCGTCCGTGTCGCACTTCGGCTTCATCATCCTGGGCATCTTCGCGATGACCAGCCAGGGCCAGTCCGGCGCGACGCTCTACATGGTCAACCACGGCATCTCGACGGCCGCCCTGCTGCTGGTCGCCGGCTTCCTGATCACCCGGCGCGGTTCGCGGCTCATCGCGGACTTCGGCGGGGTGCAGAAGGTCGCCCCCGTGCTGGCCGGCACCTTCCTGATCGGCGGCCTCGCCACCCTGTCGCTACCGGGGCTCGCGCCCTTCGTCAGCGAATTCCTGGTCCTGGTCGGCACGTTCAGCCGCTACCCGGTCCTGGGGATCGTCGCGACGCTGGGCATCGTGCTGGCCGCCCTCTACGTGCTGGTGCTCTACCAGCGCACCATGACCGGCCCGGTCAAGGCCGGTATCGAGGGGATGTCCGACCTCAAGGTGCGTGAGCTGGTGGTGGTCACCCCGCTGATCGCCCTGCTGATCTTCCTGGGCGTCTACCCCAAGCCGGTCACCGACATCGTCAACCCGTCGGTGCACCACACGCTCTCCGACGTGCACAAGACCGACCCCAAGCCCGCGCTGGAGGCGAAGAAGTGAGCGCATCCTCCGTCCACAGCCTGTGGACAACGGCGGCGCCAGTCGCCGACAAGTTCCCCACCCCGCACATCGAGTACGCCCAGCTGTCCCCGGTCCTGGTCGTCTTCGGGGCCGCGGCACTCGGCGTGCTGGTCGAGGCGTTCCTGCCCAGGCGGTCCCGCTACACCGCGCAGACCGTGCTCGCCGTGGTCGGACTCGCGGCGGCCTTCGCCGCGGTGATCGCCCTCGCCGAGAAGGGCTACGGCACCACCAAGGCGCACGTCGCGGCGATGGGGGCGGTGGCCGTCGACGGCCCCGCGCTCTTCCTCCAGGGCACCATCCTGCTGGTCGGGATCGTGGCGGTCTTCACCTTCGCCGAGCGCAGGCTCGACCCCCGCGCGCACGGCAACCAGGTCGACTCCTTCGCCGCCCAGGGCTCCGCGGTGCCCGGCAGCGACCAGGAGAAGGCGGCGGTGCGGGCCGGCTTCACCAGCACCGAGGTCTTCCCGCTGCTGATGTTCGCCGTCGGCGGCATGCTGATCTTCCCGGCGGCCAACGACCTGCTGACGCTCTTCGTGGCGCTCGAGGTCTTCTCGCTGCCGCTGTACATCCTTTGCGCGCTGGCCCGCCGCAACCGCCTGATGTCCCAGGAAGCCGCCGTCAAGTACTTCCTGCTCGGCGCCTTCTCCTCGGCCTTCCTGCTGTTCGGCATCGCCCTGCTCTACGGCTACGCGGGCACCGTGTCGTACTCCGGCATCTCCGCGGTCATCGACGGCACCGCCCCGATGACCCCGGCGCTCGCCTCCACGACCGGCAACGACGCGCTGCTGCTGATCGGCCTGGCGATGGTCGCGATGGGCCTGCTGTTCAAGGTCGGCGCCGTGCCCTTCCACATGTGGACGCCCGACGTCTACCAGGGCGCGCCCACCCCGGTCACCGGCTTCATGGCCTCCGCCACCAAGGTCGCCGCCTTCGGCGCGCTGCTGCGGCTGCTCTACGTCGTCCTGCCGGGCATGCGGTGGGACTGGCGGCCCGTCATGTGGGGCGTCGCGATCATCACGATGCTCGCCGGCGCGGTCATCGCGGTCACCCAGACCGACGTCAAGCGGCTGCTCGCCTACTCGTCGATCGCGCACGCGGGCTTCATCCTCGCGGGCGTCATCGCCACGACCCCTTCGGGTGTCTCCTCCGTCCTGTTCTACCTCGCGGCCTACTCCTTCGTGACGCTCGGCGCCTTCGCCGTGGTCACCCTGGTCCGCGACGCGGGCGGCGAGGCCACCCACCTGTCCCGCTGGGCGGGCCTGGGCCGCCGCTCGCCGCTGGTCGCGGCGGTCTTCGCGGTCTTCCTGCTGGCCTTCGCCGGCATCCCGCTGACGTCCGGCTTCGCCGGGAAGTTCGCGGTCTTCACCGCGGCCGCGCAGGGCGGGGCGATGCCGCTGGTCATCGTCGGTGTGATCTCGTCGGCGATCGCGGCCTTCTTCTACATCCGGGTGATCGTGCTGATGTTCTTCAGCGAGCCCAAGCCCGACGGCCCGACCGTCGCCGTCCCGTCCGCGATGACATCCACGGCGATCGCCCTTGGCGTCGCGGTGACCCTCGTGCTCGGCCTCGCGCCGCAGTACTTCCTCGACCTCGCCGACAAGGCGGGCGTCTTCGTCCGGTAGCCCCTACGGGCCACCCACGCGCCGCGGGGGGGGGGGGGGGGGGGCCCCCCCCCCCCGCGGGGGGGGGGGGGGGGCCCCGGGGGGGGCCCCCCCCCCCCGGGGCGGGCCGCCCGGGGGGGGCCCCGGGCCCCCGGGGGAGCGGGGCACCGGGGGGGGGGCCCCCCCG
>NZ_JBICTO010000007.1:93639-379659 GCF_043197715.1 Streptomyces sp. NPDC049040
CGCCCCCCGGGGGGGGTTGTCGGCCGGGCCCCCCCGCGGGCCCCCCCCGGCCGGGGGGGGGGGGGGCCCCCCCCCCCCCCCCCCGCGGCGCGTGCGCGTGCGGCCGCCTGCGGCGGCCCCCCTCAGCCGGGGACGGCCCTCAGTTGGGGACCGCGAGCAGCAGGGCGAAGCGGTCACCGGGGTCGGTCCACCACTGGCGGACGGTGAAGCCGCCCTCGTGGAGTTCCTCGGTCAGCGACTCGCGGCGGAATTTGCAGGACAGCTCCGTGCGCAGGTCCTCGCCCGCGGAGAGTTCGAGGTTCAGGTCGAGCTCGGGGATCTTGACGGTCTGGGCGGTGCGGGCGCGCAGCCGCATCTCGATGCGCTCCTCGTCGGGATTCCACAGGGCGACGTGGTCGAAGGCGGCGGGGTCGAAGTCGGCGCCCAGCTCGCGGTTGAGCACGTGGAGGACGTTCTTGTTGAACTCGGCGGTGACGCCCTGCGCGTCGTCGTAGGCGCGGACCAGCACATCCGGGTCCTTGACCAGGTCGGCGCCGAGCAGCAGCACGTCGTCGCTGCTCAGCGCGAGCGACAAGGTGCGGTAGAAGGCGCGCCGCTGGCCGGCGTCGAAATTGCCGATGGTGCTGCCGAGGAAGGCCAGCAGCCGCGGCCCCGGCTCGTCCGACACCGGCAGGCCGCCCTCGAAGTCGGCGACCGTCGCGGTGACCTCCAGCCCCGGGTAGTCGAGGCAGATCGCCTCGCCCGCCTCCGCCAGCGCGGAACCGCTCACGTCGAGGGGCGCGTACCTGACCAGGCTGCCGCCCGCGGTGAGCGCGTCGAGCAGCAGGCGCGTCTTGCGGGACGAGCCGGAGCCCAGCTCGATCAGGGTGCTCGGCCGGGTCAGCGCGGCGATCTCGGGGGCGCGCCGGGTGAGGATCTCCTGCTCCGCGCGGGTCGGGTAGTACTCGGGCAGCCGGGTGATCTCCTCGAAGAGGTCGCTGCCGCGCTTGTCGTAGAACCACTTCGGCGGCAGGGTGCGGGGCGGCCGGCTCAGGCCCTTGCGTACGTCGGCGTGCAGCGAGTCGGTGAAGTAGCCGGCGGGCAGCCGGTCGTCGAGGGTGAAGCGGCTCTCGGGCATGCGGTGTCGCTCCTTGCGGTCGGCGGCCCCCGGGGGACGCAGCGGAATGATCCGTACTCCTGCGGTGGTGGCCAGCAGCAGCGAACGGTCGGGGACTTCCCGCCATTCGCCGAACGCGGGGCCCTGCCCCGCCCCCGTTCCCCCGTCGGGGTGCCCGGGGCCGGACAAGGGCCGCTGCCGGGCCGCGGGCGCGGCGGCGGGCTCCTCGTCCGGCTCCGAGGCGACCAGGGCCGCACCGGGGCCTGTGCGGTACCAGAGGGTGTCGCCCCAGGCGGTGGCCGCGATGGTGCGGCCGTCGGTGAGCAGGAGGTTCAGCCGGGCGTCCGGGCGGGCCGCGGCGACCCGCCGGACGACCGACGCCAGCGCACCGCCGGGCGGCTGGCCCTGCCGCAGCAGCGCGGTGAGCATCGCCCACAGCGCCGCCGAGTCGCTGCGCGCGTCGAGGCCGAGCAGCTCCGCGTCGCTCAGCCCGGTGGGCAGCCGGGTCCAGTCCCTGACGGCCCCGTTGTGGCTGAAGAGCCAGCGGCCGTCCCTGAAGGGCGCGGCGGCCGACTCCTCCTGCGTGGTCCCCTCGGTCGCCGAGCGCACCGCGGCCAGGACCGCCCCGCTGCGGATCGCGGGGGCGAGCTCGGCGAAGTTGGCGTCCGCCCATACGGGCAGGGCGCGCCGGTAGCGGACGGGCTGCACGAAGCCGGTGCCGTCGTCCTGGTCGGGCGGATACCAGCCGACGCCGAAGCCGTCGACGTTGACCGTGCCGTGGCGCTGCCGCCGGGGCCGCCACGACTGCTCGTACAGGCCGTGCGTGGGCCTGACCAGCAGCCGGTCGAGCGACACCGGCGGTCCGACGTAGGCCAGATGCCGGCACATCAGCCGCGCCCGTCCCCGCGCGCCTCGTCGGGGCCGCCGTCCCTCGCGGTGCGGAAGCCCGCGAAGATCTGCCGCCGTACGGGGTAGTCCCAGTTGCGGAAGGTCGACCGGGCCGCCACCGGCGAGACGCCGAAGGCGCCGCCGCGCAGCACCTTGTAGTCGGGGCCGAAGAAGACGTCGGAGTACTCCTTGTAGGGGAAGGCCGCGAAGCCGGGGTAGGGGGCGAAATCGGACGCGGTCCACTCCCACACGTCACCGACCAGCTGCCGGACGCCGCTGGGCGCGGCTCCCGCGGGGTAGCTGCCGGCGGGGGCGGGGCGCAGGTGGCGCTGGCCGAGGTTGGCGTGCTCCGGGCCGGGGTCCGCGTCGCCCCAGGGGTAGCGGCGGGAGCGGCCGGCGGCCGGGTCGTGCCTGGCTGCCTTCTCCCACTCGGCCTCGGTGGGCAGCCTGCGGCCCGCCCAGCGGGCGTAGGCGTCGGCCTCGTACCAGCACACGTGCAGCACCGGCTCGTCCGCGGGTACGGGCTCGGTGCGGCCGAAGCGGCGGCGGGTCCAGCCCTCGCCGTCCGGCTCCCAGAACAGCGGCGCGACCAGGCCGGCCTCGTGGACGTGCCGCCAGCCCTCGGGGGTCCACCAGGCCGGGTCGTCGTAGCCGCCCGCGGCGATGAACTCGGCGTACGCGCCGTTGGTGACCGGCACGGTGTCCAGCCAGAAGCCGGGCACGTCCACGGTGTGCGCGGGCAGCTCGTTGTCCAGCGCCCACGGCTCGGTGCTGGTGCCCATGGTGAAGGGGCCGCCGGGTATGCGGACCTCGGCGGGCAGCAGCGCCGCGTCGGCGGGCGCGGGCGGCGGCTCCGGCGCGTCCAGCACCGGTGGGCCGGTGCGGAGCTGGTGGGTGGCGAGCATCGTCTCGTCGTGCTGCTGCTCGTGCTGGGCGAGCATGCCGAAGACGAAGGCGTTGGCGAGCAGGCGTTCCGGCTGGTCGGGGCTGGTGTCGACGGTGCCGAGCACTTCCGTGGTCTGCTCGCGCACCGCGGCGAGGTAGGCGCGGGCCTCGGCCGGGCCGAGCAGCGGCAGGGCGGGGCGGTCGGCGCGCGGCGTACGGAACGCGTCGTAGACGTGGTCGAGGTCGGGGCGCAGTCCCGGACGCCCGCCGGCCTCACGGACCAGCCACAGCTCCTCCTGGTTGCCGATGTGGGCGAGGTCCCACACCAGCGGGGACATCAGGGGGGAGTGCTGGGCGGTCAGGTCGTGCTCGTCGACACTGTCGGTGAGCGTCTCCGTCCGCCGCCGGGCCGCTTCGAGGGCCGCGAGCGCCATGCCGGACGGTGACCGGGTGGCGGAAGCGGCAGGTGTGCCCTGAGTGGCTGGAGTGGTAGCCGTCGGGGCCGTACTGCTGGTACTGGTGGTGCGAGGGTTTGTCACGACATACCTTCCGGAAGGTCAGACGCGTGACAGCGCGTCCAACTGGTCGTGTGCGGGACATCGGCCGCGGTCCGCGTACCGCTCGGCGAATCCGGCGACCGCCGCGCGCAGCGCCGCGGGAGCGTCGGAGCGCGCCAGCGCGCTCTCCGCCACGGTGAAGCAGGAGCGGACGGCCTTGCCGAGGTCGGGGTCGGCCGGGCCGACCCTGGCGGCTCGCCGCCAGACCTCGTCGGGCGGGAGCGGCTGCCCGTCCGGGCACAGGGATTCCGTGGCCGCGAACGCGGCGTCGGCGGCGACCGGATCGTCCAGCAGGGTCGCCGTGAGCACGGTCGGGACCACCCAGCCGTCGCCGTCCTGGGCGTCGGTCATCCGCAGCTCCAGCCAGCCGCGCGGCCGCACCGGCGGGAAGAGCGTACTGAGGTGGTAGTCCAGGTCGTCGGTTGTCGGCCGGCGCAGGCCGGGGACGGCGCCGCGCAGCCAGCCGCGGAAAGTGAGGCCCGGGGGCGCGCTCCAGTCGGCGGCGCCTGCGGCCCCACGGGCGCCTTCGGCGTCCGCGGCCCCGCGGACGCACAGCACCCGCGCGTCCAGCGCGTAGCGCGCCCAGGCGGCGCGCGGCTCCTGGTCGTGGCCGGGTGCGCGGGTGCGCCCCGGGTCCATGGCCGCCCAGGTCGCCTGCCGGGTGGAGACCCAGCCGGTCGGGCGCCCGTCGCTGAGCGGCGAATTGGCGAAGGCCGCCACCAGGACCGGGCCGATCCGGTGCGCGAGCTCCCAGCGCCGCCGGTAGCCGGTGACGGACCGGGAGTCGTCCCCGCTGTCCAGGTTGACCTGGAGGGACGCGGTGCGGCGCATCATGGTGCGCCCCCATGGCCCCTCGCGGTCGAAGAAGCCCTCCATCGCCGCGTAGCGGGGGTCGTCCAGGAGCCTGGGCGGGGTCCTGTAGGGGTCGAGGCCGCGGCCGGTGAGGACCAGGCCGGCCCGGTCCATCGCCTCGCGCAGGGCCGCGACATCGGCGGCCATCGCCTCGACACATTCGGTGAGCGAATCGGCGGGCGGGGAGCTCAGCTCCACCTGGCCACCCGGTTCGCGGGTGATTCTGCTGCCCCGGGGCATCGCACCGGGCACTTCGACCGGCGCGAGTGCCGCGTCCAGCCGGTCGGCCGTCATCACTATTCGGGGATCCGAGCGGTCATGCACCAACCACTCCAGTTCCACCCCGGTGCGTGCGGGCGGTCCGGTCTTGAAACAGACGCCCCGAACGTGGGCTTCCGCTTCGTCCTCCAGCAGGTCGGCTGTCATCGATCCACCTCCTGTTCGCTCTCCTTCGGAGATTTCCGCGGGATTTTTTCCCTTTGCGGTCTACCCCGATGCGAGGACATGTCACATGTTGCTGCCGCAATTTTAGTTGGCCCTGTGACGAGATGGTCTTACGTATTCATGAACGTTCCCAGGTCTGGCTGACGGCACCCGGCGTCCATGCGACGGGCGGGCCATAGCACCCTGAATCACCGTGATCAGGATCATACGCGGAGTGATGGTGCACGGCCTCCCGTACGGTCCGCCGTGCCGTCCCCGCCGCTGTCCTGCCGCGGCCTCCCCGCGGCTTGGCGTAGGGCGATGCCCCGGCGGTGATCCACAGCCGACCGGCTACGCTGCCCGTGTACGCAATACGAGCCGAGCACCACGTCAGCGCCAGCGGAGCCGCCCGCGAAGCGCCGTCCCAGCACCCCGCCAGAAGCCAGATCAGCGACAGGAGCACCCCTCGTGAACGTCGTCGGGCCACCCTTCGGGCTGAGCGTGTGGGACCCCGCTCTGGACGCCGACATCGGCGCAGGACTCGCGGCGGTGGAACAGGGCCTCATGGAGGCCACCAAGAGCGACGTCCCCTTCATCACGGACGCCGCGCGGCATCTGCTGCAGGCGGGCGGTAAGCGCTTCCGGCCACTCCTGGTCATGCTCGGCGCCCAGTTCGGCGACCCGTTCGCCCCCGGCGTGGTGCCGTCCGCTGTGGTCGTCGAACTCACCCACCTGGCCACGCTCTACCACGACGACGTCATGGACGAGGCCGACGCCCGCCGCGGCGTGCCCAGCGCCAACACCCGCTGGGGGAATTCGGTCGCCGTGCTGACCGGCGACTTCCTCTTCTCCCGCGCCTCGCACATCCTCGCCGACCTCGGCCCCGAGGCCGTCCGGGTGCAGGCCGAGTCCTTCGAACGCCTGGTCACCGGGCAGATCCTGGAGACGGTCGGCCCGCGCGACGGGCGCGACCCGCTGGACCACTACCTGGAGGTGCTGGCCGGCAAGACCAGCTCCCTGATGGCGGTCTCCGGGCGGTTCGGCGCGATGATGTCGGGCGCGGACGAGTCCGTGGTGCACACGCTGACCCAGTACGGCGAGCGCATCGGCATCGCCTTCCAGCTCGCCGACGACGTCCTCGACATCGCAAGCGACAGCCACGAGTCGGGCAAGACCCCGGGCACCGACCTGCGCGAGGGCATCCCCACGCTGCCGGTGCTGCACGTGCGCAAGCGCTACGCGCAGGCCGGCGGCGCCGTCTCGGCCGACGACCGGCGGCTGATCGAGCTGCTCGACGGCGACCTCACGAACGACACGCTGCACGCCGAGGCGCTGGGCCTGCTGCGGGCCCACCCGGCGCTCGACCAGGCGCGGCAGGACTCGCTGCGGTACGCCGCGGAGGCGCGGGCCGCGCTGGCGCCGCTGCCCGAGGGGCCGGCCAAGCAGGCGCTGGCCGGGCTGTGCGACGCCGTGGTGCACCGGGCGGGCTGAGCACGCGGCGGGCGGCGCACTCGCCGCCTGCGCCCCCGGGCGGGCTGAGCAGGTGCTGCCTGCGCGCTGGCCGGACTGTGCGACGCCGTGGTGCACCGGGCGGGCTGAGCAGGCGCTGCCTGCGCACCGGGCGTTGCTGAGCACGCGGCGCCTGGCCGCCGATGCCGTACGGCCCGCGCCGACCGCCGCTGCCGTCCTTCGCCGGCCGCCGCCGTCCCCGGCTTTCACCGCCGGGTCGGGCGCCCCTGAGAGAGGGTCAGGGGCGCTACTCCGGAACGTGTACGGGACGCGGGAGTGTCATCCCGCAGGCGTACACGGAGTTGGCCCCCGGGGCTGATGTGGCGGAGCGGCCGATTTGGTGGGATGGATACACACCACTTCGGGGCGGACCGGGCGACAATGGCCGGGGGAGTGGACGAGTGCAGGACAGCGAACCGCCGCTGACGACGGAGGTAAAGACGCAATGGCACTGATCCAACCGGCACAGCCGGAGGCGCACGAGCCCGAGGGAGGGCAGCGCAGGCGCAAGGCACTGCGCTATGCCGTCCCTGTGGCGGTCGTGGGCGTGACCGCCGCGACCATCGGACTGGTCCCAGCGCTCGCGGACAGCGGCGACCCGTCTCTGCCATCCCTCACCGCCCAGCAGATCCTGACCAGGATCGCCGCCTCCGACACCCAGACCGTGGACGGCACGGTCAAGATCAGCACCGACCTGGGCCTGCCCTCGGCCCTGTCGGGGGGCACCGCGAGCGGCATGTTCGGCGGCGCGGCGGCGCCGCCTGCGTTCGGCTCGCCCGACGGTTCGCGGGCCGACCCGCAGCGCCAGTTCACCCAGTTGCTGATCGGCAGCCACACCCTGCATGTCGCGGCCGACGGCCAGGACCGGCAGAAGGTCTCGATCATCGAGCCCGCCGCCGAGTACAGCGTGATCCACAACGGCTCCCAGGTGTGGGCGTATGACAGCTCGTCCAACGAGGCGTATCACTCCACGCTGCCGGCCAGGGACGCCAAGGCCCAGTCCCACCGGCAGCTGCCCGACGACTTCCCCTCGACGCCGCAGGCCGCCGCCGAGCAGATCATCAAGGCGTCCGACGGCACCGCGTCGTTCACCGCAGACGGCACCGCCAGGGTGGCAGGGCGCAGCGCCTACGTGCTGCTGATCCGCCCGCAGAACGCGCCGGACACCACGATCGACTCGATAAGGATCGCGGTCGACTCCAAGACCGGGGTGCCGCTGAAGTTCACGCTGCAGCCCAAGGGCAACGGCAAGGCGGCCTTCGAGGCCGCCTACACCAAGGTGAGTTTCGGCAAGCCGGCCGCGAGCACCTTCACCTTCACCCCGCCCAAGGGAGTGAAGGTGACCGAGGAGAGCGACAAGGCCAGCAAGGACAGCTCGCACGCCCCGATGTCCGGCCTCGGCGAACCCAGCTACAGCGGTTCCGGCTGGGACACCGTGGCGGTCTTCAAGAGCAAGGGCGCGCTGCCGTCCGACGGTCACAAGAATCACAAGGGCGGCCCCGCGGACATGCTCGGCGGCTTCGGCAAGCAGGTCAGCGGCGCCTTCGGCTCCGGCACCCTCTTCCACACCCGGCTGGTCAATGTGCTGCTGACGCAGGACGGCTCGATCTACGCCGGTGCGGTCGACCAGTCCGCGCTGACCGCGGCCGCGAACAGCGCCGCGCGATGACACCGGTGGCCCCGCCACCCGGCGGGGCCACCGCACCCGGGCGGCCGGGCCGGTCCGGTCCGGCCGCCCGGGTGGGCCGCCGCCCGGCCGACTCCTGCCGGATTCCCGGGCCGGTCCCGCGCCGATTCCGCCCCGCTGACGAAGGAGAGCGATGGGACAGCCGCCCGACGCGGACGGTCCGACGCCCGACGTGGTGATCGAGACCCGCGGCCTGGCCAAGCAGTATCGGGGCACGCTCGCCGTGGACGGCCTCGACCTGCGGGTGCCGCGCGGCAGCGTGTTCGGCTTCCTCGGGCCGAACGGCTCGGGCAAGACGACCACGATCCGGATGCTGATGGGCCTGATCGAGCCGACCGCGGGCACCGCCCGCGTGCTGGGGCGGCCCATGCCGCGCTCCACCCGTGCCGTGCTGCCGAAGGTCGGCGCACTGATCGAGGGGCCCGCGCTCTACGGCTTCCTGTCCGGCCGGGACAATCTGCTGCGCTACGACGCCGCCGACCCGACGGCCGATCCGCGGACCCGCAGGGCCCGGGTGGGCTCTGCGCTCGACCGGGTCGGGCTGACCGCGGCGGCGGCGAAGAAGGCCAAGGCGTATTCGCTCGGCATGAAGCAGCGGCTCGGACTGGCCTCCGCACTGCTCCAGCCGCGCGAGCTGCTGGTGCTGGACGAGCCGACCAACGGCCTCGACCCGCAGGGCATGCGGGAGATCCGGGCCCTGGTCAGGGAGCTGGCGGAGGACGGCACCACCGTCTTCCTCTCCTCGCACCTGCTGGACGAGATCGAGCAGGTCTGCACCCATGCCGCCGTGATGGCCCGCGGCCGGCTGATCACCCAGGGGCCGGTCGCCGACCTGTCCGCGGGCACCCGCGGCCGGCTGGCGGTCACCACTCCCGACCCGGCCGAGGCCGTCCGGGTGCTGACCGGGCATGGGGTGACGGAGCTGGACACCGATCCGCACAGCGGTGTGGTGACCGGCGAGCTGCCGGCCGAACCGCCCGACCTGGCGGAGCTGAACGCCGCACTGGTCGCGGCCGGTGTGCGGGTGCGCGGCTTCGGGATACAGCGGGCCTCGCTCGAGGACGCGTTCGTGGCACTGACAGGGGAGGGTTTCGATGTCGCGGGCTGAGACCTCCGCAGGCACCGGTGCGGACACCGGGACGGTTGCCGGCGCGCACGACGAGGGGGAGCGGACCGCCCCCGCAGCGCGCCACGACCGGGCGCGCGTCCCGGCTCCGCCCGAATCCCGGCGGGCCCGGGCGGTGTGGTCGCTCGGCCTTTTCGGGTCCGAGCTGCTGATCGTCTTCCGCCGGGCCAGGACCCTTGCACTGCTCGGGGTGCTCGCCGGGGTGCCGGTGCTGGTCGGTATCGCGGTGCGGATCGAGACCCGCGGCGGCGGCTCGGTCGGCGGCAATGACGGCGGCGGCCCGGCATTCCTCGAACAGATCAGCAACAACGGCCTGTTCCTCGCCTTCGCCTCGCTCGCCGCGACGCTGCCCTTCTTCCTCCCGATGTCCATCGGCGTGGTCGCCGGCGACTCCCTCGCGGGTGAGGCCAGCACCGGCACCCTGCGCTATCTGCTGGTCGCCCCGGCCGGCCGCACCCGCCTGCTGCTCGCCAAGTACGCCTCGGTGCTGACCTTCTGCGTCGCCGCGACCCTGGTGGTGGTGCTGTCCGCGGTCATCGTCGGCTTCACGCTCTTCCCAGTCGGCGACGTGACCCTGCTGTCCGGCAACACCGTCCCGCTGTCCGACGGCATCCTGCGCGGCCTGCTGATCGCGTTGCTGGTCGCGGCCTCGCTCATCGGCCTCGGCGCGCTGGGGCTGTTCATCTCGACCCTCACCGACAGCGGCATCAGTGCGATGGCCGCCACGGTCGGGCTGCTGATCACCATCCAGATCATCAACAACATCCCGCAGCTGCACGCGCTCCAGCCCTACCTCTTCCCGCACTACTGGCTGAGCTTCGCCGATGTCATGCGCGCACCCGTCATCTGGAGCGGCATCCTCAAGAATCTCGCCCTCCAGCTGGTCTACGCGGCCGTCTTCGGCTCGGCCGCCTGGGCGCGCTTCACCACCCGCGACGTGACGGCGTAATCGGGCGCCCGTCCCGCCCTGGCGCCTCGTCGGGCCGGGGCGCCGGGGCGGGTCCCTCCCCCCGCGAGGGACCCGCGCCCGAGGCGGCCCCGTAGGGCCGGGATTTCACGGCGTGAAGAAAGTCTTCGCGCGCAGTGCCGCATCCTCGTCGGCGCTGATCTGGCCGGGCCGGCTCCCGCTGGCCAGCAGCACTCCGCGGAAGTCCATCCGCATGTAGCGGGCGGTTTTCGCGAGGGTGCCGACCAGCGGGTCGGCGTCCGTGTGGTCGGCGCCCGCGAGGGCGGTGACGCCCCACAGGGTGCGGCCGGCCATCCGGGCCCGGAAGTCCAGTCCGGGGACGCGCATCCAGCCGGACCAGTGGTCGAGGTATTGCTTGGTCGGCGTCGAGACCGAATACCAGTACAGCGGCGAGGCGATGACCAGGTCGGTCGCGTCGAGCGTGGCGTCCAGCAGGGTACGGGCGTGGCCGGTGGGCGCCGGATACGAGCCGTCGCCGTCGTGCCGCAGGTCGGCGAAGTCCGGCAGCCGCATGTCCGCGAGCCGCACCCAGTGCTGCTCCACATGGGAGGGCAGCTGGTCGGCTGCCTGCTGCGCGAGTGATTCGGTGTTCCCACCCGTGCGGGTGCTGCCGAGCAGGAAGAGGAATCGTCGCCCCGAGAAGTCATGCATGTGCATATATTGCGCGCGCATCAATCCTGGAGTCAAGTCGAGGCCGGTGCCGGCGGCGCCTCGGGAGGTGGGGACCGGCGCCCCGGCCGCCGGGGCGGTCCTCCGGGGCCGGGCCGCGGGCTCGGGCCTTGGGCCGGTTCATGCGGCCGGTCGACGCCTCGGCCTGCGGCGGCCGGCCGACAGCGACGGTCAGGGGCGAAGGTCCGGCCCGAAGAGTTCGGTCAGGCGGTGGCCGAGTAGCGGGGCGAGGGCGTCGGCGCAGCCTTCGGACAGGTGGCTGTCGTCGCGGTAGACCAGGGTGTTGCCCAGCAGGATCGGGCAGCTGCCGGCGCGGGTGCACAACCAGGGCACGGGGTCGATCACCGAGGCGCCGGCCGACCTCGCCGCGTCCCCGGCCGCCTGCTGCCGGGTCGGGTCGTGGACGGCCCCGGGCAGGTGGTTGGCGCACTGCCCGAGTCGCGTCGGGTGGTTCGCCGCGCAGTCGACGGCGTCCGATGTCGGCCAGGGCGTGTCCAGCAGCGCGGCGACACGGGCCCCTGAATTCCCGAGCCTTTCGTAGACGGAGCGGTACCCGTCGGTCCACTGCCGCAGGAGGTCGGCCGCCGGGTGGACGGGGTCGCCCGCGTCCGAGGACGACACGAGCACCAGTGCGGGGTGCAGGCTGTCGATCCGGGCCATCGCCCGCTCCCGCCACACGTCGCAGGCCGTGTAGGGGCCGCCGTGGTAGACGATCGTCACGGCTGCGGTCTTGCAGGACGCCTTCGTCAGCGACACCAGCTTCCAGTGGCGCTCCCGCGCCAGCCGGTCGAGCGCGGGGAACCACTGGGCCGCGTGGGAGTCGCCGAAGAGCACGACGGCCGTGGACGCGGCGGGGTCGCCGTAGACGCAGCCGGGTGGCGGCTGCGTGCCCTGATAGTCCACGTGGCAGCCGTCGCGGTAGACCGCCGAGCGTACGGGCCGGATCCGGTCGAGGGCCGGTGTGAGGTTGCCGGGCAGGACGCTGCCTGACGTCTCCAGGAGCCGGTCCAGCTGCCGCAGCGGGTCCGCCGCCACGGTGATCTGCTGCCTCAGGTCGGGCGCCGGGCGTCCGGCCTCGATGGCCGGTGGGAAGAGCGACGCGGTCAGCGCGATGGCGGCGGCGCCCGCCGACAGGCCGCCGCCGAGCCGCAGCGCGCGTCCCGGCCGGCCGCGGAAGGCCGGGTGGAAGCGCACCGGGTTCTCCACCAGGCGCAGCGTCGCCCAGGCCGCGGCCAGGGCGACCGCGCACAGCAGCAGGGCCGGTCCGACGCCCGCGGTCATGCCCAGCGCCTCGGGCCCGATGACGAGCAGCGGCCAGTGCCACAGATACCAGCCGTAGGACAGCCCGCCGAGCCCGGCGACCGGCCGTCTGGCGAGCAGCCACCCGGCGCCGTAGGGATCGGGCGAGCAGCCGCCGGCCAGCACCAGGACGGCCCCGGACACCGGCAGCAGCGCGAAGGGCCCGGGGAAGCGGGTGTCGCTGCTGTAGCCGAGGGCAGCCGCCAGGACGCAGGCCAGGCCGGTCCAGGTCATGGCCGCGCAGAGCGGGGCGGGCAGCCGGTCCAGGTGCCCGGCGCCGAGGGCGAGCAGTGCCCCCGCGCCGAGTTCCCAGAAGCGGGGGTGCGACGCGAAGTACCCCCAGGACGGCGAGTCGTGCGTGAGCGTGAGGTTCAGCCGGAAGGACACCAGGCACAGGGCGGTGAGCAGCACCGCGGGAAGCACCCGGCGGCGGCCCGCACGCCAGCCGAGCAGCAGGAGCAGCGGCCAGACCAGGTAGAACTGCTCCTCGACGGCCAGCGACCAGAAGTGCTGGAAGGGCGAGGGGGGACTGGTCTCGTTGAGGTAGTCGGTGCCGCCCGCGGCCAGCCGGAAGTTCACCGTGTACAGGGCGCTGCTCAGCGCGTCGCCCGCGTACTCCTCGAAGCGGATCTTCGACAGGAAGAGCCAGGAGCCGGCGAGCGTGGCGAGGACGACGAGCGTCGAGGCGGGCAGCAGCCGCAGTGTGCGGCGGGCGTAGAAGGCGCGGATCGATATTCGGCCGGTTCCGGACAACTCGCGCAGCAGCAGGGAGGTGATGAGGAAACCGGAGACGACGAAGAAGACGTCGACCCCGATGTACCCACCGCCGACCGCGCCCACCCCGGCGTGCGCGAGGACGACGAGCGACACCGCGACCGCCCGGAGCCCCTGGATGTCGAGCCGCACCGGGTGCGCCCCGGATCGGGTCACCGCCTGCCGGCCGCCGCGCCGGGGGGCCGGAATCCCGCGCGAGGACACGCGGGAGGGAGTCGTCACTGTGCTTTTCCTCGCGTCCTGCCCTGGTCCCGGTGGGAATGCGCAGCCCAGGAAATGACGCCGATACGTGGGGAATACCGGATGTGAATTCCGGGTGAACGGAATCGGGGAGGTCGGTTCCGTGGCCACAACCCGATGCGGGCTGGGTGTGTTTCACTGACGCTGAGGGATTATGTCCGACGGTCGTATCGCACGTCAATGCGAGAATTCAATGTTCCGCGCGGGAATGAATTCCACATCACGCGGAATCCCGTACTCCGTCAGCCGAATAGTCGAGGGAAGCGGCGGCAGCGACGTCAGGACCGGCCTCGGCGCCGGCAGCGGCTTGAGTGACGGCACCGGCACCGGCACCGGCACCGGCGGCGACAGCGGCGGACGCGGCGGCGGACGCCAGGTCGGCCCTGGTGCGGCGGGCGTTGCGTATGGCGTCGACCGTCAGCAGGGCGAGGGCCGCCCAGACCAGCAGGAAGCCCGCCCACTGCTCGGTGGACATCGTCTCGTGGAAGTGGAGGATGCCGATCAGGAACTGGAAGACCGGGGCCAGATACTGGAGCAGCCCGAGGGTGGACAGCGGCAGGCGGTTGGCCGACATGCCGAAGCAGACCAGGGGCACCGCGGTGACCAGGCCGGAAAGGGCCAGCAGGCCGGCGTGGCCGGGGCCGTGGTGGGTGAAGGTCGAGTCGCCGCGCGAGCCGAGGACCAGCAGGAAGGCGAAGGCGGGCAGGAACTGCACGGAGGTCTCGGCGGCCAGCGACTCCAGGCCGCCCATGGCGATCTTCTTCTTGACCAGGCCGTAGGTGCCGAAGGACAGCGCCAGGGTCAGCGCGATCCAGGGCAGTCGCCCGTAGCCGAAGGCCAGGACGGCGACGGCCGCGCAGCCGATGCCGACCGCGGTCCACTGCACGGGCCGCAGCCGCTCGTTCAGCACGAGGACGGCCAGTGCGATGGTGACCAGCGGGTTGATGAAGTAGCCGAGCGAGGTCTCGACGACGTGGCCGGCGTTGACCGCCCAGATGTACATGCCCCAGTTGACCGAGACCACGGTCGCGGCGACCGCGATCAGGGCGAGCCGGCGCGGCTGCCGTATCAGCTCGGCGATCCACGCCCACCGGCGCAGCGCCAGCAGCAGGACGGACACCACCACCAGCGACCACACCATCCGGTGGGCCAGGATCTCCATCGCCCCCGCGGGTTCGAGCAGCGGCCAGTAGAGCGGGAACAGGCCCCACAGCCCGTAGGCCGCGAAACCGTACGCAAGTCCTGCGCGCTTGTCGCCCATCGCCCGTCCTCCCCACGCCGCCGTACGCGGTGCGGGTACGGATGGCAGTCCGACGGTAGCGGTCAGGCCGCCGCGCTGCCAGGCCCGTATCGCGGATTGGTCCTGACGCCCGCCCCCGGGGCTACGCGCGCAGCCTGCGCAGCTCCTCCGCGACCGTCTCGCGCAGCGGCGTGGTCGGGCGGCCGATCAGCCGGGCCAGCTCACCGCTGGTGCCGGCCAGCAGGCCGCGCCCGATGGCCTGGTCCAGGTCGACGAGTACCGCGACGAAGTCCGCCGGCACCCCGACGCCGACCAGGATCTCCTGCCGCTCCTCCGCGCTCACGTCGCTGTAGGCGACCTCGCGGCCCGACAGCTCCGTGATGAGGGCCGCGTACTCGGGGAAGCTCCAGGCGACGTCGCCACTCAGCTCGTACACCCGGTTCTCGTGGCCCTCGCCCGAGACCGCCGCCGCCGCGGCGGCCGCGTAGTCCGCCCGCGCCGCGGTGGCGACCCGGCCGTCGCCCACGTTGCCGATCACCACGCCGTGTTCGAGGACCGCGGGCAGGTTCGCCGTGTAGACCTCGGTGTACCAGCCGTTGCGGAGGAAGACGTAGGGCAGCCCCGAGGCGAGGATGTGCTCCTCGGTGGCCTTGTGCTCGTCGGCGAGGAGGAAGTCGGCGGCCGGGCCGCCGAGGACGCCGGTGTACACCAGCAGCGCCACGCCCGCCTCCGCGGCCGCGTCGACCACGGCGGTGTGCTGGGGGACGCGGCGGCCGACCTCGTTCGCGGAGATCATCAGCACCCGGTCGCCGGCGGCGAAGGCGCCCTTGAGGGTCTCGGGCCGGTCGTAGTCCGCGATCCGCACTTCCACGCCGGCGGCGGCGAGATCCGCGGCCTTCCCCTCGTCCCGCGCCACCGCGGCGATCCCGGCGGGGGCGACCCCGCGCTCCAGCAGGTCTGCGATGACGAGGCGGCCGAGCTGGCCGGTGGCTCCGGTGACGACGATGCTCACGGTGGGTCTCCCGGTGGAGTGTGTTCCTGCGGTCGTGACCACCGTATCCGGGGCACTAACTTATGGAAAGTACCCACCTTGAAGTACGGTACAGACGTGAAGGTGAGCTGCCCTGAGCGGGCCATTCTGGAACATGTCACCAGTCGCTGGGGCGTGCTGGTGCTCGCCGCGCTGCATGACGCAGGCACGCTGCGCTTCAGCGAGCTGCGGGACGGCATCGGCGACGTGAGCGAGAAGATGCTGACGCAGACGCTGCGGACCCTGGAGCGGGACGGCTTCGTCCGCCGCCGCGCGCGCCCCGTCATACCGCCGCACGTCGACTACGACCTCACGGCGCTCGGGCAGGAGGCCGCGGGGAAGGTCCGGGCACTGGCTGCCTGGACCTCCTCCCGCGTCGAGGCGGTGGCCGCGGCGCAGTCGGCGTACGACGCCGAGCGTGGCGCGGCGCCTTCGGTCTCCGTCTGAGGCGCCGCCGCCGCTACTCGGGCACCGTCCAGGTGTCGGTGCCGGCGAGGAGCGAGGCCAGGTCGCCTTCGCCCTGCTGGGCCACGGCCTGGTCGAGCTGGTCGGCCATGTCCGTGTCGTAGACCGGGCGCCGGGCGCTGCGCAGCACCCCGATGGGGGTGTGGTGCAGGGTGTCGGGGTCGGCGAGGCGGGACAGCGCGAAGGCCGTCGTCGGGTTGGCGGTGTGCGCGTCGTGCACCAGGACACGGCTCGCGACGTCGTCGGTGACCTCGACGACCACCAGGTCGCCGGTCGAGGGGTCGCGGATGACGCCCTTGGAGCCGAGGCCGTCGGCGGCCGGGGCGCCGAAGCGGATCGGCTGCCCGTGCTCGAGGCGGATGACCGCCTCCTGGGCGGTGGCGTTGTCCTTGAGCGCGTCGAAGGCGCCGTCGTTGAAGATGTTGCAGTTCTGGTAGATCTCGACCAGTGCCGTGCCGGGGTGGTCGGCGGCGGCCCGCAGCACCGACTGGAGGTGCTTGCGATCCGAGTCGATCGTGCGGGCCACGAAGCCCGCCTCCGCGCCGATCGCCAGCGACACCGGGTTGAAGGGGGCGTCGAGCGACCCCATCGGCGTGGACTTGGTGATCTTCCCGGTCTCCGACGTCGGGGAGTACTGCCCCTTGGTCAGCCCGTAGATCCGGTTGTTGAACAGCAGGATCTTCAGGTTCACGTTCCGGCGCAGCGCGTGGATCAGGTGGTTTCCGCCGATCGACAGCGCGTCGCCGTCACCGGTGACGACCCACACCGACAGATCCCGCCGCGAGGTGGCGAGGCCGGTCGCGATGGCCGGGGCGCGGCCGTGGATGGAGTGCATCCCGTAGGTGTTCATGTAGTACGGGAAGCGCGAGGAGCAGCCGATCCCGGAGATGAACACCACGTTCTCCCGGGCCAGCCCCAGCTCCGGCATGAAGGACTGGACCGCGGCCAGCACGGCGTAGTCCCCGCAGCCGGGGCACCAGCGTACTTCCTGGTCGGACTTGAAGTCCTTCATGCTCTGCTTGGCGGCCGCCTTGGGGACCAGTGCCAGCGCCTCAGACATCCGCGTTCTCCTCCATGATCGCCATGACCGCGGCCGCGAGCTGCTCGGCCTTGAACGGCAGTCCCGTCACCTGCGTGAAGGACCGGGCGTCGACCAGGTACTTCGCCCGGAGCAGGTGCGCGAGCTGGCCGAGGTTCATCTCCGGCACGACCACCCGCTCGTAGCTCTTGAGCACCTCGCCGAGATTCGCCGGGAAGGGGTTCAGGTGGCGCAGGTGCGCCTGCGCGACCTGCCCGCCCGCGGCGCGGATCCGGCGCGCGGCCGCGGTGATCGGCCCGTAGGTCGACCCCCAGCCCAGGACCAGGGTGCGGGCCGTCCCCGACGGGTCGTCCACCACCAGGTCGGGCACCGCGATGCCGTCGATCTTCGCCTGCCGGGTGCGGACCATCAGGTCGTGGTTGGCCGGGTCGTAGGAGATGTTCCCCGTCCCGTCCTGCTTCTCGATGCCGCCGATCCGGTGTTCCAGCCCGGGGGTGCCCGGCACCGCCCACGGGCGCGCCAGCGTCTCGGGGTCCCGCAGGTAGGGCCAGAACTCCTCGGTGCCGTCGGCCTTGGTGTGGTTCGGGCCGGAGGCGAACTCGACCCGCAGGTCGGGCAGTTCACCGGTCTGCGGGATGCGCCACGGCTCGGAGCCGTTGGCCAGGTAGCCGTCGGAGAGCAGCAGGACCGGGGTGCGGTAGGTCAGCGCGATCCTGGCCGCCTCCAGCGCGGCGGTGAAGCAGTCGGCCGCGGTGGCCGGTGCGATCACCGGCACCGGGGCCTCGCCGTTGCGCCCGTACATCGCCTGGAGCAGGTCGGCCTGCTCGGTCTTCGTCGGCAGCCCGGTCGACGGGCCGCCGCGCTGGATGTCGATCACCAGCAGCGGCAGTTCCAGCGACACCGCGAGGCCGATCGTCTCGGACTTCAGCGCCACCCCGGGCCCCGACGTCGTCGTGACCGCAAGCGCCCCGCCGAACGCGGCGCCCAGCGCCGCCCCGATCGCGGCGATCTCGTCCTCGGCCTGGAAGGTGCGCACGCCGAAGTTCTTGTGCCGCGAGAGCTCGTGCAGGATGTCCGACGCCGGGGTGATGGGATACGACCCCAGGTACAACGGCAGCCCCGACTGCTTGGACGCGGCGATCAACCCGTAGGACAGCGCCAGGTTTCCCGAGATGTTGCGGTAGGTGCCGGCGGGGAATGCCGCCGACGCGGGCGCGACCTCGTAGGAGACCGCGAAGTCCTCGGTGGTCTCGCCGAAATTCCAGCCGGCGCGAAAGGCCGCCACGTTGGCCGCGGCGATATCGGGCTTCTTCGCGAACTTCTTCGCCAGGAACGCCTCGGTGCCCGCCGTCGGACGGTGGTACATCCAGGACAGCAGGCCCAGCGCGAACATGTTCTTCGCCCGCTCGGCGTCCTTGCGCGCCAGCCCCGAGTCCTTCAGCGCCTCCAGGGTCAGCGTGGTCAGCGGGACCGGGTGGACCGCGAAGGCGGACAGCGAGCCGTCCTCCAGCGGGTTCGCCGACCAGCCGACCTTGGCCATCGCGCGCCGGGAGAACTCGTCGGTGTTCACGATGATCTCCGCGCCCCGCGGCAGGTCGCCCAGGTTCGCCTTCAGGGCGGCCGGGTTCATCGCGACCAGCACGTCGGGGGCGTCACCCGGCGTGAGGATGTCGTGGTCCGCGAAGTGCAGCTGGAAGGACGACACCCCCGGCAGCGTCCCTGCGGGCGCCCTGATCTCCGCCGGGAAGTTCGGCAGCGTCGACAGGTCGTTGCCGAACGACGCCGTCTCCGACGTGAAGCGGTCGCCGGTGAGCTGCATACCGTCGCCGGAGTCACCGGCGAACCGGATGATCACGCGGTCGAGGCGCCTGGTCTCCTTGGCCGGTTTGCGCTGGTCACCGAGAACGTCGACGACGACGGACGGCTCTTCCGCGGTGCCCGCGGTGATGGGGCTGCTGACCTGGCTGGTCACTGAAACGGACCTCCTTCGAGGCGGCGGCTCACCGGTCATCGTACGGCGGTAAGGGTCGCCTTCCCCGGACGTACCGGTAACTGGAAGGCGCGCGTACCGCCGATTGTCCTGCATCGTGAGACGACGTCTCGTCATCCGAGACGTACGGCCGCGCGAAGGCCGTGTACCTCAGGAGTTGAGGTAGGTGAGGACGGCCAGGACCCGACGGTGATCCCCGTCACTCGGGGCCAGTCCCAGCTTGAGGAAGATGTTGCTGACGTGCTTCTCCACCGCTCCGTCGCTCACCACCAGCTGCCTGGCGACGGCCGAGTTCGTCCGCCCCTCCGCCATCAGGCCGAGCACCTCGCGTTCTCGCGGAGTGAGATTGGCGAGTACATGCTGCTTGCGGCTGCGGCCCAGCAGCTGCGCGACCACCTCGGGGTCCAGGGCTGTACCGCCCTCGGCCACCCTGACCACGGCGTCCACGAATTCGCGGACGTCCGCGACCCGGTCCTTGAGCAGGTATCCGACCCCGCGGCTGCTGCCCGCGATCAGCTCGGTCGCGTACTGCTCTTCCACATACTGAGACAGCACCAGCACCCCCACCTCCGGGTGGTCCCGGCGCAGCTGCACCGCGGCGCGGACGCCCTCGTCCGTATGGGTGGGCGGCATCCGTACGTCGGCGACCACCACGTCGGGTGCGGCGCCCTGGCTCGCGAGCTCGTCGACCGCCTTGATCAGTCCCACGGCGTCGCCGACGCCGGCCACCACGTCGTGGCCGCGATCGGTCAGCAGCCGCGTCAGGCCATCCCGCAGCAGTACCGAATCCTCGGCGATGACCACTCGCACCTTGTCCTCCACCGTTCCGCGCTCCCCCGTGTCCGACTGACCCGCCCAGCATCCCAGCATCGGCGGGTGAATGGGGAATACGGTTGCCATGGGCAAGGTTGCGCCCGGCAGCCGGGTGGGCGCCGCGACGGTTCGCGGCGGCCAGCGAGAGGAGCACGCGTGCACGCGGTCGGATTCGATGTCAACGGCGGCCCCGAGGTCCTGCGGCAGTTGGAGCTGCCGACCCCGGCGGCCGGACCGGGGCAGGTGCTGGTCCGGGTCGCGTACGCCGGTGTCAACTACGGCGAACTCCAGCACGTGCTCGGCGACTTCGGCCCACCGCAGGGGGCCCGCGGCATCGACGTGCCGGGACTCGAGGTCTCCGGCGAGATCGCCGCCCTCGGCCCCGGCGTCAGCGGCCTCGCGGTCGGCGACCCGGTCGCCGCCTACCTGCCCGACGGCGGCGGCTACGCCGAATACGCCGTCGCCCCGGCCGAGTTCGTCTTCCCGCTCGACGGCATATCCCCGCGTGACGGCGGCGGCGCCGCCCTCGTCCTCACCACCGCCTACGGAGTGCTGACCGGCGCGGCCCGGCTGCGGGCCGGCGACACCGTGCTGATCCACGCGGCGGCCGGCGGGGTCGGATCGGCCGCGGCGCAGATCGCCCGCGCACTCGGCGCCGCCGCCGTCCACGGGACGGTGGGTTCGCCGGAGAAGGCCGCGTACGCCAAGCGCTTCGGCTACGACGCCGTCCACCTGCGGGACGACTTCGCCGAACGGCTGCGCGACCTCGACGTCGTACTCGACCCGATCGGCGGCAGGACCAGGCTCGCCAGCCTCGCCCTGCTGGCGCCCTTCGGCCGGCTGGCCGTCTACGGCGAGGCGGCGCGGGAGCCGGACCTCACACTGCCCGTGCTGCCGTTCTGGAAGAGCAACCGCTCCCTGACCGGCTACAACATCGGCGACCTCGCCCGCCGCGCCCCCCGCACGGTCCGCGGCCACGCGCTGTCGGCCTTCGCGCTGCTCGCGTCGGGCGCGATCCGGCTGGACGTCACGGCCGAACTGCCCCTGCCGCGGGCGGCCGAAGCGCTCATCGCGATGCAGGCCGGCCGCAACGTGGGCAAGACCCTGATCGCGGTGGACCCGCAGCTCGGCTGAGAGCCGGCAGGACCGCGCCTGCCCGGGGACCGCCCGGTGACACGGCGCCCCAGGGACGGCCCGGCGACACGGCGCCCCCGCCCGGTGGACCGGACGGGGGCGCGCGGGGCGGCCGGGGGAGCGGGCCAGGGGGATACGGGTCACGCCCGCCAGGGCAGCTCGGCCGTGATCCGGGTCGGGCCGCCGGGCGGCGAGTCGACGACCAGGACGCCGTCCACCGAGTCGAGGCGCTCGGCCAGCCCCGCCAGCCCGGAGCCGGCCGACAGGGAGGCGCCGCCGCGCCCGTTGTCCGACACGTGCACCATCATCCGGTCCTCGACCTGCCACACGTCGACCGAGGCACGTCCCGCGCCGCTGTGCTTGCTGACGTTCTGCAGGAGTTCGGAGACGGTGAAGTAGGCGATGCCCTCGATGGCCGGCACCGGTCGGGCGGGGAGGTCGACGGTGACGGTGACGGGGACGGTGCAGCGGGTGGCGACGGAGGAGAGGGCGGCGTCGAGTCCGCGGTCGGTGAGGATGGCGGGGTGGATGCCGCGGGCGAGGTCGCGGAGTTCCTGGAGGGCGACCTTGACCTCGCCGTGTGCTTCGTCGACCATGCGGGCGGCGGCCTCGGGGTCTTCGAGGAGTTTCTCCTTGGCCAGGCCGAGGTCCATGGCCAGGGCGACGAGTCGGGCCTGTGCGCCGTCGTGCAGGTCGCGCTCGATGCGGCGCAGGTCGGCGGCCGCGGTGTCGACCACCACACCCCGGTCGGACTCCAGCTCGGTCACCCGGTCGTCGAGGCGGGAGGGGCCGAGCAGGCCGAGGACCAGGATCCGGTCCACGTGGGCCATACCGCGGATCACCCAGGGCGTGCTCAGCACCAGGGTCCCGCCGACGACCACGCTCAGCAGCATGTCGGCCGGGGTGTGCAGCCACCAGCCGTGGTGACCGTCGCCGCTGCCGTAGACCTGCAGGCCGTCCTCCCCGAAGTAGACCGGGAAGACCCACCGCCACAGCGGGTAGGTCAGCAGCCCCCACCCGTAGGTGAACAGGCTGAGGGAGACCGAGAAGGTGACGATGCCCCACGGGAAGTGCAGCAGCGTGTAGACGACGTGCCGCCAGTTGACGCCGCTGCCGAGCTGGGCGCCGGCCCTGGCCAGGAAGCCGCGGCTCTTGGCGCGGGTCGGCCCTGGCTCGTCCACGTCGAGCAGCAGCAGGGTGCGGGCCCTGGCGCGCTCGACCCGGCCGATGGCCCGGCAGCCGCCGAGGGTCAGCACCAGCAGCGGCAGGCCGACGAAGGTGATCAGCAGGCCCGCGCTGAGCGAGAGCATCGTGACGGTCCACACGAAGCCGGTGATGGCCATCGGCAGGTTCAGCAGCGCGTAGCCGAACTCGCGCCACGTCCTGGCCTCGAAGGGTGCGCGTACCGCGGCAGGCAGGCGGTGGCGCGCCGCCCGCTCCTCGTGCTGGTAGCCGTACGCCATGGTCGGGACCGTCCTTTCCGCACTGCTCGTCATACGTCCACTCTGGGCTTTCCCGGCCGGTCACCCCATGGTGCGGATCGGCCTCTTCGGGGTGGGGCTATCCCCACCCGGCCCCCACCCGGCCCCCGCGAGGCCGCCCGGGACAGGCGGTCGCATCGTGCCGCGACGCGCTTCCGCCCCCGAGCGCCGTGCTCGGGGGGGGAGCCGCGACCGGCACGGCGACGGGCGCGGCCACCGCGCCAGGGCCGCACCACGGCCGCACCACGGCGGCGCCACGACCGCTTTTACGGCCGCCGGAAGTCGCGGTCCCGCCAGGGGAGCTCGGCCGTGACGACGGTCGGCCCGCCCGCCGGGGAGCTGACCACGAAGAGGCCGTCGACGGAGTCCAGCCGCTCCGCCAGGCCCGCCAGGCCGGAGCCCGCGGACACGTCCGCGCCCCCGTGGCCTTCGTCGCGCACCTGGATCATCAGCCGGTCCGTGGTGCGCCACACGTCCACGGAAGCGCGCGGGGCGCCGCTGTGCTTGCTGACGTTCTGCAGGAGTTCGGAGACGGTGAAGTAGGCGATGCCCTCGATCGCCTCCGCCGGTCGGGCGGGGAGGTCGACGGTGACGGTGACGGGGACGGTGCAGCGGGTGGCGACGGAGGAGAGGGCGGCGTCGAGTCCGCGGTCGGTGAGGATGGCGGGGTGGATGCCGCGGGCGAGGTCGCGGAGTTCCTGGAGGGCGACCTTGACCTCGCCGTGTGCTTCGTCGACCATGCGGGCGGCGGCCTCGGGGTCTTCGAGGAGTTTCTCCTTGGCCAGGCCGAGGTCCATGGCCAGGGCGACGAGTCGGGCCTGCGCGCCGTCGTGCAGGTCGCGCTCGATGCGGCGCAGGTCGGCGGCCGCGGTGTCGACCACCACACCCCGGTCGGACTCCAGCTCCGCGATCCGCCGCTCCAGCTCGTCGGACGGCTGCAGCAGCCCGCGCACCAGTGCCCGGTCCACCGCGGACATCCCGCGGGAGAGGAAAGGCAGCACAGGCCAGGCCACGAAGAGCGAGGTCAGCGTCACGGTGAAGGTGATGATGCCCCACGGCAGCCGGATCGCCAGATACAGCGCGTGCCGCCAGGCCACCGGATCCTTCAGGGTCACCCACAACCACGGCAGGAAGCCGAGGGTGCCGGGCCCCAGTGTGCGCGGCTCGTCCACCCGCACCCCCAGCAGCGCCCTCGCCCTTGCCCGCTCCACGGTGCCGAGCACCCGGCAGCCGAGCAGGCCGAACGCGAGCAGCGGCAGGCCGATCACGGTGACCGAGAGCCCCGCGCCGAGCGTCAGCGCCGTGACGACGTAGACGAAGCCGATGATCGACATCGGGAGATTGAGCAGCAGGTTGAGGATCTCCCTCCACGTCACGCCGTCGAAGGCGAAACGCGGCGGCGGCAGTGCGGCGCTGTCGGCCTGGTCGGCCGAGTCGGCCGCCGTGGCCGGGGTGGCGCGGTATGCGGAGGGCGGCGAGGCGTTCATGGTCCCAGCCTGCCGGGGAAACGGGTTCCGGCGCCATGGGGTGAGTGGGCCGGAGCGGGGTGGGGTTATCCCCAGGTGGGTCGCGCGCGGGCCGCGCATGTGCCGGACGACGGCCGCGCGCGGGCCGGGGGCGGGCGGTACGGAAGGGGGCCGTCCGGCTGGAGGGACACCTCGGCCGGAGCCGGTCAGGCCAGGGCCTAGACTCCCTCCGTATAGATCGGCTAAAGATCCAACCGGATCACTGGACACCACCGGTCGATGAGTGGACGAGTCAACGAGGGGCGGACGGACGTGGACTATTTCCACGGCTACTCGGTCGTCGGCCTGGTCGCGGTCGTCGGAGTGCTCTTCGTGTCCGTCGCCTTCGCCTCCGGCCGCCTGCTGCGGCCGGTCGTGCCGACGCCGGAGAAGATGCTCACCTACGAGTGCGGGGTCGACCCGGTCGGCGGGGACTGGGCGCACACCCAGATCCGGTACTACGTGTACTCGTTCCTCTACGTGATCTTCGCGGTCGACGCGATCTTCCTCTTCCCCTGGGCGACGGTCTTCGCCGCACCCGGCTTCGGGGGTACGACGCTGGTGGAGATGTTCGTCTTCATCGGCTTCCTCGCGGTCGGGCTGCTCTACGCCTGGAAGAAGGGCGTCCTGGAATGGACCTGACCCCGGCCGCAGCGGCGGCACCGGCCGCCGAGGGCGGCGCCTCCGTCGCTCCCCCCGAACTGCTTCCCCAGCCGCGCCGGCTCGGCCCGCTGGCCCGGCTGGCACCCGAGCCGATGAAGGTCGTCCTGAACTGGGGCCGCCGCTACAGCCTGTGGGTCTTCAACTTCGGGCTCGCCTGCTGCGCCATCGAGTTCATCGCCGCGTCCATGTCCCGGCACGACTTCATCCGGCTCGGCGTGATCCCCTTCGCGCCCGGCCCGCGGCAGGCCGACCTGATGATCGTGTCCGGCACGGTGACGGACAAGATGGCGCCGGCCGTCAAGCGGCTCTACGAGCAGATGCCGGAGCCGAAGTACGTCATCTCCTTCGGGGCCTGCTCCAACTGCGGCGGTCCGTACTGGGACTCGTACTCCGTGACCAAGGGCGTCGACCAGATCATCCCGGTCGACGTCTACGTCCCCGGCTGCCCGCCGCGGCCCGAGGCGCTGCTCCAGGGCATCCTCAAGCTCCAGGAGAAGATCGCCCGCGAGTCGCTGGGCGAGCGCTACGGGTCGGCGACGGCCGCCAAGCCGTCGGTGCGGGCCCTGACCAGCGGCCTCGTCACCCCGCCGCCCGCGCCCGCCGCCGGCTCCGGCCCGGGGGACACGCCGTGACCGGATGGCTGCCGCGCGAGGCCGCGGAACTCTTCGGGGAGGGCGCCGCCGCCGAGGAGGCCTACGACCTGCTGACCGTCGATGTGCCGCCCGGGTCGTGGGTGGCGGCGCTGGCCACCGCGCGCGACGAGCTGGGCTGCACCTTCTTCGACTGGCTCAGCGCGGTCGACGAGCCGGGCACCGGCTTCCGCGTGTGCGCGCACGTGGTGGCCCTGGGCGCGGCCGGCGCCGGCGGCGTACGGCGGCTGCTGCTGCGTACGACCGTCGGGCACGACGCCCCCGCCCTGCCCACCGCGACCGGCCTGTACCCGGGCGCGGGCTGGCACGAGCGGGAGACGTACGAGATGTTCGGCGTCCGCTTCACCGGGCACCCCGGGCTGCTGCCGCTGCTGCTGCCCGAGGAGTTCGAGGGGCACCCGCTGCGCAAGGACTTCGTGCTCGCAGCCCGGGTCGCGAAGGCGTGGCCGGGCGCGAAGGAGCCAGGCGAGTCGCACGACGGCGGCCCCAAGCGGCGGCAGATGCTGCCGCCGGGGGTGCCGGACCCGAACGAGTGGGGCCCGCTCAAGGGCCAGCTGCCCCCGGCCCCGGCCCGCCCGGCACGCGCCGCCCGCGGCGCCGCCGCCCCGGGCGAACGCCCGGCCCGGCGCACCCGCAGCGTGACCGAGGGCTCGGCGAGCCAGACCCCGGACGCGCCCTGGCAGCGCCCGGCCGCCGCACCCGAGAGCCCGAAGGACGCCCCGGCCCCGGAAGAAGCCCCAGCTCCGGAAGAAGCCCCAGCTCCGGAGGATGCCCCGGCTCCGAAGGACGCCCCAGCTCCCAAGGACGCCCCGGCCCCGAAGGACGGCCCAGCTCCCAAGGACGCCCCGGCCCCCAAGGACGGCCCGGCTCCGAAGGATGCCCCGGCTCCGAAGGATGCCCCGGCTCCGAAGGATGCCCCGGCCCCCAAGGACGCCCCGGCCCCCAAGGACGCCCCGGCTCCCAAGGACGGCCCGGCCCCGAAGGACGGCCCGGCTCCCAAGGACGGCCCAGCCCCGGAGGAAGCCCCAGCCCCGAAGGAAGCCGCAACTCTCAAAGACGCCCCGGCTCCCAAGGACGCCGACCGCCCCGAGGGCCCGCCCGCCGCGGAACCCGGCGGGCAGGGCGAGGCCAGGAAGCAACCCCCGAGTGAACCCCCCGCGGAAGGAGGCGACCCCGCATGAACGACTGGCTCGACACCATCCTGCGGCTGGTCGCCGTCCTGGTCGCCTTCCTGGTCCTCCCGCTGCTGGTCGGCCAGACCGAGCACAAGGTCATGGCGCACATGCAGGGCCGGCTCGGCCCCATGTACGCCGGCGGCTTCCACGGCTGGGCGCAGCTCGTCGCCGACGGGGTGAAGTTCGCCCAGAAAGAGGACATCGTCCCGGCCGACGCCGACCGCCGGATCTTCCAGCTCGCGCCGGCCGTGGCGCTGCTGCCGTATCTGCTGGTGCTCATCGCGATCCCGGTAGGCCCCGACGGCTTCGTCGGGCAGACCATCGACGCCGGGCTGATCTTCGTGCTGGCCGTGATGGGCGTCGGCGTGCTCGGCTCGCTGATGGCCGGCTGGGCGTCGGCGAACAAGTTCTCCCTGCTCGGCGGCTTGCGGACGGCCGCCCAGCTGATGGCCTACGAGCTGCCGATGCTGCTGACCGCCGCCTCGGTGGCGATGGCGGCCGGCACCCTGTCGCTGCCCGGCATCGTGGACGGCTACCACTGGTGGTGGACGCCCTGGCAGCTCATCGGCGGCCTCGTCTTCTTCACCGCGGGACTCGCCGAACTCCAGCGCCCGCCCTTCGACATGCCGGTCGCCGACTCCGAGATCATCTTCGGCGCCTACACCGAGTACACCGGGCTGCGCTTCGCGCTGTTCCTGCTCGCCGAGTACGCCGGAATCGTCGTGCTGTGCGCGCTGACCACGGTGCTCTTCCTCGGCGGCTGGCACGGTCCGTGGGCGGGCAGCGCCGGGTGGGTGTGGACGCTGGTCAAGACCGCGCTGCTGGCCTTCGTCGTGATCTGGCTGCGGGTGAGCTACCCGCGGCTGCGCGAGGACCAGTTGCAGAAGCTCGCCTGGACCGTGCTCATCCCGCTGTCCCTCGCCCAGATCGCCCTGACCGGCGTCGTCAAGGTGGTGATCTCGTAGCCATGGCACCTTTCTCCGGCATTCCCGGATCAGGACTCGCCAAAGGCCTGGCCGTCACCCTGCGGACCATGACCAAGCGCACGGTCACCGCCCAGTACCCCGACGCGCAGCCCGAACTCCCGCCGCGCAGCCGCGGCGTGATCGCGCTGTTCGAGGAGAACTGCACGGTGTGCATGCTGTGCGCGCGCGAGTGCCCGGACTGGTGCATCTACATCGACTCCCACAAGGAGACCGCGCCGCCGGCCGCGCCCGGCGGGCGGGAGCGCAGCCGGAACGTCCTGGACCGCTTCGCCATCGACTTCTCCCTGTGCATGTACTGCGGTATCTGTATCGAGGTGTGCCCCTTCGACGCGCTTTTCTGGTCACCGGAGTTCGAGTACGCGGAAACGGACATCCTCGACCTCACCCACGAACGCGACAAGCTGCGCGACTGGATGTGGACGGTGCCCGCGCCGCCCGCGCTCGACCCCGCGGCGGAGGAGCCCAAGGAGGTCGCAGCGGCACGCAAGACGGCGGAGAAGGCTGCCGCTGCCGCCGCGGCGGCCCGGCGTGACGACACGACCGGCGAGCAGGGCGACGACCGGAGCGACGAGCAGGGGAAGGGTGACGCGTGAACCTCAGCGCCGCCGCCCACCACCCCGGCTTCCTGTCCCCGACCGGCGTGGAGATCACCTTCGTGCTCATCGGCCTCGCCACCCTCGGCGCGGCCCTGCTGACCGTCACCACCAGGCAGCTGGTGCACGCCGCCCTGTGGCTGGTCGTCGCGCTCGGCGGCCTGGCCGTCGAATACCTGCTGCTCACCGCCGAGTTCATCGCCTGGGTGCAGGTGCTGATCTACGTGGGCTCAGTCGTCGTCCTGCTGCTTTTCGGCCTGATGCTGACCAAGGCGCCCATCGGCCGGTCCCCTGACGCCGACTCGGAGAACCGGTGGGTCGCCCTGGCGGTCGCGGTGGCCGCCGCCGCTGCCCTGGTGTGGGTGGTCGTGGACGCCTTCCGCACCACCTGGATCAACCTGCACGGTGTCGTCCAGGGCTCCTCCCGGGCCACCGGCGAGAGCCTCTTCCGGCACTGGGTGCTGCCCTTCGAGGCGCTGTCGGTGCTGCTGCTCGCCGCGCTGGTCGGCGCGATCGTGCTGTCCCGCCGCGACACCGGCGGCCCGGCCGGCCCGGCGGGCGCCCGCACCGGCGGCCCCGCCGCCCCGGCCGAGCTTCCGGCCACCGCCCCCGCCGACGTCCCCGGCCCTGCCCCCGCCGCCGGCAAGGAGCACAGCTGATGCACCTCGCCTATCCCGCAGTCCTCGCCGTCCTCCTGTTCTGCGTCGGCCTCTACGGCGTGCTCGCCCGCCGCAACGCGATCCTCGTCCTGATGTCCGTCGAGCTGATGCTCAACGCCGTCAACCTCAACCTGGTCGCCTTCGACGTCTGGCTGCGCGACTCGCTGCACGCCGGGCAGGCGCTGACCCTCTTCACCATCACCATCGCCGCCGCGGAGATCGGCCTCGGCCTGGCGATCGTGCTGCTGGTCTTCCGCCACCGCGGCAGCTCCGACATCGACCGGCTCACCGGCCTCGCGGAACCGCACGGACCGGACGCACCCGACGCCACGCCCGCCGCGGCGGCCGATGACGAGAAGGCCGAGGCCACCGCGTGACCCTGACCGCCCTTGCCGCGCTCGTCCCCCTCCTGCCCTTCCTGGGCGGCGCCGCAGGACTCCTGCTCGGCCGGCGCTCGCCCGGCTTCGTGCGCCCGCTGGCCGTGCTGCCCACCGCGGCCGCCTTCGTGCTCGCCGCGATCACCGCCGCCCGGCAGGGCACCGGCGCGCCCACCGACGCCTCGCACCGGCTGACCGTCACCGGGTCCGTGCCGATCGACCTGTCCCTGCACCTGGACGGCTTCTCGGTGCTGGTCGCCGTCCTGGTCGGGCTGGTCGCCACCTGCGTGCAGCTCTACTCGGTCTCCTACCTGCGCCACGACCCGCGCTACCCGTCGTACGCCGCCCTGGTCTCGCTCTTCACCTCCGCGATGCTGCTGGTCGTCTACACCGGCGACCTGATGGTGCTGCTCGTCGGCTGGGAGGTGATGGGCATCTGCTCCTACTTCCTCGTCGGGCACTACTGGGAGACCGAGACCGCCCGCGCCGCCTCGATCAAGGCGTTCCTGGTCACCAAGCTCGGCGACGTCCCCTTCCTGATCGGGGTGTTCGCGCTCGCCACCGACGCGCACACCTTCCGCATCGACGGCATCCTGGCCGCCGCCGCCCACGGGCAGCTGCACCACCCGACCGTGACCGCGCTGCTGCTGCTCGCCGGGGTCGCGGGCAAGTCCGCGCAGTTCCCGCTGCACACCTGGCTGCCCGACGCGATGGCCGGCCCCACCCCGGTGTCCGCGCTGATCCACGCGGCCACCATGGTCGCGGCCGGCATCTACCTGGTGGCCAGGCTGCTGCCGGTCTTCACCGCGTCGGCCGCCGCGCTCGCCGTGCTCGGCGCGATGGCCGCCGTGACGATGGTCGGCTCCGCGCTCGCCGCCCTCGCGCAGGACGACATCAAACGCGTGCTGGCCTACTCCACCATCGGCCAGCTCGGCTACATGGCCGGCGCCCTGGCCGTCGGCAACCGCGACGCCGCCGTCTTCCACCTCCTCTCGCACGGTGCCTTCAAGGCCCTGCTCTTCCTGGGCGCGGGCGTCGTCATCCACGCCGCCGGCACCAACTCGCTCACCGCGATGTCCCGGATGGGCTCGCTCGGCAAGCGCGTCCCCGACGCCATGTGGACCATGGGCCTGGCGCTCGCCGCCCTCGCCGCGCTCCCCCCGCTGTCCGGCTTCTTCTCCAAGGAGTCCGTCCTGCGGGCCGCCGAGCACGCCGCCTCAGGCGACACCGCGCACGTGCCGTCCGCAGTCGGCTGGACGGTGCTGGTCGCGGGACTGGCGGCGGCCCTGCTCACCGCCGGCTACGCGACCCGGCTCTTCCTGCTGGCCTTCCGCGGCAGCGGCCCCGAGGCCCCCGACCACGGCAGGCAGCCGGTCGTGATGACCAGCGTGCTGTGGGTGCTGGCCGTCCCCACCCTCGCCTTCGGCGGCCTCACCTACCGCGAGCTGCCCGACTGGTTCGGCGGCGCCCCGCTCGGCCCGACCCTGGTCACCTCGGTCCTCGGCGCAGGACTCGCCCTGGTCGGCGTGCTGGTCACCTACGGCGCCTGGTCCGCGACCGCCGCGACCCGCCGGGCCGTACCCGTCGGGGCCGTGGTCACCGCCGACCCCGACGAGGAACCCGCCCTCGTCGAGGCCGAGGCCATCGCCACCCACCAGGAGATCTACGGCGACATCGCCGCGGCCGACGACCCCGGCGACCCGGGCCGGCTGCTGCTCGGCCCGCTGCACCCGCTCGCCGCACACGGCTTCCGCCTCGACGCGGTCTACAGCGCGCTCTTCGTCCGCCCGGTGCTCGCCGCCGCGAGCCTGGTGCGCTTCCTGGACCGCGAGGTCATCGAGACCTACGTCCGCGCCGCCGGGGGCACCCCGCGGCTGCTCGGCGCGGCCGTCCGCAGGGCCCAGAACGGAAACGTCCAGACCTACCTCAGCGCGCTGCTGGCCGGCGCCGTGGTGCTCGCCGTCCTCGTCGCCGTCGGAGGCTGAGAACCAGTGAACGACACCGCCCTCCAGTACGTCCTCGCGGCGATCGTGGTGCTGCCGCTGCTCGGCGCGGCCGGCGCCCTGCTCCCGCCGCCGCCCGGTCTGCGCGGCCGCGGCCCGGACCAGGCCGTACTGCGGCACGGCGTGACCGTGACCGGCGCCGTCCTGATCCTGTCGATCGTCCTGGCCGCGGGCTTCGACCACGACCACCCGGCGAGGATGCAGGCGAGCACCGACCTCGACTGGATCCCCGCGCTGAGGATCCACCTCCACCTCGGCATCGACGGCATCTCCCTCCCCCTCCTGGTACTGACCGCGCTGCTGACCTTCCTGTGCGCGCTCTACTCCTATTTCCACCTGCCGGCCGGCGGCTCGGCCAAGGGCTTCGTCGCGCTGCTGCTCCTGCTGGAAGCGGGCACGCTGGCCACCTTCGCCGTGCTCGACCTGATGCTCTTCTTCCTGGCCTTCGAGATGGTCCTCATCCCGATGTACTTCCTCATCGCCCGCTGGGGCGGCGGCGACCGGGAACGATCGGCCCTGCGCTTCATCGTCTACACCCTCCTCGGCTCCGTGATCATGCTGCTCGGCCTGCTCCTCATCGGGATCAAAGCGGGCACATTCGACATGGTGACACTCGCCACTGACAACGGGTCACACCTCAGTCACTCCACGCAGCTGATCGCCGTCCTCGCCATCGGGATCGGCCTCGCGATCAAGGCCCCGATGTGGCCGCTGCACAGCTGGCTCCCCGACGCCCACACCGCCGCACCCACCGTCGGCTCCGTGCTGCTGGCCGGCGTGCTGCTGAAGATGGGCACCTACGGCCTGGTCAGGATCGTGCTGCCCGACGCGCCCGGCGGCATGCGGACCTTCGCCCCCTACCTGGCCGCCTTCGCCGTCGTCGGCATCGTCTACGGCTCCCTCGCCTGCCTCGCGCTGGCCCGCCAGGGCAACGGCGGCGACCTCAAGCGGCTCATCGCCTACTCCTCGGTCGGCCACATGGGCTTCGTGCTGCTCGGCATCGCCTCCATGAACCCCACAGGCGTCAACGGCGCGCTCTTCGCCAACATCGCCCACGGCCTGATCACCGGCCTGCTCTTCTTCCTGGTCGGCGCGGTCAAGGACCGCTACGGCTCCAGCGACCTCGACCAGCTCGCCGGCCGCACCGGGGCAGCCCTCTACGGCCGCGCCCCACGCCTCGGCGGCCTGCTCGCCTTCGCCGCGGTCGCCTCGCTCGGGCTGCCGGGCCTCGCCGGGTTCTGGGGCGAGATGCTGGCGATGTTCGGCTCCTTCGAGCCCGGCGCGGGCCTGAGCCGCCCCGCCTACCTCACCTTCACCGCCGTCGCCGCCTTCGGCACCCTGCTGACCGCCGGCTACCTGCTGACCGTGGTCCGCCGGGTCTGCATGGGCGACCACGACACCGCCGAGCTGCGACCCGCGCTCGCCGACGTCAGGGGCTACGAGTTCGCCGCCTGGACACCGCTGGCGGCCCTCACCGTCCTGGCGGGCCTGTGGCCCGCCGCCCTGCTCGGGCTCACCGACCCGGCCGTACGCTCCCTGCTCGGAGGCCACTGATGTCGTCCCTCGTGCAGCCCGTCGACTGGGTGGCGGTCACCCCCGTCGTCATCCCGGCCGCGCTGGCCGTGGCCGTCCTGGTCGCCGACCTGTTCCTGCCGCAGGAGCGCAAGCCGCTGCTCGGCTGGGTCACCGCCGCGGGCCTGCTGGCCGCCGCCCTCACCCTGATCCCGCTGCGTGCCGGACACCGCAGCACCTTCTGCCAGGCCGGGGCGGGCACCGGCGGCTGCTCGTACGCGGCCGACCACTTCACCCTGGTCGTCCAGGCCCTGGTGCTGGGCGGGGCCCTGCTCACCGCGCTGCTGTCCATCGGCACCCTGGAACGCGTCCCGGCCGGCGAGTACTGGTTCCTGCTGCTGTCCTCGGCCGCGGGCGCCGCGCTGCTGCCCGCCTCCCGCGACCTGGCCACGCTGATCGTCGCCCTGGAGGTGACGACGCTGCCCGCCTTCGCGCTGGTCGGCCTGCGCCGCGACGACCGGCTGTCCAGCGAGGCCGCCCTCAAGTTCTTCCTGACCTCGGTGACCGCCACCGCCGTCTCGCTGCTCGGCATCAGCTTCGTCTACGCCGCCACCGGCACCCTGCACCTGGCCGCCGTCGCCGACGGCCTCACCCACACCCCCGGCCAGCTGCACACCCTGGCCAGGGCCGGGGTCGCCCTCACCCTGGTCGGCTTCGCCTTCAAGCTGGCCGTCGCCCCCTTCCACTTCTGGGTGCCTGACACCTACGCGGGCGCGCCCCTGCCGGTCGCCGCGTACCTGTCGGTCGTCGGCAAGGCGGCCGGTTTCTCCGGGCTGATCCTGGTCACCGTCGTCGCCTTCCGCCCGTACACCGGTGTGTGGGGCCCGGCGATCGGGGTGCTGGCCGCGCTCACGATGACCGTGGGGAATGTCGGCGCCCTGCGGCAGCGGCCCGGCGCGCCACGCGGCGCGGTGCGGCTGCTGGCCTGGTCCTCGGTCGGCCAGGCGGGCTACCTGCTGGTCCCGCTCGCCGCGGCCGCGTCCGCCGACCGCCCGGCCCACGAGATCGGCACCACCGTGGCCTACGCGCTGATGTACGGCGTGGTCAACCTCGGCGCCTTCGCGGTGGTCGCCCTGGTGGAGCGCACCGCCCCGCACAGCCGCCTCGCCGACTACCGGGGCCTGTACGCGTCCCGCCCCGCCGCCGCGCTCGCGCTGGCCTTCTTCCTGCTGTGCCTGGCGGGGCTGCCGCCCGGCGTGATCGGGCTGTTCGCGAAGGTGGCCGTCTTCTCCTCCGCGGTCGGCACCCAGCACGGCTGGCTCGCGGTGATCATGGCCGTGAACGTCGTCATCGCCCTCGTCTACTACCTGCGCTGGACGGCCTTGCTCTTCACCCCGGCAGGCGAGCGGACCGGTGAACGCACCGGCACAGGCGTACCCGCCCCGCAGGCCTCCGCCGCCGCGGCCGCCGAGGCCGGGACCCCGGTCGGGCTCACCCTGGCCGTCGCTCTGACCGCGCTGGCCGGAATCGCCCTGTCAGGCGCCCCGCAGCTGATCCTGCGGTACGCCCAGGGCACCCTGCTCTGACCCGCCCGCGGCGCCTCCAGGGCCGGTAGCTGTCCGTACCCGGCGGTACGCACAAGGGAACTGGCGGCGCCCCGCTGGCGTTGAGCAGAGCAGGAGGTTTTGCTTGGGGGGAAGGATCCCCGGGCACTTCGCAGAATCTGGAGGGCGCACGTGCACCGCCGGCACAACGGGTTGAAGACCGCCGTACTCCTTGGCGGTCTGTCCGCACTCATCCTGGTCATCGGCAGCTTCTTCGGCCGGACCGGGCTCATCGTGGCGCTCGTCATCGCCCTGGGCACGAACGCGTACGCGTACTGGAACAGCGACAAGCTGGCGCTACGCGCGATGCGCGCCCGGCCGGTGAGCGAGATCGAGGCACCCGCGCTCTACCGCATCGTGCGCGAGCTTTCGACGGCCGCAAGGCAGCCGATGCCCCGGCTGTACATCTCGCCGACCGAGGCGCCCAACGCCTTCGCCACCGGGCGCAACCCGCGCAACGCCGCGGTCTGCTGCACCGAGGGCATCATGGGCATCCTCGACGAGCGCGAGCTGCGCGGGGTCATCGGCCATGAGCTGAGCCATGTCTACAACCGCGACATCCTCATCTCGTCGGTGGCGGGCACCCTCGCCTCCGTCGTCGTCTTCCTGGTCAATTTCGCCTGGCTCATCCCGGTCGGCCGCTCCGACGACGACGAGGGCCCCGGCATCCTCGGCCTGCTGCTGATGATGATCCTCGGCCCGATCGCCGCGTCCCTGATCCAGCTCGCCGTCTCCCGCTCCAGGGAGTACGAGGCCGACGCCTCCGGCGCCCGCCTGACCGGCGACCCGCTGGCCCTGGCCTCCGCCCTGCGCAAGCTCGACGCGGGGACGAAGCAGCTGCCGCTGCCGCCCGAGCCGCGCTTGGAGACCGCCAGCCATATGATGATCGCAAACCCTTTCCGCCCGGGTGACGCGTCCAAGCTGTTCTCGACCCACCCCCCGATGGCTGAGCGCATCACCCGCCTCGAACGGATGGCAGGGCGTCCCTGATGAGAACTGTTCTGAACATCATCTGGCTGGTGCTGTGCGGTTTGTGGATGTGCCTGGGCTACTTCCTGGCCGGGCTCATCCTGTGCATCACCATCATCGGAATCCCCTTCGGCATCGCGGCCTTCCGCATCGGTGTGTACGCGCTCTGGCCCTTCGGCTACACCACGGTGGAGCGCCGGGACGCCGGCGCCGGATCCCTGGTCGGCAATGTGCTGTGGCTGGTCCTGGCCGGCTGGTGGCTGGCCCTGGGACACATCGTGACCGGCATCGCGCTGGCCATCACGATCATCGGCATCCCGCTCGCGATCCCGAACTTCAAGCTCATCCCGCTGTCGCTGATGCCGCTGGGCCGCGAGATCGTCCCCAGCGACCAGCCCTTCGGGGTCCGCTGAGCCACCGCGGTCGCCGCCGGCGGGCTGCCGCCAGCCGCATCGGGTGAGCCGTACGGAGGCGGGCCGGGCCCGCCGCCACAGCCCGCCCAGTCTCCCGCGCCACACCCGTCGCGCCTGCCGGGCCAGGGCGGGACGGTCACGTCCAGCCCCTGGTCAGACGGCCGTGCCCTGCTAGTGTCTGGCGCGGAGGTGCACGGTTGTCTGACGTCGACGCGCTCATCACGCGGACCGCGGGCGCGCAACTGCCCCCCGGTCTCACCGGCTACGCCGCGTATCTGCTGCGTCGCGCCCACGTCCTCGCCAACCGGCTCGCACCCACCTTCGACGAGGCCGCCGACGGTGCGGGCAGCGCACGCGACTTCCACGTGCTCGACGCGCTCGGCGAACCCGGCGCCGCCTACTCGCAGCAGGACCTCGGCGACCGGCTCGGCATCAACCGCACCACCATGGTCAAGCTGATCGACCGCTTCGAGGCGGCAGGCCAGGTCACCAGGGCGCGCAACCCCGACGACCGGCGCTCCTACGTCCTGGCGCTCACCGCGGGCGGCAGGGCCGCGGTCAAGGCCATGGACCCCGCCGTCAGCGCCGCCGACGACCAGCTCACCGCCGACCTGTCCGCAGCCGAGCGCGACCGCCTCGACGCCCTGCTGTCCGCGCTGCTGTCCCGTCCCGCGCCCGGCCCCGGCGCCCCCGGCCGCACCGGTTCGCTGATCACCCAGGCACACCACCTCGTACGCCACCGCATCGAGGCGGCGCTCACCGGCAGCGGACTCCAGGCCAGGCACTTCGGCGCACTGGCCGTACTCGCCGACGCCGCCTGCTCGCAGCAGCTGCTCGCCCGGCGGCTGGCCATCAGCGAGCAGGCGGTGCTCCAGGTGGTGGACGACCTGGAGCGGGCCGGCCGGGTCGCCCGCGACCGCGACCCGCAGGACCGCCGCCGCTACGCCCTGCGGATCACCGAACCCGGCCGGGCCGCCCTGCTCGCCACCCGCCACGTCGTGGAGGCCGCGGAAGCCGAGACCGCCACCGCCCTCGGCGCCGACGGCCGGGCCGAGCTCGCGGGCCTGCTGGCCGCCCTGCTGCGGGCCGACGACTGAGCGAAGGGCCCCTGACGGCGGCTGCGCCCAGCGGTGTACGAGGATGAGGACCGACCGGCAACGCTGCCGAGACGTCGAGGAGATGGCCGTGGGCACCCTGCAAGCAGGCGACAAGGCACCGGACTTCACGCTTCCCAACCAGGCGGGCGAACCCGTCACCCTCAGCGACGTCCTCGGCGGGAGCGTCGTGGTGCTCTACTTCTACCCCAAGGACAACACCCGCGGCTGCACCGCCGAGGCGTGCAGCTTCCGCGACAGCTACGAGAGCTTCACGGACGCCGGAGCCGTGGTCATCGGCATCAGCTCCGACTCCGTCGCGTCGCACGAGAAGTTCGCCGGGCAGCACGAACTGCCCTTCACGCTGCTGTCGGACGCGGGCCGGGCCGTGCGCAAGCAGTACGGCGCCGCCACCCTGGCCGGCGTGGTGCCCGGCCGCACCACCTTCGTCATCGACCGGGAGGGCGTCATCCGGCACGCCTTCTCCTCGATGATGAACATCGGCGGCCACATCGACGACGCGCTCGCCGTCGTGAAGGAACTCCAGGCCGCGCACTGAGCCGCGCTGACGCCCCGGGCCGCCCGCCTGCCGCATGCCGGAGGGCCGCCCGGGTGCCTGGCGCCCCGACGGCCCTCCGCGCGGTGCCGAGCGCTCAGCGGTAGTTGACGTACTGCAGGGCGAAGTCCAGGTCCTTGCCCTTGAGCAGCGCCTGCACCGCCTGGAGGTCGTCCCTGCTCTTCGAGCTGACCCGCAGCTCGTCACCCTGCACCTGGGCCTTCACGCCCTTCGGCCCCTCATCGCGGATGATCTTCGCGACCTTCTTGGCGTTCTCCTGCGAGATGCCTTCCTCGATCGACGCGAAGATCTTGTACTCCTTGCCGGACAGCTGCGGCTCGCCGGCGTCCAGCGCCTTGAGCGAGATCCCGCGCTTGACCAGCTTCGTCTCGAAGACGTCCAGGATCGCCTTCACGCGCTCCTCGGAGTTCGCCTCCATCAGGATCTTCTCGCCCGACCACGCGATCGACGCCCCGACGTTCTTGAAGTCGTAGCGCTGCGAGATCTCCTTCGCGGCCTGGTTGAGGGCGTTGTCGACCTCCTGCCGCTCGACCTTCGAGACGATGTCGAAACTGGAGTCGGCCATGTTCAGTGGGCTCCTTGACTGTGTTCCATCGGCGTTCCATCGGTCCATCACTTCCACGGCCCGTCGCCGGCCCGTGACCCACCAGCCTAGCCACCGCACACCCCCCAGCGCGCTGATCAATCCGGTGGCGGACCACCCCTGCGCATCGGGTATCGTTTACGTCGTCGCCACGGACCACCGCGAACAGCGGAGCACGTCCAGGGCGGCACTCCATGGCGGTATGCCCGAGCGGCCAATGGGAGCGGACTGTAAATCCGTCGGCTTAGCCTACCGTGGTTCGAATCCACGTGCCGCCACATGGAAAAAGGTCCCTGGCCTGCAGCGATGCAGGTCAGGGCCTTTTTGTTTCGGCAGAGGTGGGCGATGCGCTGTCCGCGGCGCCGGCGGAACCCACCGACCACGGCCGCGTTGTATGCGCCGAGCTGTGGCAGCAGCCGGCAGGGGGGCGAGATGAGCAGGAGACGGTATGTCGCGCGGGGCGTGCCCGGCGGCTATCGCGTCTGGGACAACAGTGGCCGCCGCTGGTGGGGGGATCTGTACGAGCTGTGTCCTGACGACCTTCTGACGGAACTCAACGGTGGGGCCGACCCTGCCAAGATCACGGCGCTCATGAAGCGCTACCGGGCCCTGAAGAGGTAGCGACGCGCCTCACCGGCAGTCGTCGCGATCCGCGCGGGCCTTCTCACGGGAGGCGGCCGCCTCGTCGGCGGCCCCGGCCTGCTCGTACTCGGCCGCGGAACGCAGCCAGAGGGTCCGCACCCTTTCGGGGTCGGCGTCGGCTGCGGCCAGGGTGGTGGCGAGTTCCGCCAGCGCCTCGCCCGTCCGCAACGGGTCCCTGGCTTCGTCGAGCATCGTGACGGCGCGCTCGCCCATCGGGATCGCCTCCTCGAAGCGCCCCAGCTCCCGCAGGGCTGTGCCGAGGTTGTTCCAGGCGACGGCCTCGTTGTGGGGAGTGTCGTGCTGCTGGTGGAGGGCGAGGGACTGCTCGTGGGCGGCGACCGCCTCTTCGAAGCGTCGCGCTTCGTGAAGGGTGTTGCCGAGGTTGTTCCAGGTCACGCCCTTGCTACGGGGGTCGTTGTGCTGCTCGAAGAGGGCGAGGGCGGCTTCGTGTGCGGTGATGGCCTCGTCGAAGCGTTGTGCATCCCTCAGCGAGGTGGCGAGGTTGTTCCGGGCGATGGCCTCGCTGTGGGGGTCGTGGTGTTGCCGGTGGAGGTCGATCGCGGTCTCGTGTGCGGTGATGGCCTCGTCGACGCGCCCGGCCTCGCGCAGGGCATTGGCGAGATGGTCCCAAGCGGAAGCTTCGCCACGGGGGTTGTTGTGTTGCCGGTGGAGGTCGAGTGCGGTCTCGTGTGCGGTGATGGCTTCTTCGAAGCGCCGTGCGTGTTGCAGGGTGTAGCCGAGGTTGTTCCAGGTGGCGGCCCCGCCATAGGGGTCGTTGTGACGCTCGAAAACGGCGATGGACTTCTTGTGCGCGGTGATGGCTTCTTCGAAGCGCCGTGCCTGCTGAAGGGTGTCGCCGAGGTTGTCCCAGGTGGCGCCCTCGCCGTGGGGGTCGTTGTGACGTTCGAAGAGGTCGAGTGCGGTCTTGTGCGCGGTGACGGCCTCGTCGAAGCGCCGCGCCTCCCTCAGCACGGCGCCGAGGTTGTTCCAGGCGATGGCCTCACCGCGGGGGTCGTTGTGCTGCCGGTGGAGGTCGAGTGCGGTCTTGTGTGCGGTGATGGCTTCTTCGAAGCGCCGCGATTCGAGCAGGGTGTTGCCGAGGTTGTTCCAGGCGATGGCCTCACTGTGGGGATTGTTGTCCCGCTGGGAGAGGGCGAGCGCCTCCCTGTGGGCGGCCACGGCCTCCTTGGTGCGCCGCGCCCGTTGCAGGGTATTGCCCAGGTTGTTCCAGGTGACGGCCTCGCCATGGGCGTTCTTGTGCCGCTGGTGGAGGTCGAGTGCGGTCTTGTGTGCGGTGATGGCTTCTTCGAAGCGCCGTGCCTGTTGCAGGGTGTCGCCGAGGTTGTTCCAGGCGGAGGCCTCACCATCGGGGTTGTTGTGCTGCCGGTGGAGGCGCAACGCGGTCTCGTGGGCGCTGATGGCCTCGTCGAGCTGCCGTGTCTCCTGGAGGGTGTTGCCGAGGTTGTCCCAGGTGGCGGCTTCGCCGTGGGGGTTGTTGTGCTGCTGGTAGAGCTCGAGCGCTCTCCTGTGGGCGGTGATGGCCTCCTCGAAGCGTCGCGCTTCCTGGAGGGTGTTGCCGAGGTTGTTCCAGGCCGCTGATTCGCCGTGCGGGTTGTCGTCCTTCAAGAACAGGGTGCGGGCCGTTTCGTGGGCGGTGATGGCCTCCTCGAAGCGCCGCGTGTCGCGAAGGGCATTGCCGAGGGCGTTCCAGGCGATGGCCTCGCCGTGAGGGTCGTTGTTCTGCCTGAAGAGTTTCTGGGCGGTTTTGTGCGCGGCGATGGCTTCGTCGAACCGCCGCACCGTACGTAGGGCATTGCCGAAGTTGTTCCAGGTGGCGGGCTCGTTGCGGTGGTCGCCCGTGGCGCGGCAGATGTCAAGGGCCAGGGACTGGAGTGCCACCTGGTCGTGGAGCTGCCTGCGGAATTCCAGATAGCGGCCGAGACTGGACGCCAGGTGCATCGCCACCGAGTTGGTCCGCTCGGCGTGTGTGATGCCGATGAGATTGGAGCGCTCGGCATCCAGCCAGTCCAGTGCCTGCGAGCGGCTGTCGAAGACCGGCGACGCGGCCACCTCGCCCGAGTAGTTCAGGTGGGTGTCCGCGGCCTGGACCTTGCGGACGTAGTAGACGGTGAGGCGGGCGCGGGCCTGGTCGTGGCGGCGGCGCGCCGGACGGGATTCGGCGATGCGGGCGGCTGCCTGCTCGACCGCGTAGTCCCTGAGCAGGTCGTGCATCTGCCAGCGGCCGCGGGTGGCGCTGCGCTGGATGAAGTGCGCGATGGCCAGTTGGCCCAAGAGCTGGTCCGTGTTCCCCTCGGGCTGGCCGGACAGCGCGGCCGCCGCCTTCGTGGAGATGTCGGGTCCCGGGTTCAGGGACAGCAGGGCGAAGAGCTCGGCCTGCTGGGGCGGCAGACGGTCGAAGGACTGGTCGAAGGCGGCACGCAGGCTGCGCTCCCCGTCGTCAAGGCCTTCCAGCCGCCGCTCCCCGCCGGTGATCCGGTCCGCCCGCTCGGAGAGCGGCTGGCCGGGGTCGGTCGCCAGCAGGGCGGCCGTGATCTGCAGGGCGAGCGGCAGGCAGCCACAGGCCAAGGCCACCCTTTCCGCCGCGTCGGGGTCGTCCGTCACCCGGGAGTCGTCGGGGTTGGCATTGCGCAAGGCGGCGTCCAGGAGGGCCACCGCGTCGCCTGGCTGGAGGAGGTTGAGGGTGCGCAGGCGGCCCAGCCCTGGCAGCGAGCGGCGGGAGGTCACCAGCAGCCCGTGCCGGCCGGGCGGCAGCAGCGGCCGCACCTGCTCGGCGCTGGACGCGTTGTCGGCGATCACCAGCAGCCGCTCGCCGGCCCGTCCTCGGGCGTCGAGTTGCGAGCGGTAGAGGGCCTCCCGCTCGGCCGCGGTCGGCGGGATGTGCTCGGCGTCCACCCCGAGTGAGCGGAGCAGGGCGTCGAGGATGTTCTCGGGCTGGGCCGGGCTCGGGTCGTATCCGCGCAGCCCGACGAGCAGTACGCCGGTGAACCAGCCCCGTGCCTGCGCGGCGTGGCCGGCCGCATGGACCAGAGTCGTCTTGCCCACCCCCGCCAGCCCGGCCAGGACCGCGACGGCCGGGCGGTCGGTGTGCAGCGGGTCGAGGACGTCGAGGAGGAAGGCGAGGTCGTCGTCGCGGCCGGTGAACTCGGGTGGCAGCGGCGGCAGGGACGCCAAGGCCGTCGGGACGGGCGCGTACTGCTGGACGAAGGTGTTGTGCTGCGTGCCGCTTCCCTGGGCGGGCCCGGCGAATTGGCCGTTCCGGAAGTCGTTGTGCGGCGCGACGCCCGCGCGGCCACCGGGGCCGGCCGGCCTCGTCGGCCCCTTCCTGCTCTTGGCGCGCCCGCCCCCTCTGGCCTTGCCCTTGCCCCCCATCGCCGCCCGCCTTACCGGTGGTAGTGGTTGTTCTGGGTGCCGCTGCCCAGCACCGGCCCCTGGAACGTCGCGTTCCGGAAGTCGTTGTGCACGTGAGCGGCCTCGCCCGCCGCGGCGATTTCCGAGACCAGGGACTCCAACTCCGCCGCGATCCGCTCGCGGTCCGGCTCCGCCGTCTCCTCGAAGAGCGCCTCGAACCGCGCCTGCCAGGCGGCCGCGTGGGCCACCCTCAGCCGCTCCCTCTCCTGGCCGTCACCGGCGGCCTCCACCTCGGCGAGTGTCCGGTCGAGGCGTTCCAGCTCCACCTGTTCCCGCGCCGCGTCGCCCCGGCCGACCAGCCGGGCCACGCGGCCGCGGAACCCCTGCCACGCGTCCGTACCGGCCGCCTGCACCACGGCGCCCCCGCCCGTCGACGCCAGAACCATCAAGGCTTCCGCCAACATCGCCATCCCCCAACTCGTGCCCGACCAGGGCCAATCATCGTAGTCCTCCACCCGCGGCGCCCGGGTGCCCGTCGCACCGACCGGCGCCCCGACCGAGTACGCCCCGAAGGCGGCCCGGTCGGTACGGCATGGCGCGCTGGGCGCGGTGCAGGGAGTCGGCCTGACGTCGCCGCGCCGACGGGGGTCCATCCGGGGCCGCGGCGCCGGACGTTGAGCGGCCGTCCGGGCACCGCCGACGAGCCGGTGCCGCCCGAAAGGCCGCCCGGAACCCTCAGCCGGAACCACCAGCCGGAACCGCCGTCCGGAGCTGGCGCCCGGTGAAGGCCACCCGGCAGGGGCATCCGATACGCCACCGGCAAGCCGCAGAAACGGTGTCACGCCCGCCAGAGCCACGCGAAGAGGGCCGCGCAGGCACCCATCGTGATCAGAATGGCGATCAGCCGGGCTGTCATCTCCTGGGATTCGATCGCCCGCAGCACCGTCCGCCACAACCCGTTCGAGATCACGGCACACCTCCCACCACGCCGCGGATGTCCCACCCTGTCGTGGCAGACCATCCGCCTGATTCTCACGGTGAATCCACAAGGCCGCCGCGTGTCGCGACACGCCGGGCGGATCACCCGAATGTGTGTCCGTCAACCAGCCCGAGCGGGTTCGTGCCGCGGCGGCGGGGCAGACGGCGGCCATGGACACCGCTGCCGTTACCCCGCGACCGGCCGGACGGACACTGCGCCGCACCACCGCAGGCGTTCCGCTGAGGATCGTGCTCGCCGCCGCCCTCGGGCTCGTACTCGCCGGGTGCGACAGCGGCGGCTCCGACTTCCCCCCGGCTCACCGGGACGGCGGCGACCTCCATGCGGGGGACCTTCACGCGGGCGACGTCGACACCGTGGTACTGGACGGCGTCTCCGGCCGGATCCACGTCAGTGCCGACGGCGACGCCCACACGGTCAGCGGTACCTTCCGCGGTGCGGACGGCAGGGATCAGGGGGTGCGTACGAAGATCGGCTCGGAGTCGGGCCAGCGCACCCTGACCGTGGTGTGCGGTGACGACCCGGGCCTCCCCGAGCCGTGCGCGGGCGACCTGACGCTGCGTCTGCCGACCAGTACGGGGTTGTGGTTGCGCCAGACCTCGGGGGAGACCGACCTGTCCGGCATCGGCGGCCCGCTGGATGTCACGACCGCGTCCGACCGGCTCACCGCGGTGGCGCTGCGGTCCCCGAACGCGCATGTCCGCGTCACCTCGGGCAGCGCCGACATCGGCTTCTCCGGCGCCCCCGGGGCGCTGTCGGTGCAGGCCACGTCCGCCTCGATGACGCTGCGGCTGCCGGCCCACGGCACCGGCTACGCGGTCACCTCGGACGCGACTTCGGCCAACGTCAGCGTGCAGGTGCCGCGGGACGACACCGCGGCCCACCGGGTCTCCCTCCAGGTGCTGTCCGGCTCGCTGGCCCTCCTCCCGGCCTGACCCCGGAGCCGGTCCCCGCCCGCACGGACGGCCCCGCCGCGAGGGGAACCGGCCCCGCCCGCACGGGCGGCCCCGCCGCGAGGGGAACCGGCCCCGCCCGCACGGGCGGCCCCGCCGCAAAGGGAGCCGGTCCCGCTCCTCCGCCTCAGCCCGCGGCGGCCGCCCCCGCCGAGGGCAGGTCGACTCCGGCCCCGGCCGCGTCAGGGCGCCGATCGGCCCCCAGGGGGGCGCGATGCGCCAGGACCCTGCGGTGTGTGATGCGCCAGCCGTCCTCCGTCCGGGAGACGGTGTCGTCGTAGGTGACGGTGCCGCAGGTGCCCTCCGTGGTGACGCCGATGCCCTTGGAGAGCGCGCGGATCTGCCCGTCGCCGAGTTCGGTCAGCACGATGTTGGTGACGTGGTGGCCGAGCGGGTTGCCGTCGCCCAGGGCGAGTGCCGCGTCGCGGGCGGCGGCGAGGCCCCGCAGTTGCGGACCGCCGAGGTCGCCGACGTCGTAGATCGCGTCCTCGGTGAAGAGTTCGCCCATGCGGTCGAAGCGCCCGCTGTCGACCAGGTGGCCGTGCATCGAGATCAGTTCGGTGACAGCCGTCCGGTCCTCGTGGGTCAGGGCCATCGGTTCCCCCTCGGAGTAAAGACGGGGAGTTCCCCGTTTATGCTCGGTACCGTAACGGGGAGGTCCCCACTTCACAACACCCCCTCCAGGACAACCCTCTTCGCGACGCGCATCCCTCGCCCGGCATCACCACCCCACGGCAACGCCCTTCCACCGCAGGTCCTTTCAGCACCCGGAGCCCCCATGACCAAGGTCGGCGGACCGCCACCCGCACCCCGGCGCCCCCGGCGGGCGGATGCGGCACGCAACGCGGAACTCCTGCTCGCCGCCGCGAAAGAGCTCTTCGCGGAGTACGGCCCGGACGTCGCCCTCGACGAGGTCGCGCGGCAGGCGGGGCTCGGCAACGCCACCCTCTACCGGCACTTCCCGACCCGCGCCGACCTGCTGGTGGCCGTCTACGCGGACGAGGTCGCCGAGCTGTGCCGGGGCGCGGCCGCCCTGTCGGACCTGCACCCGCCGGGTGACGCGCTCTTCGCGTGGCTGGACGACTTCGTCGTGCACGTCGCGACCAAGCGCGCGCTGGCGCTCGCGGTCACCGAAGGCCCGGAACAGCCGCGCAGCGAACTCTTCGAGCGCTGGCACGGGTCGATGCGATCGACCGCGGACGGGCTGCTCGCGCGGGCCCGCGCCGCCGGGGCCGTACGCACCGGCATCGCCGTCGGCGATCTGCTCGCGCTGGTCAGCGGCGCCGCCATGACAGCGACGGACGCGGACCACGCCCGACGGCTGCTGCGCATCATGCGGCAGGGCTTCGAACCGCCCGCCTGACGCCGCCGCGTGTGACCCGTCCCGCGGGTGGCGACCCGGGACCGCGGGCGCTCGGCCGGGTCAGGCGAGTTGCCCGACCGCCGCGGCGATGTCGGTGTCACCGGAGATCAGCTCCAGCGTGCGCCCGGCGGCCGCCGGTGCGTCGAGCAGGGCGAGCAGCACCGCGGCGACGTCGTCCCGGGGTACGGGGCCGCGGCCCGTGCGGTCCGAGAGCAGCACCCGGCCGGTGCCCGCGTCGTCCGTCAGCGCGCCGGGGCGCAGGATCGTCCAGTCCAGCGCGGTACGCGCGCGGATCGCGTCGTCCGCCGCGCCCTTCGCCCGCAGATACGCGGTGAACACCGGGTCCTTGCCTTCGGCTTTGGCGTCCGCGCCCATCGAGGACACCACCAGGAAGCGGCGCACGCCCGCGCGCTCGGCGGCGTCCGCGAGCAGCACGGCCGCGTCGCGGTCGACGGTCTGCTTGCGCTCCACGCTGCTGCCGGGGCCCGCGCCCGCAGCGAACACGGCGGCGTGCGCGCCGGCCAGCGCCGCGGCGACGTCGTCGGCGGTCGCCGACTCCAGGTCGAGCACGACCGGCTCGGCGCCGGCCTCGCGGAGGTCGTCTGCCTGGGCGGGATTCCTGATGAGGCCGACTGCCGAGTCGCCCCGGGCGGAGATGAGGCGCTCCAGGCGCAGGGCGATCTGACCGTGTCCGCCGGCAATTACGGTGCGCATGCCCCGACCGTACGTCGTCGGTCCTGCCGCGGGGCGAGGACGCGCCGCCGCGCCTGCGGACTACGCCTGCCGACCACGCCTGCCGACCACGCGTGCCGACCACGCGTGCCGACCACGCCTGCCGGCTACGCCTCCCGGTGGGACTGGCGCGGGAGGTCGAGCGCGGGGTCGGCGGAGGTGTCGCAGTACTCGCGGACGGCGCTGGTGCGGGAGACGACCCGGCCGTGGTGGATGACGATCCGGCTGTAGGCGAGGGCGAGGACGCCCTCGACGGTGTCCCCGCGTACGGCGAGGAGTTCGGCCGGGAAGCCGGCCTCGACGCGGACCTCGGGCAGCCCGATGACGGCGCGGGCGCTGCCGCTGATCAGCTCGTAGGACCGCATCGCGTCGCATTCGCCGTAGGAGGCCAGCAGGAAGGCGGCCTCCAAGGGGTCGCCGCGGCCGACGGGGTTGGCGAGGTCGGCGAGGGCGCCGCTGCCGGCGGCGACGGGGACTCCGGCGCGGCGCAGCAGGCGTACGGGGGCGTGCAGCCCTGCGGCGCCGCGGCGGACCGTCTCCAGGCCCCCGCAGCCGCCCTGCGGGAGGGTGACGACGGAGATCCCGGCGGCGGCGAGCCGTTCGGCGGCGGACCTGGCCGCGTCCGGCGGCAGGGTGCCGAGGCCGTGGCAGGGGCCGAGGGTGACGCCGGGGCGCAGGCCGCCGGCCATGGCGGCGAGCCGGGCGAGGCGGGCCGGGTCGTCCGCGGCGGTGTGCAGGTCGACCGGCACACCGAACTCGCCGGCCAGCGCGATGACGGCCTCGGCGTGCCCGCTGGGGTCCGGGTCGAGGTCGGGGCAGCCGCCGACCGCGGACGCGCCCATCTTCAGCGCGTCCCGCAGCACGTCGAGCCCGTCGGCGCCCGCGGTCCCGGTGAGCAGCCGCGGTACGGCGACGGCATGGACGTCGACGAGGCCGCGCAGCGCCCGCCTGGCCTGGAGCACCGCTTCGAGGGCCCGCAGCCCGTGGACGTCGCCGACGCGCACATGGCTGCGTACGGCCGTGGCGCCGTGGCCGAGTTGGAGCAGCGCGGCCTCGGTGGCGCGGCGCTGGACGTCGGCGATGTCGCTCGCGGGCGGTCCCGCGGTGGCGGCGGTCAGGGCGAGGTCGAGATGGGCGTGCGGTTCCGCGGGGGCGGGTAGCAGCAGATAGCCGCGCAGGTCGATCCGGGCCCCGGTGCCCTGGCGCCCCGCGGGGACCGGCGCGGCGAGGCTGCCCGCGGTGCCGACCGCCTCGATCCGCGCACCGCTCAGCCGGACGTCGACGGTGCGCCCGTCGGTGAGGCGGGCGCCGCACAGCAGCAGGGTGGCGGTCTCGGCGGCGGTGCCGCGCGGGCTGTCGGTCATCACGCTCCTCCGGGGCTGGGGTGCCTCCCGCCCGGGAAGGGGGAGCGGGGCGGGCGTGGAGGCGGTGGAGGCTGGACTCGGGGTACGGGATGCGACCAGCCGGGGACCACGGGAATCACGGGATGGTCACGCATGGTCGAGCCTAGGGGTCGGCCGCTCGCAGGTCCGGTAGGCGGCGGCGGGACACCCGGGAGGAGTGCATTAGTCGTACTGATGTGACCCGGGTCCGGGTGTCCGCTGAGCCCGATGTGCCCGGCCGGATACGGATTTCACGTATCGCAGCGGAGCGTGTAATGTCTTCCTCGCTCGCCCCAATAGCTCAGTCGGTAGAGCGTCTCCATGGTAAGGAGAAGGTCTACGGTTCGATTCCGTATTGGGGCTCTGATGGATCGGTTCCCCGCCGTTTCGGCGGGGGTCGGTTCGTCGCAGCGGCGTAGCTCAGTCGGTAGAGCAAGCGGCTCATAATCGCTGTGTCACCGGTTCAAGTCCGGTCGCCGCTACTCTGCGTAGCCGATTGCGGGATCGGTCCCTCGATCGGCTACTCTTCCTGTGTTCATATACCCGTTCGTCAAGGAGCACTCACGTGGCCGCCACCGACGTCCGCCCGAAGATCACGCTGGCCTGCGTGGAGTGCAAGGAGCGGAACTACATCACCAAGAAGAACCGGCGTAACGACCCGGACCGCCTTGAGATGAAGAAGCACTGCCCGCGTTGCAACGCGCACACCGCGCACCGCGAGACGCGCTGACGCCCCCTGCGCCACAACAGCAGCAGTATCAGGCCGTAACCGCGAGGCCGTCCCCGGAAGCATCGGGGACGGCCTCGCGGTGCTTTCCCCGACCTGGTGATCATCCACTGCCACTTGCCCACTTGCCCACCTTCCGCACACCCGAGGTGCCGATGGCTCTGGACCAGTCCTTCGTCGGGCGGAGTTATCCGCCCACCCCCGCCTACGAGGTGGGCCGGGAGAAGATCCGCGAGTTCGCCGAGGCGATCGGCGACCCGAATCCGGCGTACACGGACCCGGAGGCCGCCAAGGCTCTCGGCCACCCGGATGTGATCGCGCCGCCGACCTTCGCGTTCGCGATCACGTACAAGGCGGCCGGAGTGGTCATCGCCGACCCGGAGCTCGGGCTCGACTACAGCCGGGTGGTGCACGGCGACCAGAAGTTCGCGTACACGCGCCCGGTGCGGGCCGGCGACCGGCTCACCGTCACGTCCACGATCGAGTCGGTCAAGTCCATGGCGGGCAACGACATCCTCGACGTCCGCGGCGAGGTCCACGACGAGTCGGGCGAGCACGTGGTGACCGCCTGGACCAAGCTGGTCGCCCGTGCGGCCGACCCGGCGCAGGACGGAGACGCGTGATGACGGCGACGGTGGCGTACGACGAGGTCGAGGTCGGCACCGAGCTGCCCCCGCGGAGCTTCCCCGTGAGCAGGGCGACGCTGGTGCAGTACGCGGGCGCGTCCGGCGACTTCAACCCGATCCACTGGAACGAGAAGTTCGCCCGCTCGGTCGGGCTGCCCGACGTGATCGCGCACGGCATGTTCACGATGGCGTCCGCGGCCCGCGTGGTGACCGACTGGGTCGGCGACCCGGGCGCGGTCGTCGAATACGGTGTCCGCTTCACCAAGCCGGTCGTGGTGCCGAACGACGACGAGGGCGCGCTGATCGAGGTCACCGCGAAGGTGGCCGCGAAGCTGGAGGACAACCGGGTCCGGGTCGACCTGATCGCGATGTCGGCAGGTCAGAAGGTGCTCGGCATGTCCCGTGCGGTGGTCAGGCTCCGCTGAAACACCCCCGCGGCGAGGACCGCCGGCCCGTGGCCGGACGGGTCCTCGCCGCGCTCGGTTCCGCAGCGGTTGACAAGGTAGTGATTGGCCACTAACTTCATGCCCATGGTCAGGATGAGCGCAGACGAGCGACGCGAGAGCGTCATCCGCGCGGCGATGAGCGAGTTCGCCCGCGGCGGTTACGAGGGCACCTCCACCGAGGCGATCGCCCGCCGCGTGGGTGTCTCGCAGCCGTACCTCTTCCGCCTCTTCCCGAACAAGCAGGCCATCTTCCTTGCCGCTTCCCGGTACTGCATCGAGGGCACCCGCCGGCTCTTCGAGGAGGCGGCGGACGGTGTGGCGCCGGACGAGAAGCTCGGCAGCATGGCGGTCGCCTACCAGCGCATGATCCACGAGGACCCCGACCGGCTGCTGATGCAGATGCAGACCTACGTCGCGGTGGCCTCCGCCGAAGCGTCGGGGGACAAGGCATTCGGTGAGGCGGTACGCGAGTCCTGGCTGGCCCTGTGGGACACCGTCCAGCTGGAGTTCGCCGCGGACGTCGACGAGACCACGACCTTCCTCGCCTACGGAATGCTCGTGAACACCCTGGTGGCGCTGGGTTTTCCCGCAGGTCACCGAGTCTGGGAGGGGTTCTACGAGACCGCACGTCCGGAGTGAGCGCGTGCCGGCCCGCCCTGGTGGCCGGCCGTTTTTTTGCCCGCAGAAGTTAGTCATCAATAACTAACCATGGTGAATGCCTCCCGACAGGGGAGTTAAGGAGAGCATGGCAATGGACAAGACCACCGCAACTCGGAGGCCCGCCACCGCGGCCTGGGCGCTGGTGATCACCAGCGTCGCGGGATTCATGGCGGCCCTGGACAACCTCGTCGTCACCACCGCGCTGCCCTCCATCAGGAAGGACCTCGGCGGCGCCCTGTCCGACCTCGAATGGACGGTGAACGCCTACACGCTCACCTTCGCCGTCCTGCTCATGTTCGGAGCCTCGCTCGGCGACAGGTTCGGCCGCCGCAAGCTCTTCATCACCGGCCTGACGATCTTCACCGGCGCCTCGGCTGCCGCGGCCCTCGCGCCCGGCATCAACGAACTCATCGCCTTCCGGGCCGTCCAGGGCGTCGGCGCGGCCATCATGATGCCGCTCACCCTCACCCTGCTCAGCGCGGCGGTGCCCCCGGAGCGCCGCGGAACCGCCTTCGGCATCTGGGGCGCCGTCAACGGCCTGGCCATCGCCTCGGGACCGCTGATCGGCGGCAGCCTCACCGAGCACATCTCCTGGCAGTGGATCTTCTGGCTGAACGTCCCGATCGGCCTGCTCCTCATCCCGCTGGCCCGCCTGCGGCTGGCCGAGTCCACCGCACCCGGCGCACGCCTCGACGGCCGCGGCACCGTACTGATCAGCCTCGGACTCTTCGGCATCGTCTTCGCCCTGGTCAACGCCACCTCCCACGGCTGGAGCAGCGTCCGCGTCCTCACCGGCCTGATCGGCGGCGCCGCCCTGGTCCTGGCCTTCGTCCGGCACGGCATGACGGCCCGGCAGCCCATGCTGCCCATGCGGCTCTTCCGCGGCCGCGGCTTCACCGCCATCAACGTCGCCAGCTCGCTGATGTTCACCGGGATGTTCGGGTCGATCTTCCTGCTCAGCCAGTTCCTCCAGACCGTGCTCGGCTACACCCCGACCGAGGCCGGGCTGCGCATGCTGCCCTGGACCGGCATGCCGATGATCGTCGCGCCGATCGCCGGCATCCTCTCCGACCGCATCGGCGCCAAGCCGGTCGTCGCCGCAGGACTGGCGCTCCAGGCCATCGGCCTCGGGTGGTTCGCGCTGATCATGTCGCCCGACGTGTCCTACCTGGCACAGCTGCCCGCGCTCGTGATCTCGGGAGCCGGCATGGCGCTCTTCGTGGCCCCCGCGACCAGCCTGGTCATGTCCAGCGTCATCCCCGCGGAGCAGGGGATCGCGTCCGGAGCCAACAACGCGCTGCGTGAGGTCGGGGGCGCGCTCGGGATCGCCGTACTCGGCTCGATCTTCGCGGCCCAGGGCGGCTACGGGTCTGGAGCGGCGTTCGTCGACGGCCTGCTGCCCGCACTCTGGGTGGGCGCCGCGATCCTGGCCGCGGCCTTCGCGGCGGCCCTCCTGCTGCCGAAGGCGCCCTCCCGCAGGACCCCGAAGCCGGACGCGGCGGAAGCGCCGAGGCTCCAGCCGGTGGCCTGACCAGCACCCCCTCAGGGGTGGGTGTCCGGGTTCCCACCCCGGCCACCCGCCCCTTCTGCCGTGCAGGCGCCCTCAGGGCAGCGGGTCCTGGCTGTCGCCCGACGGAGGGGGCCCTTTTGCCGTGTAGGCGCCGCCAGGGCAGCGGATCCTGGCTGTCGCCCGACGGAGGGGGCCCTTTCCCGTGTAGGCGCCCTGAGGACAGCGGGTCCTGGCTGTCACCCCGACAGAGGGGGCCCTTTTGCCGTGTAGGCGCCCTGAGGGCAGCGGATCCCGGCTGTCGCCCGACGGAGGGGGTGGGGGTGGAGCAGGAGGGGGGTGGGGGTGGAGGAGGAGGGGGGCGAAATTGTTCGTATATTTGTGGCGCTCGGAAGAGGCTGCCGAACCAAGCAAGAGGGTGCCGCGCCGTAAATATGCTAATTTCGCCCCCCTCCTCCGGAACCCCCGCCCCCCGCCCCCCTAGGCTGACCCCGTGCACCCTCTCGCCCCGTACACAACCTTCCGCCTCGGCGGCCCCGCATCCCGCCTGGTCACGGCCCGCACCGACGCCGACCTCATCGCCGCCGTCCGCGAGGCCGACTCCCGCGGCGAGCCCGTCCTCCTCATCGGCGGCGGCAGCAACCTCGTCATCGCGGACAAGGGCTTCGACGGCACCGCGATCCGCATCGCCACCCAGGGCGTGATCCTCAACGGCACCGCCCTCGAACTCGCCGCCGGCGAGCCCTGGAGCGAGGCCGTCGCCGCGACCGTGCGCGCGGGCCTGGCCGGCATCGAGTGCCTGGCCGGCATCCCCGGCTCAGCCGGCGCCACCCCGATCCAGAACGTCGGCGCCTACGGCCAGGAAGTGTCAAGCACCGTCACCGACGTCCTCGCCTACGACCGCAGGACCGCCGAGACGGTCACCCTCCCCAACGAGGCCTGCGCCTTCTCCTACCGCAGCAGCCGCTTCAAGGAGGACCCGTCCCGCTACGTCGTCCTGCGCGTCCGCTTCGCACTCGAGGACGCCGGCGGGATGTCCGCCCCGCTGAAGTACGCGGAGACCGCCCGCGCCCTCGGCGTGGAGGCCGGCGAGCGGGTGCCGCTGGAGAAGGCCGCCGCGACCGTGCTCTCGCTGCGCGCGGGCAAGGGCATGGTGCTGGACGAGGCCGACCACGACACCTGGTCCGCCGGCTCCTTCTTCACCAATCCGGTGCTGAGCGCCGCGGAGTTCGCCGCGTTCACGGACCGCGTGCACGACCGCCTCGGCCCGGACGCGGCCCCGCCGGCCTTCCCCGCGGACGGTGAGCGTACGAAGACGTCCGCGGCCTGGCTGATCGACAAGGCCGGCTTCACCAAGGGCTACGGCACCGGCCCGGCCCGGATCTCCGGCAAGCACACGCTGGCGCTGACCAATCGCGGCGAGGCCACCACCGAGGACCTGCTGGCCCTGGCCCGCGAGGTCCGCGACGGGGTGAGGGCGGCCTTCGGAGTGACCCTCGTGAACGAGCCGGTGATGGTCGGTGTGCAGCTCTAGCGTCATGCCCGGCTTTTCCTGTTCTCCTCGGTGATACGAGATACGACCCCCGGCGCCCCGCGGGAGACCCCGTGCTCACCCTTGACACGCTGATCGGTTCGGCCCCCGACCGGCTCCGCCGCACCGGGCGGGTGGCCGGCGAGGGGGATCGGCCCGTCGCGGGGGTCTGGCCTGCCGACCCGGCGATCACCCCTGCCCGCGACCGCGGCTGGCGCGACGTGCTGGCCGTGATGACGACGCCTGCCGCGCAGGACGCGGACATCCGCGCCCTCGCGCGGGCCGGGGCCGCGGCGCTCGCGGTGGGCGAACCGGCACCGCCGCAGGTCCTGGAGGCGGCCGGCCGGCACCGGCTGCCGGTGCTGCTGACCGACCGGGAGACCTGTACGGTGCCGCGCCTCGCCCAGCTGCTGGCCGACGAGGAGGCGGCCGCGGGCCGCCGCCTCCTGGACCTGCTGGAGTACGCGACGCAGCTGGAGGCGGCGCCCGGCACCGCGGCCGGGATCCTGGGCTGGCTGGCGCGGATGACCGGCGGCCAGGCCGTATTGCTCGCCCCGCACCGGCCGCCGCCCCCGCTCGCCGGCGGCCTGACGCTGCCCGCCGACCGGGTCACCGCACTGGCCGAGGGCACGACGCAGGCCGCGGCCGCGGATGTGGGCGAGTGGAACGTACGGCTCTACGCGCTCGGCCCGGTGCCGCCGTACCACGTGCTGGCTGTGGCGCGTGCGCGTACCGCCGGCTGGCCGCAGCCGGTCACCGAGGCGGTGACGAGGGCGGAGCTGCTGCTGTCGTCGTGGCTGCGGCTGCGGGCAGCGGCCGACGCCGAGCGCGCCCCGATCCGCGCGTCGGTGCTGCAGATGCTGATGGCGGGGCAGGTGCTGGCGGCGCGGCGGGCGGCGCACCCGCTGGCGATGAGCCCGGCGGTGCTGACGGCGCAGGAGGCGCGGGTCTACGTCGTCGGCGGCAGGGCGGCGCACCGCGACACGCTGGTGTCGGCGTGCCACTACCACCTGGGGGATGCCGGCCTCGTCGTCGGCTGCCCGGTCGACGAGCACCAGGTGATCATCGTCGCGACGCCCGACGCCCCCACGGAGACGCTGCTGCGCGGCCTGGTCACCGGCCGGGAGGGCTTCAGGCTCGGGGCGAGCCGGCCGGTGCCGCTGGACGGGCTCGCGGACGCGCACGGCGAGGCGACGCGGGCGCTGGCCGCGGCCGGGTCGAGCCCCGACGGCTTCGCGGTCTTCACGCCCGACGTCGAGCTGGTGCGGCTGCTGCCCGCGGTGCCGGCGAGGCGGTGGGCCGCGGAGGTGCTGGCCCCGTTCGACGGCTGGCCGCCGGGTCGGCGCGCCGAGTGGCTCGACGGGATGCGGCTGTGGCTGGCGTACGGCCCGATCGGGGCTGCGCGGCTTGCCGGCTTCCACCGCAACACGGTGCGGCAGCGGGCGGAGACGGTGGGGGAGGCACTGGGGCTGGACCTCGGCCGGCTGGCCCACCGGATCCGGCTGGACGTGGCGCTGCGTGTGGACGCGCTGGCCGGGGGCGGGGGCTCGGAGCGGGACCCGCGGCCCGCTCCGGATTTCGAGGAGCTGCTGGCGGACGCCGGGCCACGGCGTTGGGCCGAGGAGTACCTGGCGCGGCTGGACGAGGACCTGCTGACGACGGTCGTCGCGTGGATCGAGGCGGGCCAGCACACGCCGAGCGCGGCCGCCCGCCTCGGAGTGCACCCCAAGACGGTGGCGACCCGCCTGAGGCGCGCGGAGGCGCAGGTGCGGCAGCCGCTGATCTCGCACCCTGACCCGGCCGCGGGCCGGACCCAGGAGTCCGCGAACGGGTTGTGCGGGGTCCACGACCTCGCGCTGGCGGCGCACATGGCCCGTTCCCTGCCCCTGGAGTAACACCCCCGAAACCGCGCGGAGTCGCCGCCTTGCCCGCCGGAGGGCCCCGCCCGTGACCAGGCCCCAGGGCAGCAGCCCCGCGCACCGAAGAGCACCCTGCGCGGCCCACGCCACCGGGCAGTAGGCCCACCCACCGGAGGGCCCCGTCCGTGACCAGGCCCCAGGGCAGCAGCCCCGCGCAGCGAAGAGCACCCTGCGCGGCCCACGCCACCGGGCAGGTCCCTTGCCCGCCGGAGGGCCCCGCCCGTGACCAGGCGTCGGGGCAGCTGCCCCGCGCAGCGAAGAGCACCCTGCGCGGCCCACGCCACCGGGCAGTAGGCCCACCCACCGGAGGGCCCCGTCCGTGACCAGGCGTCGGGGCAGCTGCCCCGCGCACCGAAGAGCACCCTGCGCGGCGCACGCCACCGGGCAGTAGGCCCACCCACCGGAGGGCCCCGTCCGTGACCAGGCGTCGGGGCAGCTGCCCCGCGCAGCGAAGAGCACCCTGCGCGGCGCACGCCACCGGGCAGTAGGCCCACCCACCGGAGGGCCCCGCCCGTGACCGGCGTCCGGGCAGCAGCCCCACCCACCGCAAGGACGATGCGGCCGCCCGCCCGGCGGCCCCGGCTCCCCACGTCCCACAGGGCAGCCGCTGTGCATCGGGAGCGCCGCACCGCCCCCGGTGTGCACCCGGGCAGGTGCGCCGGAACCGCTCCGCGTGATTCCTTGCTCTCCGGGGGTCTCGCCCGGACGGGGGGCGGGCGAGACCACGGGGGGTGCCCCCGAGGGTCACTGCGCCCAGGCGTCGATCCCGTCGAGCATCCGCCGGCGCACATCGTCCGGCGCCCGGGAGCCGAGCACCGACTGCCGGGCCAGCTCGGCGAGCTCCTGGTCGGTGAAGCCGTGCACGTCGCGGGCGATCTCGTACTGCGCGGCGAGGCGGGAGCCGAAGAGCAGGGGGTCGTCGGCGCCGAGGGCCATGGGGACGCCGGCGTCGTAGAGGAGCCGCAGCGGCACATCCTCGGGCTTGTCGTAGACGCCGAGGGCGACGTTGGAGGCCGGGCAGACCTCGCAGGTGACACCGGATTCGGCGAGCCGGCGGACCAGCTTGGGGTCCTCGGCGGCGCGCACCCCGTGACCGACGCGCTGCGCGTGCAGGTCGTCGAGGCAGTCGCGGACGCTGGCGGGCCCCGCGAGCTCGCCGCCGTGCGGGGCGGCGAGCAGGCCGCCGTCGCGGGCGATGGCGAAGGCGCGGTCGAAGTCGCGTGCGAGGCCCCGGCGTTCGTCGTTGGACAGCCCGAAGCCGACGACGCCCTGGTCGGCGTACCGGACGGCGAGCCTGGCCAGGGTGCGGGCGTCCAGGGGGTGCTTCATGCGGTTCGCGGCGACCACGAGGGCCATGCCGACCCCGGTGTCGCGGGAGGCGCTGTGGACCGCGTCGAGGATGATCTCCATGGTCGGGATGAGCCCGCCGAGCCTGGGCGCGTAGGAGGTCGGGTCGACCTGGATCTCCAGCCAGCCGGAGCCGTCGGCGGCGTCCTCCTGGGCGGCTTCGCGCACCAGCCGGTGGATGTCGTCCGGGGTGCGCAGGCAGGAGCGGGCGGCGTCGTAGAGCCGCTGGAAGCGGAACCAGCCGCGTTCGTCGGTGGCCCGCAGCTTGGGGGGCTCGTCCGAGGTCAGCGCCTCGGGGAGGTGGACGCCGTGTTTGTCGGCCAGTTCCATGAGGGTGGCCGGGCGCATGGAGCCGGTGAAGTGCAGATGGAGGTGTGCCTTGGGTAGGAGCCGGATGTCCCGGCCCGGCCCCGTACGTACTTCGCGTGCCATTCCAAGATCCTGCTATACGCGAGCCCCCGCCCGGAACCATTTTCTCCGAACGGGGGCTTGCCCGCACACGTAAACGGATGCGGGCCGGGCGTCGCGCGGGCCGCGGAACCGCAGGTCAGTCCGTGGCCTCGCCGAGCAGCTTCTGCATCCGCGAGACGCCTTCGACCAGGTCCTCGTCGCCGAGCGCGTAGCTGAGCCGCAGGTACCCGGGGGTGCCGAAGGCCTCGCCGGGGACGACGGCGACCTCGGCCTCGTCGAGGATGAGGGCGGCGAGCTCGACGGAGGTGGCCGGGCGCTTGCCGCGGATCTCCTTGCCGAGCAGGGCCTTCACCGAGGGGTAGACGTAGAAGGCGCCTTCGGGGGTGGGGCAGACGACGCCGTCGATCTCGTTGAGCATCCGCACGATGGTCTGGCGGCGGCGGTCGAAGGCGGTGCGCATCTCGGCGACCGCGTCGAGGTCGCCGGTGACGGCGGCCAGTGCCGCGGCCTGGGCCACGTTGTTGACGTTCGAGGTGGCGTGCGACTGGAGGTTCGTCGCGGCCTTCACGATGTCCTTGGGGCCGACGATCCACCCGACCCGCCAGCCGGTCATGGCGTACGTCTTGGCCACTCCGTTGACGACGATGCACTTGTCGCGCAGCTCGGGGACGAGCGCCGGCAGCGAGGTGAAGGTGGCGTCGCCGTAGACGAGGTGCTCGTAGATCTCGTCGGTGAGCACCCACAGGCCGTGGTCGACGGCCCAGCGGCCGATCGCCTCGGACTCGGCCTCGCTGTAGACCGCGCCGGTGGGGTTGGACGGCGAGACGAAGAGCAGCACCTTCGTCCGCTCGGTGCGGGCCGCCTCCAGCTGCTCGACCGTGACCCGGTAGCCGGTGGTCTCGTCGGCGACGACGTCGACCGGGACGCCGCCGGCGAGCCGGATCGACTCGGGGTAGGTGGTCCAGTAGGGGGCGGGCACGATGACCTCGTCGCCCGGGTCGAGCACCGCGGCGAAGGCCTCGTAGATGGCCTGCTTGCCGCCGTTGGTGACCAGCACCTGCGAGGCGTCCACCTCGTAGCCCGAGTCGCGGAGCGTCTTGGCGGCGATGGCCGCCTTGAGCTCCGGCAGCCCGCCGGCCGGGGTGTAGCGGTGGTACTTCGGGTTGCGGCAGGCCTCGACGGCGGCGTCGACGATGTAGCCGGGGGTCGGGAAGTCGGGCTCACCGGCGCCGAAGCCGATCACGGGGCGCCCGGCGGCCTTGAGGGCCTTGGCCTTGGCGTCCACGGCGAGGGTGGCGGACTCGGAGATCGAACCGATACGGGCCGACACCCGCCGGTCGGTAGCAGGCGGTACAGGGGGAGTGGCTGCGGTCATGACTGCATGCTCCCAGACGCATACCCCGCCCGGCACCGGGGTTTGAACCCGAATGGACACGTTCGGAGGCGATCCGGTGCCAGCCGTTCGACGGGGAGCGTCCGAGCACGTACACTCAACCGTCGATGGCCCTCCCGGCGATGTCGCCTGCGGTACGTTGGGAGTGTCTGTCGAAGGGTCGTAGCTCAATTGGTAGAGCACTGGTCTCCAAAACCAGCGGTTGGGGGTTCAAGTCCCTCCGGCCCTGCTCCACACGTCCGACCTGGACGTGGGCAGGCAGGTAAGCACTCGCCGTACCGCGCGACGGGCGCGGCACGGCCACGACCCGGAGTCAGGTGAGGACGAGTGACTGAGATCACGGACTCCATCGAGGTCCCTGAGCCTGACGCGACTCAGGACGACAAGGACTCCGACCGGAAGCCCCGCCGCGGAGGCAAGCGCGGCAAGAAGGGCCCGCTGGGTCGCCTCGCGCTTTTCTACCGCCAGATCATCGCGGAGCTCCGCAAGGTCGTCTGGCCCAGCCGCAACGACCTCACCACGTACACCACTGTGGTGATTGTCTTCGTTGTGGTCGTCATCGGATTCGTGGCCGTGGTTGACTGGGGCTTCGGGAAGCTTATTTCCTCCGTTTTCGGCTGAGTCGCCTTCCGGCTGGGCCGTCTTCGGCTGGGTTCCCCCAGTCCGCGCGGAGGGCGCTGGCCGCTGGCCGCCCCGCCCGCAGTGCCACCTCTGAAGTCAGGAAGAAGCAGTCACCGTGTCTGACCCGAACGTGTACGACGCCGACGAGTCCGTCGAGGGCGCCGAAACCGCGCTCGACATCGTCGAGGCCGCCGACGGAGACGTCGACCAGGCGGTTGCCGCCGACCTGGCCGAGGGCGAATCCGCCGAGCAGGCCGCCGTCCACGGGGATTCGGAGTCCGAGTCGGAGGAGTCCGCAGAGGGCGGGGAGTCCGAGGAGGACGCCTCGGAGGAGGATTCCGACGAGGCCGCGGCGCCGCTGACCCCCGTCGACGCGGTGGCCGCGTTCCGCGAGGAGCTGCGCACCCTGCCCGGCGAGTGGTACGTCATCCACACGTACGCGGGCTACGAGAACCGGGTGAAGTCCAACCTGGAGCAGCGTGCCGTCTCGCTGAACGTCGAGGAGTACATCTACCAGGCCGAGGTCCCGCAGGAGGAAGTCGTTCAGATCAAGAACGGCGACCGCAAGACCATCCGGCAGAACAAGCTCCCCGGCTACGTCCTGGTCCGCATGGACCTGACGAACGAGTCCTGGGGCGTCGTCCGGAACACCCCCGGTGTCACCGGCTTCGTCGGCAATGCGTACGACCCGTATCCGCTGACCCTGGACGAGATCGTCAAGATGCTCGCCCCCGAGGTCGAGGCCGCGGCCGAGGCCGCCGCCATCGCGGAGGGCACCGCCCAGCCCCGCAAGGTCGAGGTCCAGGTCCTGGACTTCGAGGTCGGCGACTCGGTCACCGTCACCGACGGCCCCTTCGCGACCTTGCAGGCCACGATCAACGAGATCAATCCCGACTCCAAGAAGGTCAAGGGCCTGGTCGAGATCTTCGGCCGCGAGACCCCGGTCGAGCTCAGCTTCGACCAGATCCAGAAGAACTAGTTCCGCAGCTTCCGAGAGAGCCCCTGACCAGCGGTTTCCCGCTGAGCAGGGGCTCTCTCGCGCGTGCGGGTCAGTCGTTGGCGTTCAGGACGGGGAGGTAGCCGGCGGAGTGGCCGGTGGCGGTGGGGTGGTAGGACTCCCAGCTCGGTGAGATGACCAGGGAGTGCAGGTAGTCGTCGCCGGAGCAGAGTTCGTGGCCCTTGAAGGTGGAGCGGACGTCGCCGAAGACGAAGCCGTGGGCGGCGGCGACCGAGGCCGTGGTGGAGTCGAGGACGTCGGCTGCCTCGTCGATCTTCTGGTGCTTGGTGGCGCTCATGCCGATGCAGAAGACGTTGAGGGTGTACATGTCCGGGTAGCCGAGGACGACGACCCGGGCGTTGGGCGCCTTGGCGTGGATGGCGTTGTAGACGGTGTCGAGGCGCCCGGGCAGGGTGTTCCTGACGAAGGCCTCGGCGGTGTTGACCCGGTTGACGCAGGTGCTGTCGGAGCCGGTCACGCAGGTGGTGATGACGTCGGAGAAGCCCGCGTCATTGCCGCCGATGGTGACGGTGACCAGGCCGGTGGACGAGTTGAGCCCGCCGAGCTGGCTGCCGGTCACGTCGCTGGTCACCGCACCGGAACAGGCGGCGAAGGTGAAGGAGGACGGGCTGTGGGCGCCGGCCCACAGCGCCGGGTAGGCGCTGTTGCTGCGGTGGCAGTTGCCGCTGGAGCTGATGTAGTTGCCGGCGCCGTTCCCGGCCGAGTACGAGTCACCGAGCGCGACGTACGCCGGTCCTGCGGCTTGTGCGGGTCCGGTCAGCACCAGAGCCGCCACGAGGGCGAACGCGAGTGCGGCGAGGGCGACTAAAGGCCTGGTCAGTCTCACGGAACCTCCAAGTGGGGGAACGCTGCACCCACTTGGTACCAGCCGGTAGGTAGCCACGGGAAGTGTTCATGCCAAGAATTCTTCCCGCGTAGACCGGAATTTCAGCTACCGCATGGGCTGGTGCAGGTGCAGCGGTTGAGCCGGACAACGACTCGTGTGACCAAAGGCCACGCCAACTCGGCCCGCCCGTACGGTAGATGCCCGTGTAATCGAGTGCTCACACATGGTGACGACGGGGTGCGGTGAAAGACCCCGAGGGCCCTCGGAGAGGGGTCGGGGCCCGCGGATTTCAGGGCCGGGGACGTTACCGGCTATCGTGGTGCGGTATGCCTGCTCGCAGGCACGAAAAAACTCTCAACAGGACCCGGAGAGAGCAATGCCTCCCAAGAAGAAGAAGATCACGGGGCTGATCAAGCTCCAGATCAACGCCGGCGCGGCCAACCCGGCGCCGCCGGTCGGCCCCGCGCTGGGCCAGCACGGCGTGAACATCATGGAGTTCTGCAAGGCCTACAACGCGGCGACCGAGTCGCAGCGCGGCATGGTGATCCCGGTGGAGATCACGGTCTACGACGACCGCTCCTTCACCTTCATCACCAAGACCCCGCCGGCGGCCAAGCTGATCCTCAAGGCCGCGGGTGTCGACAAGGGCTCCGGCGAGCCGCACGTCAAGAAGGTCGCCAAGCTCAGCCGCGCCCAGGTGCGGGAGATCGCCACGACGAAGCTCCCCGACCTGAACGCGAACGACCTCGACGCCGCCGAGAAGATCATCGCGGGCACCGCGCGCTCGATGGGCATCACCGTCGAGGGCTGACGCCCGAGCTCGCGCAGTGGCCGGCCGAGGAACGAGGCCGTCCGCGAAGCGAGTGAGCAGGAAGCCCGAGCGAAAACGGCAAGGGCTGACGCCCGAGCGATAAGGGCATCGGCTGACGCCCGTCTGAGAAGCACAGCTGTGGCAGGGCCTGCTCGGCCCGCACCACGACTCCATTCAAGACCGTAGGAGCAGAACCGTGAGCAAGCGCAGCAAGTCTCTCCGCGCTGCGGACGCCAAGATCGACCAGGAGCGCCTGTACGCGCCCCTGGAGGCTGTCCGTCTCGCCAGGGAGACCGCGACCACCAAGTTCGACTCGACCGTCGAGGTCGCCTTCCGCCTGGGTGTGGACCCGCGCAAGGCCGACCAGATGGTCCGTGGCACCGTGAACCTTCCGCACGGCACCGGCAAGACCGCCCGGGTCCTGGTCTTCGCGACCGGTGACCGTGCTGCGGCCGCGGAAGCCGCGGGAGCCGACATCGTCGGCTCCGACGAACTGATCGACGAGGTGGCGAAGGGCCGGCTGGACTTCGACGCCGTCGTCGCCACCCCGGACCTCATGGGCAAGGTCGGCCGCCTCGGCCGCGTCCTCGGCCCGCGTGGTCTGATGCCGAACCCGAAGACCGGCACCGTGACGCCCGACGTGGCGAAGGCGGTCACCGAGATCAAGGGCGGCAAGATCGAGTTCCGCGTCGACAAGCACTCCAACCTGCACTTCATCATCGGCAAGGTCTCCTTCGACGAGACCCGCCTGGTGGAGAACTACGCGGCGGCCCTGGACGAGATCCTGCGTCTGAAGCCGTCCGCCGCCAAGGGGCGCTACGTCAAGAAGGCGGCCGTGTCCACCACCATGGGCCCCGGCATCCAGATCGACCCCAACCGCACCCGCAACCTCCTGGTCGAGGAGGACCCGGCGTCGATCTGACGCCCGGGCGCGAAACCCCACGCCCCGCACTCCCGGTCCACCCGGGGGTGCGGGGCGTTTCGCATCCGGGCCGGTAGGCGCCCCTGCCCGGTCCGCACCCGCCCCGCGCACCCCTGTGCACCCGGAGTCCGTAGCGGGTCCGTAAGGGTCCTGGTACAACCCGCCCTGCGGTCTTGTCAGGGGGGTGGGTTAGTGTTCCGCTGGTTTCAGGGGACGTGGTGTCCCCATAAGGGGGGACAGATCATGCGTGGAACGAAGAGCGTGACGTCCGCGGCCCTCGCCGCGGTGTCACTGCTCGCACTGGCGGCCTGCGGGCCGCTCGGCTCGTCGGCGTCGGGGGGCGACGAGAAGACGTCGGTGCCGGTGGCCACGGGCTCCGGGAAGGCGTCCGCACCGCTGTCAGGGGCGGCGCACGCGATCACCGCGCTGGACCTGGTGAAGAAGACCGCCACGGGCGTCCACTCGGCGAAGGTCGACTCGACGATCTCGGTCGGCACCTCGATGTCGATGAACACCAAGGGCGCCCTGGACTGGGGGAGCGGTCTCGTGGGTGACATGACGATCACCTACACCGGCGGCGCCGTGGCCGACTCGCTGCGCGAGGCCGGCGCGCCGACCAGCATGAACGCGCGCTACCTGCCGGACGCGTACTTCGTGAACATGGGGCCCGCGATGGCCCCGCAGCTCAACGGCAAGCACTGGATCAAGTACACCTACGCCGATCTGGCCAAGTTCACCGGCACCTCGGGCACGTACCTCAAGGACACGATCCAGAACAACAACCCGGTCAAGAGCGTGGACGCCGCCCTGGCGTCGCCCGACACCAGGACCGTCGGCACGGAGACCGTCAGGGGCGTGCGGACCACGCACTACACGGGCACCGTCGACCTGACCGAGATCACCGGGAAGACGCTGCCGAACCTGAGCGCCGCGGACCAGGCGCAGCTGCGCGACATGCTCGCCAAGAGCGGGGTCACCACGGAGACGGTCGACCTGTGGGTGTCGCAGGACAACCTGCCGGTCGAGGCGGTCGTCACGGCCTCCACGAAGGCCGGGGTGATGAAGACCAGGACCTACTACTCGGACTTCGGCACCGCGGTGAACGTCAAGGCGCCGTCGGCGTTCGACACCGTCGACGTCACGCAGCTCATGAACTGACCTCCCGGTCGATGAGCCGATCTCCCGGCTCATGAACCGGCGCCTGCCCGGCCACAGGACGGTCTGGCCACAGGACAGGCGGGTGCGGGACCGCGGCCCCGCGGGCGATTTGCTCCGCGGGGCCGCGGTCCCGTACGCTTCCCGGGAAGCCAAAGACCGCTGGTCGTCACCGTGTCCGGAAACGGGTGGGGTGACCGAAGGATCCGCAGCACGCGGACGGCCCGCGCAGGTGATTCGTGGATGAACTCCGGAGGAAACTCCGTGGAGTCACGCCCCGTGCGCCTGCGCCGGGGCGTTTGTCATTGCCACGTCGCCTCCTTCAATTCCGTGCGGTCCGCAATCACCCCGGAAGGAGGCCGAGACTCATGGCGAGGCCTGACAAGGCTGCCGCGGTTGCCGAGTTGACGGATCAGTTCCGCTCCTCGAACGCCGCTGTGCTGACCGAGTACCGCGGTCTCACCGTGGCGCAGCTCAAGACGCTGCGCCGTTCGCTCGGTGAGAACGCCACGTACGCCGTGGTGAAGAACACGCTGACCAAGATCGCGGCCAACGAGGCCGGGATCAACCAGCTCGACGACCTGTTCGCGGGTCCGTCTGCTGTCGCCTTCGTGACCGGTGACCCGGTCGAGGCGGCGAAGGGTCTGCGCGACTTCGCCAAGGACAACCCGAACCTCGTCATCAAGGGCGGTGTCCTTGACGGCAAGGCGCTGTCCGCCGACGAGATCAAGAAGCTTGCGGACCTCGAGTCCCGCGAGGTTCTGCTCGCCAAGCTGGCGGGTGCCATGAAGGGCAAGCAGTCCCAGGCTGCCGCGCTCTTCCAGGCGCTCCCCGCGAAGTTCGTCCGCACCGCGGAGGCGCTTCGTGCCAAGAAGGCCGAGGCCGAGCAGGGCGGTGCCGAGTAATTCGGCTCGCACGATGACCGGCGCCGCAAGGCACCGGTCGCAGGTCGGTGCCGCAGGGCACCGGCCGACGCGGGCCGACCGTACGCCCGCCGACTTGTACATCCGGCACCTGCCGATTTAGTGGAAGGACCGCCCTCATGGCGACCAAGCTCAGCCAGGACGAACTGCTCGCCCAGTTCGAGACCCTCACCCTCATCGAGCTCGCCGAGTTCGTGAAGGCCTTCGAGGAGAAGTTCGACGTCACCGCCGCCGCCCCCGTCGCCGTTGCCGGCCCCGCGGGCCCGGGTGTCGTCGCGGACGCGCCGGAGGAGCAGGACGAGTTCGACGTCATCCTCACCGCCGCCGGTGACAAGAAGATCCAGGTCATCAAGGTCGTGCGTGAGCTGACCTCGCTCGGCCTGAAGGAAGCCAAGGACCTCGTGGACGGCGCCCCCAAGCCCGTCCTGGAGAAGGTCGCCAAGGAGGCCGCGGACAAGGGTGCCGACGCGCTCAAGGCCGCCGGTGCCTCGGTCGAGGTCAAGTAACTCCTTGTGACACCCGTTGCACGGCGCGGTTTCGGCCACGCCCTGTGACAGCAGCAGGACCCCGGAGCCAGTGCTCCACACGCCGCAGGGCGGCCACCCGAAAGGGTGGCCGCCCTCGGTCGTTCGTGCGCCTCCGGCGGGCCGTGCCGGCGTTGTCGTACCGGCCCGGTAAGGTGATCTCTCCTGCTGAGAGCACGTCTGCGAACATGTCCACGGGGCTGGGGCCTTGACGTATGGCACGCGGCGCGCAATTCTCAGGACGCGCCGCGACATCGGTCACGACATCGCCCGGGACTTCGGTCCGGGTCCGATGCATGGATCGGCGGCGATGCGGGAATGCATGGCTATGCAGCACGACGGCAGGGTTGACGGATGGGGTTCCAGATTCCGAGGCTGGGACCCGCGAGACGGGCAGAGGGGGCGACGATTCGGTACTCCGAATCATGGCTCTGGACATCAGTGTGCCAAGTGGCTACACTGACCCTTTGCGCTGCCTGTTAGCTGCTGCCTGGCCCGTCACCAGGAGCATGCCCACGTCTGAGCACTGCTGAAGAGGCCCGTCATCAGGGTTTTCTTCTGGTCCTCAGGGGCGGACCGGTACGCGCGTAGTGAGTCCGAGCCCTCGGAAGGACCCCCTCTTGGCCGCCTCGCGCAACGCCTCGACCACCAATTCGAACAACGGCGCCAGCACCGCCCCGCTGCGCATCTCTTTCGCGAAGATCCGTGAACCGCTCGAAGTTCCGAACCTCCTCGCGCTCCAGACCGAGAGCTTTGACTGGCTGCTCGGCAATGCCGCGTGGAAGGCTCGGGTCGAGGCGGCCCTGGACAGTGGGCAGGATGTCCCCAGGAAGTCAGGTCTGGAGGAGATCTTCGAGGAGATCTCCCCGATCGAGGACTTCTCCGGGTCGATGTCGCTCACTTTCCGTGACCACCGCTTCGAGCCGCCGAAGAACTCGCTCGACGAGTGCAAGGAGCGCGACTTCACCTACGGTGCGCCGCTCTTCGTCACCGCCGAGTTCACCAACAACGAGACCGGCGAGATCAAGTCCCAGACGGTCTTCATGGGCGACTTCCCGCTGATGACCAACAAGGGCACCTTCTGCATCAACGGCACCGAGCGTGTCGTCGTCTCGCAGCTGGTCCGCTCGCCGGGTGTCTACTTCGACTCCTCGATCGACAAGACGTCCGACAAGGACATCTTCTCCGCCAAGATCATCCCGTCCCGGGGTGCCTGGCTGGAGATGGAGATCGACAAGCGCGACATGGTCGGTGTCCGCATCGACCGCAAGCGCAAGCAGTCGGTCACGGTGCTGCTCAAGGCGCTCGGCTGGAGCACCGAGCAGATCCTCGAGGAGTTCGGCGAGTACGAGTCGATGCGCGCCACCCTGGAGAAGGACCACACCCAGGGCCAGGACGACGCACTGCTCGACATCTACCGCAAGCTGCGTCCGGGCGAGCCGCCGACCAAGGAGGCCGCCCAGACCCTGCTGGAGAACCTCTACTTCAACCCGAAGCGCTACGACCTCGCCAAGGTCGGCCGCTACAAGGTCAACAAGAAGCTCGGCGCGGACGAGCCGCTGGACGCCGGCGTGCTGACCACCGACGACATCCTCGCCACGATCAAGTACCTGGTGAAGCTGCACGCCGGTGAGACCGAGACGGTCGGCGAGTCCGGCCGCTCGATCATGGTCGAGGTCGACGACATCGACCACTTCGGCAACCGCCGCATCCGCAACGTCGGCGAGCTGATCCAGAACCAGGTCCGTACGGGTCTCGCCCGTATGGAGCGGGTCGTGCGCGAGCGCATGACCACCCAGGACGTCGAGGCGATCACGCCGCAGACCCTGATCAACATCCGGCCGGTCGTCGCCTCCATCAAGGAGTTCTTCGGCACCAGCCAGCTGTCGCAGTTCATGGACCAGACGAACCCGCTGTCGGGCCTGACCCACAAGCGCCGTCTGAACGCGCTCGGCCCCGGTGGCCTGTCCCGTGAGCGGGCCGGCTTCGAGGTCCGTGACGTGCACCCCTCGCACTACGGCCGCATGTGCCCGATCGAGACGCCCGAAGGCCCGAACATCGGTCTGATCGGCTCGCTGGCCTCCTACGGCCGGGTCAACGCGTTCGGCTTCATCGAGACGCCGTACCGCAAGGTCGTCGACGGTGTCGTCACCGACGACGTCGACTACCTGACCGCGGACGAGGAAGACCGCTTCGTCATCGCGCAGGCCAACGCGCCGCTGTCCGAGGACATGCGGTACGCCGAGTCCCGCGTGCTGGTCCGCCGCCGCGGCGGCGAGATCGACTACATCCCCGGTGACGACGTCGACTACATGGACGTCTCGCCGCGCCAGATGGTGTCGGTCGCGACCGCGATGATCCCGTTCCTCGAGCACGACGACGCCAACCGTGCCCTCATGGGCGCGAACATGATGCGCCAGGCCGTGCCGCTGATCAAGGCCGAGGCGCCGCTGGTCGGCACCGGCATGGAGTACCGCTGCGCGGTCGACGCCGGCGACGTCATCAAGGCCGAGAAGGACGGTGTGGTCCAGGAGGTCTCCGCCGACTACGTCACGGTGACCAACGACGACGGCACGTACACCACCTACCGGGTGGCCAAGTTCTCCCGCTCCAACCAGGGCACCTCCTTCAACCAGAAGGTCGTGGTGAACGAGGGCGACCGCGTCGTCGCCACCCAGGTCCTGGTCGACGGCCCCTCCACGCAGGAGGGCGAGATGGCCCTCGGCAAGAACCTGCTGGTCGCGTTCATGCCGTGGGAAGGCCACAACTACGAGGACGCGATCATCCTGTCGCAGCGCCTCGTGCAGGACGACGTCCTGTCCTCGATCCACATCGAGGAGCACGAGGTCGACGCCCGTGACACCAAGCTGGGCCCCGAGGAGATCACCCGGGACATCCCGAACGTCTCCGAGGAGGTGCTGGCGGACCTCGACGAGCGCGGCATCATCCGGATCGGCGCCGACGTGGTCGCCGGCGACATCCTGGTCGGCAAGGTCACCCCGAAGGGCGAGACCGAGCTGACCCCGGAGGAGCGGCTGCTGCGCGCGATCTTCGGCGAGAAGGCCCGTGAGGTCCGCGACACCTCGCTCAAGGTCCCGCACGGCGAGGTCGGCAAGATCATCGGCGTCCGGGTCTTCGACCGCGAGGAGGGCGACGAGCTGCCCCCCGGTGTGAACCAGCTGGTGCGCGTGTACGTGGCGCAGAAGCGCAAGATCACCGACGGCGACAAGCTGGCCGGACGCCACGGCAACAAGGGCGTCATCTCCAAGATCCTCCCCGTCGAGGACATGCCGTTCCTGGAGGACGGCAGCCCGGTCGACATCATCCTCAACCCGCTCGGTGTCCCGTCCCGGATGAACCCGGGACAGGTGCTGGAGATCCACCTCGGCTGGCTCGCCAAGCAGGGCTGGGACGTCTCCGGTGTCGCCGACGAGTGGGCGCGCCGCCTGGAGGCGATCGACGCCCACCGGGTCGAGCCCGGCACCAACGTGGCGACGCCGGTCTTCGACGGCGCCCGTGAGGACGAGATCCGCGGACTGTTCGAGTCCACGGTCCCGAACCGCGACGGCGACCGCATGGTCCTGCCGTCCGGCAAGGCCCGGCTCTTCGACGGCCGCTCCGGCGAGCCGTTCCCCGAGCCGATCTCGATCGGTTACATGTACATCCTGAAGCTCCACCACCTGGTGGACGACAAGCTGCACGCCCGGTCCACCGGACCGTACTCGATGATCACCCAGCAGCCGCTGGGTGGTAAGGCGCAGTTCGGCGGGCAGCGATTCGGCGAGATGGAGGTGTGGGCGCTGGAAGCGTACGGCGCCGCATACGCGCTCCAGGAGCTGCTGACCATCAAGTCCGACGACGTACTCGGCCGCGTGAAGGTCTACGAGGCCATCGTCAAGGGCGAGAACATCCCCGAGCCCGGCATTCCCGAGTCCTTCAAGGTGCTCATCAAGGAAATGCAGTCGCTCTGCCTCAACGTGGAGGTGCTGTCCTCGGACGGTATGTCCATCGAGATGCGCGACACCGACGAGGACGTGTTCCGCGCCGCGGAAGAGCTCGGAATCGACCTGTCCCGGCGCGAGCCGAGCAGCGTCGAAGAGGTCTGACGGGTCGCCGCCCGGACCCCTTTGGAAGGGGAGCCCGGGCGGCCCCCACGACCCGTTCAGACCATTTGAGAATCAACCCTGAGAGGGATTGACGACACAGTGCTCGACGTCAACTTCTTCGATGAGCTGCGGATCGGCCTCGCCACCGCGGACGACATCCGGACCTGGTCGCACGGCGAAGTGAAGAAGCCGGAGACCATCAACTACCGCACCCTCAAGCCGGAAAAGGACGGGCTCTTCTGCGAGAAGATCTTCGGCCCCACCCGGGACTGGGAGTGCTACTGCGGCAAGTACAAGCGGGTCCGCTTCAAGGGCATCATCTGCGAGCGCTGCGGCGTCGAGGTCACTCGCGCCAAGGTGCGTCGTGAGCGGATGGGCCACATCGAGCTTGCCGCTCCCGTCACCCACATCTGGTACTTCAAGGGTGTCCCGTCCCGGCTGGGATACCTGCTCGACCTCGCCCCGAAGGACCTCGAGAAGGTCATCTACTTCGCGGCCTACATGATCACGTGGGTCGACGACGAGCGCCGCACCCGTGATCTGCCCTCCCTGGAGGCGCAGGTCTCCGTGGAGCGCCAGCAGGTCGAGCAGCGCCGCGACGCCGACGTCGAGGGCCGGCAGAAGAAGCTGGAAGCCGACCTCGGCGAGCTGGAGAACGAGGGCGCCAAGGCCGACGTCCGCCGCAAGGTCCGTGAGGGCGCCGAGCGTGAGATGAAGCAGCTGCGCGACCGCGCGCAGCGCGAGATCGACCGCCTCGACGAGGTCTGGGCCCGGTTCAAGAACCTCAAGGTCCAGGACCTGGAGGGCGACGAGCTGCTCTACCGCGAGCTGCGCGACCGCTTCGGCACGTACTTCCAGGGCTCGATGGGTGCCGCGGCGCTGCAGAAGCGCCTGGAGTCCTTCGACCTGGACCAGGAGGCCGAGCGCCTCCGCGAGATCATCCGTACCGGCAAGGGCCAGAAGAAGACCCGTGCGCTCAAGCGCCTCAAGGTCGTCTCGGCGTTCCTGCAGACCACCAACAAGCCCAACGGCATGGTGCTGGACTGCGTCCCGGTGATCCCGCCGGACCTGCGTCCGATGGTGCAGCTGGACGGTGGCCGCTTCGCGACCTCCGACCTGAACGACCTGTACCGCCGCGTGATCAACCGCAACAACCGCCTGAAGCGGCTTCTCGACCTCGGCGCGCCCGAGATCATCGTGAACAACGAGAAGCGCATGCTCCAGGAGGCCGTGGACGCGCTCTTCGACAACGGCCGGCGCGGCCGCCCGGTCACCGGACCCGGCAACCGCCCGCTGAAGTCGCTGTCCGACATGCTCAAGGGCAAGCAGGGCCGCTTCCGTCAGAACCTGCTCGGCAAGCGAGTCGACTACTCCGCCCGTTCGGTGATCGTCGTCGGCCCGCAGCTCAAGCTGCACCAGTGCGGCCTGCCCAAGGCCATGGCGCTGGAGCTCTTCAAGCCGTTCGTGATGAAGCGCCTGGTGGACCTGAACCACGCGCAGAACATCAAGTCGGCCAAGCGCATGGTCGAGCGCGGCCGCACGGTCGTCTACGACGTGCTGGAAGAGGTCATCGCCGAGCACCCGGTGCTGCTGAACCGTGCGCCGACCCTGCACCGCCTGGGTATCCAGGCCTTCGAGCCGCAGCTGGTCGAGGGCAAGGCCATCCAGATCCACCCGCTGGTCTGCACCGCCTTCAACGCGGACTTCGACGGCGACCAGATGGCCGTGCACCTGCCGCTGTCCGCGGAGGCGCAGGCCGAGGCCCGCATCCTGATGCTGTCCTCGAACAACATCCTGAAGCCGGCCGACGGCCGCCCGGTCACCATGCCGACCCAGGACATGGTGCTCGGCCTGTTCTTCCTGACCACGGACTCCGAGGAGCGCGCGGTCACCGGAGAGGGCCGGGCGTTCGGCGCCACCGCCGAGGCGATCATGGCGTTCGACAACCGTGAGCTGGCGATGCAGGCGCAGGTCGACATCCGCTTCCCGGTGGGCACCGTCCCGCCGCGCGGCTGGCTGCCGCCGGAGCCCGGCGAGGGCGAGCAGCCCTACCAGCTCGGCGACAGCTTCCGGCTGCGGACGACCCTGGGCCGCGCGCTCTTCAACGAGCTGCTGCCCGAGGACTACCCGTTCGTGGACTACGCGGTCGGCAAGAAGCAGCTCTCCGAGATCGTCAACGACCTCGCCGAGCGCTACCCGAAGGTGATCGTGGCGGCGACGCTCGACAACCTGAAGGCGGCGGGCTTCCACTGGGCGACCCGTTCCGGTGTCACCGTGTCGGTCACCGACATCGTGGTGCCGGAGGCGAAGAAGGCCATCATCGCGTCCTACGAGGCACAGGACGAGAAGGTCCAGAAGCAGTACGAGCGCGGCCTGATCACCAAGCAGGAGCGCTCGGACGAGCTGATCAACATCTGGACCAAGGCGACCAACGAGGTTGCCGCGGCGATGAACGCCAACTTCCCGAAGACCAACCCGATCTTCATGATGGTCGACTCGGGCGCCCGCGGAAACATGATGCAGATGCGTCAGATCGCGGGTATGCGCGGTCTGGTCTCGAACGCCAAGAACGAGACCATCCCGCGGCCGATCAAGGCGTCCTTCCGTGAGGGCCTGTCCGTGCTGGAGTACTTCATCTCCACCCACGGTGCCCGTAAGGGTCTGGCCGACACCGCGCTGCGTACCGCCGACTCGGGTTACCTGACCCGTCGTCTGGTGGACGTCTCGCAGGACGTGATCATCCGTGAGGAGGACTGCGGCACCGAGCGCGGTCTGAAGCTGCGGATCGCAGAGCGCGGCCAGGACGGCACGCTCCGCAAGACGGACGACGTCGAGACCAGCGTGTACGCGCGGATGCTCGCCGAGGACGTCGTGGTGGACGGCAAGGTCATCGCGCCGGCCAACGTCGACCTGGGCGATGTGCTGATCGACCAGCTCGTGCGGCACGGGGTCGAAGAGGTCAAGACCCGTTCGATCCTCACCTGCGAGTCCGCGGTCGGTACGTGCGCGTACTGCTACGGGCGTTCGCTGGCCACCGGCAAGCTGGTGGACATCGGCGAGGCGGTCGGCATCATCGCCGCCCAGTCGATCGGTGAGCCCGGCACCCAGCTGACCATGCGTACCTTCCACACCGGTGGTGTGGCAGGTGACGACATCACGCAGGGTCTGCCGCGTGTGGTCGAGCTGTTCGAGGCCCGTGTCCCGAAGGGTGTCGCCCCGATCTCCGAGGCGGCAGGCCGGGTGCGGATCGAGGAGACCGAGAAGACCAAGAAGCTCGTCGTCACCCCTGACGACGGCTCCGAGGAGCTGGCCTACCCGATCTCCAAGCGCGTCAAGCTGCAGGTGGGCGAGGGCGACCACGTCGAGGTCGGCCAGAAGCTCACCTACGGTGCGACCAACCCGCACGACGTGCTGCGGATCCTGGGCCAGCGCCAGGTGCAGATCCACCTGGTCGCCGAGGTGCAGAAGGTCTACAACTCGCAGGGTGTGTCGATCCACGACAAGCACATCGAGATCATCATCCGGCAGATGCTGCGCCGGGTGACGATCATCGAGTCCGGCGACGCCGAGCTGCTGCCCGGCGAGCTGGTCGAGCGGGGCCGGTTCGAGACCGAGAACCGGCGGGTCGTCTCCGAGGGCGGTCACCCGGCCTCGGGTCGTCCGCAGCTGATGGGTATCACCAAGGCGTCGCTGGCCACCGAGTCGTGGCTGTCGGCGGCGTCCTTCCAGGAGACCACCCGGGTGCTGACCGACGCGGCGATCCACGCCAAGTCGGACTCGCTGCTGGGCCTGAAGGAGAACGTCATCATCGGCAAGCTCATCCCGGCCGGTACGGGTCTTTCCCGCTACCGCAACATCCGGGTGGAGCCGACCGAGGAGGCCAAGGCCGCGATGTACTCGGCCGTCGGCTACGACGACATCGACTACAGCCCGTTCGGCACCGGCTCCGGCCAGGCCGTCCCGCTGGAGGACTACGACTACGGCCCGTACAACGGCTGATAGTTACGTCCCAAGCTGGTCACAGAGCGGTCGCTCCGTTACGGGGCGGCCGCTCTGCGGCATCATGGAGACATGCTGGCCGGGGATGCGGATCGGGAGAGAGCGGTGAACGTCCTCAAGGACGCTTTCACCGAGGGGCGGCTCACGCAGCCGGAGTACGAGGACCGTGTCGGGCTCGCCTACCAGGCCCGGACGTACGGCGAGTTGGACGAGGTCACGGCGGACATTCCGAGAGCTGTGGTGCCGCCGGCCTTCCTGCCGCAGGCGCCGCCGTACATCCCGGCTCCCTACATGCCGATGACCGCGGTGCCGCCGGGGACCAACGGGCAGGCCATCGCGTCGCTGGTGTGCGGAATTGCGGCTCCGTTCACCGGGGGTATGACGTCGCTTCCGGCGATCGTGCTGGGCCATGTGGCGAGGAACCGGATCCGGCAGACCGGGCAGGACGGGGACGGCCTGGCGCTCGCCGGGCTGATCCTGGGGTATGTGGAAGTCGTGGCGTTCGTGATGCTGATCGTCGCGTTCATCGCCTTCTCGCCAGGACCGTGAGTGGCCGAGATGTGGCCGTGAGCAGCGGGAATCCCGCCCGTATGCATGTGTTTTGACCGCAGCCGATGCGGTAGGTAGGCTCTGACCTTGTGCCTGGGGTGTGCCCGGGTTCTCGCGCGTGCCTTGTGACCGCGTGGGGGCACCGAGGCCGCGACACCCGAACACACGCACTTCCCCACCTCACGGACGGGGACGTGCGGGGTCCGCGACACACCCGACCGCGTGGGTCGGTCCCCAGGTTAGTTTTATCGAGATCGGCACACAGAAACCGGAGAAACGGTGCCTACGATCCAGCAGCTGGTCCGAAAGGGCCGGCAGGACAAGGTCGAGAAGAACAAGACGCCCGCGCTCAAGGGATCCCCCCAGCGTCGTGGCGTTTGCACGCGTGTGTACACGACCACCCCGAAGAAGCCGAACTCGGCCCTGCGCAAGGTCGCCCGTGTGCGCCTTACCAGTGGTATCGAGGTCACCGCTTACATCCCGGGCGAGGGCCACAACCTGCAGGAGCACTCGATCGTGCTCGTGCGTGGCGGTCGTGTGAAGGACCTGCCGGGTGTTCGCTACAAGATCATCCGCGGCTCCCTCGACACGCAGGGCGTCAAGAACCGTAAGCAGGCTCGCAGCCGCTACGGCGCCAAGAAGGAGAAGTAAGAATGCCTCGTAAGGGCCCCGCCCCGAAGCGCCCGGTCATCATCGACCCGGTTTACGGCTCCCCGCTGGTGACGTCTCTCGTCAACAAGATCCTCCTGCACGGTAAGCGCTCCACTGCCGAGCGCATCGTGTACGGCGCTCTGGAAGGCGTGCGCGAGAAGGCCGGCGCCGACCCGGTCATCACGCTCAAGCGCGCTCTGGAGAACATCAAGCCGACCCTCGAGGTCAAGTCCCGCCGCGTCGGCGGTGCGACCTACCAGGTGCCGGTCGAGGTCCGTCCGGGCCGCCAGAACACCCTGGCGCTGCGCTGGATGGTCGGGTACTCCCGCGCCCGTCGCGAGAAGACCATGACCGAGCGCCTCATGAACGAGATCCTCGACGCCAGCAATGGCCTCGGCGCCTCCGTGAAGCGCCGCGAGGACACGCACAAGATGGCCGAGTCCAACAAGGCCTTCGCGCACTACCGCTGGTAGTCACCACCCCCATCGAAACCGAGAGAAGACTGAGCCACATGGCCACCACTTCGCTTGACCTGGCCAGGGTCCGCAACATCGGGATCATGGCCCACATCGACGCGGGCAAGACGACGACCACCGAGCGGATCCTGTTCTACACCGGTGTCTCCTACAAGATCGGTGAAGTCCACGACGGCGCTGCCACGATGGACTGGATGGAGCAGGAGCAGGAGCGCGGTATCACGATCACGTCCGCCGCGACGACCTGTCACTGGCCGCTCGACGATGTCGACCACACCATCAACATCATCGACACCCCGGGCCACGTGGACTTCACCGTCGAGGTGGAGCGTTCGCTCCGCGTCCTCGACGGTGCCGTCACCGTGTTCGACGGTGTCGCCGGTGTGGAGCCGCAGTCCGAGACGGTGTGGCGGCAGGCCGACCGCTACGGCGTGCCCCGTATCTGCTTCGTGAACAAGCTGGACCGTACCGGCGCGGAGTTCCACCGCTGCGTCGACATGATCGTGGACCGCCTCGGTGCGGTTCCGCTGGTCATGCAGCTGCCGATCGGTGCCGAGGCCGACTTCAAGGGTGTCGTCGACCTCGTCCAGATGAAGGCGCTGGTCTGGTCCCTCGAAGCGACCAAGGGCGAGATGTACGACGTCGTCGACATCCCGGCCACGCACACCGAGGCGGCCGACGAGTGGCGCGGCAAGCTGCTCGAAGCCGTCGCGGAGAACGACGACGACATGATGGAGCTGTACCTGGAGGGCCAGGAGCCCACCCAGGAGCAGCTGATCGCGGCCATCCGCCGGATCACCCTGGCGTCCAAGGGCGGCAAGGACTCCGTCACCGTCACCCCGGTGTTCTGCGGCACCGCGTTCAAGAACAAGGGCGTCCAGCCCCTGCTCGACGCGGTCGTGCGCTACCTCCCCTCGCCGCTGGACGTCGAGGCCATCGAAGGCCACGCCGTCGGCAACGCCGAGGAGATCGTCACGCGCCGCCCGTCGGACGACGAGCCGTTCTCCGGCCTGGCGTTCAAGATCATGAGCGACCCGCACCTGGGCAAGCTCACCTTCGTCCGGGTCTACTCGGGCCGCCTCGAGGCCGGTTCAGCGGTGCTGAACTCGGTGAAGGGCAAGAAGGAGCGCATCGGCAAGATCTACCGCATGCACGCGAACAAGCGTGAGGAGATCGACTCGGTGGGCGCCGGCGACATCATCGCCGTCATGGGCCTGAAGCAGACCACCACCGGTGAGACGCTGTGCGACGACAAGAACCCGGTGATCCTGGAGTCCATGGACTTCCCGGCGCCGGTGATCCAGGTCGCCATCGAGCCCAAGTCCAAGGGTGACCAGGAGAAGCTGGGTGTCGCCATCCAGCGTCTCTCGGAGGAGGACCCCTCCTTCCAAGTCCACTCGGACGAGGAGACCGGCCAGACCATCATCGGCGGCATGGGCGAACTGCACCTCGAGGTGCTGGTCGACCGGATGCGCCGGGAGTTCCGGGTCGAGGCCAACGTCGGCAAGCCGCAGGTCGCGTACCGCGAGACCATCCGCAAGACGGTCGAGCGCATCGACTACACCCACAAGAAGCAGACCGGTGGTACCGGTCAGTTCGCCAAGGTGCAGATCATGATGGAGCCGCTGGAAGGCGGCGACGCGACCTACGAGTTCGTCAACAAGGTCACCGGTGGCCGCATCCCCCGCGAGTACATCCCGTCGGTGGACGCCGGTGCGCAGGAGGCCATGAAGTTCGGCATCCTCGCGGGCTACGAGATGGTGGGTGTCCGCATCACCCTTCTCGACGGTGGCTACCACGAGGTCGACTCCTCCGAGCTGGCGTTCAAGATCGCCGGTTCGCAGGCGTTCAAGGAGGGCGCCCGCAAGGCGAGCCCTGTGCTTCTCGAACCGATGATGGCCGTCGAGGTCACCACGCCCGAGGACTACATGGGTGACGTCATCGGCGACCTCAACTCCCGCCGTGGCCAGATCCAGGCCATGGAGGAGCGCAGCGGTGCCCGGGTCGTCAAGGGCCTGGTTCCGCTGTCGGAGATGTTCGGCTACGTCGGTGACCTGCGGTCCAAGACCTCGGGCCGGGCCAGCTACTCCATGCAGTTCGACTCCTACGCCGAGGTTCCGCGGAACGTCGCCGAGGAGATCATCGCGAAGGCCAAGGGCGAATAACCCGCCGTAGGCTTGCGTTCCAGCAAAGATCACCTGGCGCCGATGAAGCAAGGCGTACAGATCCACCCCCAGGAGGAACCCAGTGGCGAAGGCGAAGTTCGAGCGGACTAAGCCGCACGTCAACATCGGCACCATCGGTCACATCGACCACGGTAAGACGACCCTTACCGCGGCGATCACCAAGGTGCTGCACGACGCGTACCCGGACCTGAACGAGGCCTCGGCCTTCGACCAGATCGACAAGGCTCCTGAGGAGCGCCAGCGCGGTATCACCATCTCCATCGCGCACGTCGAGTACCAGACCGAGTCGCGTCACTACGCCCACGTCGACTGCCCCGGTCACGCGGACTACATCAAGAACATGATCACCGGTGCCGCCCAGATGGACGGCGCGATCCTGGTGGTCGCCGCGACCGACGGCCCGATGCCGCAGACCAAGGAGCACGTGCTCCTGGCCCGCCAGGTCGGTGTCCCGTACATCGTCGTCGCCCTGAACAAGGCCGACATGGTGGACGACGAGGAGATCCTCGAGCTCGTCGAGCTCGAGGTCCGCGAGCTGCTCTCCGAGTACGAGTTCCCGGGTGACGACCTTCCGGTCGTGCGGGTCTCGGCGCTCAAGGCGCTCGAGGGCGACAAGGAGTGGGGCGAGAAGCTCCTCGGCCTCATGAAGGCCGTGGACGAGGCGATCCCGACTCCCGCGCGTGACGTCGAGAAGCCGTTCCTGATGCCGATCGAGGACGTCTTCACGATCACCGGTCGTGGCACCGTCGTCACCGGTCGTATCGAGCGTGGCATCCTCAAGGTCAACGAGACCGTCGACATCATCGGCATCAAGACCGAGAAGACCACCACCACGGTCACCGGTATCGAGATGTTCCGCAAGCTGCTCGACGAGGGCCAGGCCGGTGAGAACGTCGGTCTGCTCCTCCGTGGCATCAAGCGCGAGGATGTCGAGCGCGGCCAGGTCATCATCAAGCCCGGTTCGGTCACGCCGCACACGGACTTCGAGGCCCAGGCCTACATCCTGTCGAAGGACGAGGGTGGTCGTCACACCCCCTTCTTCAACAACTACCGTCCGCAGTTCTACTTCCGGACCACCGACGTGACCGGCGTCGTGACCCTCCCCGAGGGCACCGAAATGGTCATGCCGGGCGACAACACCGCCATGACGGTCGCGCTGATCCAGCCGATCGCCATGGAGGAGGGCCTGAAGTTCGCCATCCGTGAGGGTGGCCGGACGGTCGGCGCCGGCCAGGTTACGAAGATCAACAAGTAACTCGGCACCCGGTTCCACACGGAAAGGTCCCGCACCCCCCTCGGGTGGTGCGGGACCTTTCCGTTTCCGGCGGGCGCCTTCCGGGCCGGGCGCCGGCCCGGCCGGTGAGAGCCGCGGGTGCTAGCCGGCGAGCGTGCGGGTCAGCCATACGAGCTCGCCGCGCTCGTCCTCGGTGACGCGGTCGCGGGTGAAGCCGAGCTTGTCCAGTACGCGGAAGGACGCCGTGTTCCACGTCCGTACGGTCGCCCACAGCCGTTCCCTGCCGGTCGCCGCGGCGGCCTCCACCACCGCCTGCCCCGCCTCGGTGGCATAGCCGAAGCCGTGGACGCGGCGGAAGAGCTCGTAGGCGATCTCCGGCTCCTCCAGGGTGGACCGGCCGATGACCAGGCCGCAGTAGCCGATGAAGTCGCCCTCGGCCCGGCGCTGCACGGGCAGCAGCGCGATGCCCGAGGACTCGGTGCGCTCCCGCAGCACCTCGACGTCCCGCTTGGCCTCCGCCATGTCCGGCATGCCGGTGCCGCGCTCCCCGAACAGCTCCCGAAGATCCCCGGCGTCCGCGTCGGTCCACGGCCGCAGCGTCAGCCGGGCGGTCTCCAGATGCGTCGCCATCGTCTTGTACACGTCCATGGGCCCACTGTGCCCTACCCCTCATGCAGGGCGGGGTGCTCCCGCAGGCGTCAGCGCAGGGTGAGCAGGACTTCGTCGACCTCGGCGTCGCGGGCCTGGGCGAAGCCCCTGTCGCGTCCGCAGAGGACGAAGCCGCACTTCTCCAGGACACGGATCGAGCCCGCGTTGTCGGCCACCGCGTGGGCGTACATCGGGCGGGTGGGGTCGAGGTCGACCAGCGCCGCGAGCGCCGCGGTGGCGACACCCCGGCCCCAGTGCGCCCGGTCGATCCAGTACGTGACCTCGCGCTCCTCCTGCGGTCCGTACACCCCGGCGTGGCCGACCACCTCGTCGTCGGCGAGCACCGTGCGGATCAGGACGCCCGGGTCGGACATGACGCGGGCCCAGTGGATGTCGAACCGGGCCCTGTCGTAGTGGTAAGGCCTGGTGACGGCCGCCACGTGCTGGGCGGCCGGGTCCGACAGGTGTTCCCAGAAGATCGGAAGGTCGCTGTCACGCACGTCGCGCAGGGAGATCATGTGGACGGTGGCTCCTGTGGCTGGGTCGGGGACTCCGGGACCGGGGCCGGTCCCGCGCATCCCGGTGGATCAGCCCGCCGCCCCGTGCCGATGGACGATACGACAAAGTCGCGGGGTGTGCTGCCGGGTTTCGCGGTACCGGGCGCCACGGGCGGTGGTCCCCGCGCTCAGTGGCGGACCAGGCGGTCCGCCATGCGGGTCGTCAGCAGCAGCAGGAGCCCCGTCAGGAGGACGCAGACGCATGCCGCCTGCGCCACCGACGAGCCGGTGCCGCCGTGGCGCAGCACGGGCGCCAGGGCGAGCGTCAGGGTGGTCAGCGCCACGAGCGGGCCCGCCGCGTACCAGGCGACGTAGAGGAAGGGCCCGGGGCCGCCGACCGGTGAGCCGCCGCCGAGGAAGAGCAGCTGCGTGCGGGCCGGGCCGCGGCTTGCCGAGACCAGCGCGGCCGCGGTGAAGGGCGGCGCGCACAGCGGCAGCAGGAGCAGCGTCCAGGTGTGCCCGGAGAGCGCGTAGGGGACGGCGGCCAGCAGGCCGAGCAGCGCGCCGAGCAGGGCGGGCACCACCCCGTGGTGGAGCATCAGGGTACGGAAGCGGTACGGGGCCCAGGCGGCCCGCCGTATGTCGTCCGTCTCCAGCCGGGCGGGCTCCGCGAGGGCGCCGACCGCGAGGTAGCCGAGCAGCAGGCCGATGACCAAGCCGACCCAGCGGCGCTCGCCGCCGAGGTCGGCGCCGAGGCCGGCGACGGCGGCGCCGGCCGCCGTCCACAGCGCGGCCTTGCCGAGCCTGCCGGGGGTGCGCAGCAGCGTCAGCAGGTCGCGCCAGGTGACGACCAGGTGCCGCCCGTAGCGGCCGCGCGGCGGCCGGAGCCGCACCTGGCGCACCGGTGTGCCGCCGCCCGCGTCCATGATCGCCAGCTTGGCGGCGCGCAGTTCGAGCGACCAGGCGACGGAGGAGACGGTCGTCGCGGTGGCGGCGCGCTCGCGCAGCCGGGCGGTGGGGACGAGGGCCGCGTCGCGGTAGGCCACTGCCAGCGCGGCCGCGGTGGCGGCGGCGAGGAGGGCGACGGCGGCGGGCCAGGCCGGTGCGGTGCCGCCGATCGCGTCCACCACGGGCTGTCCCGCCCAGCCCCACGGGCCGCTCCACAGCTCGACCTGCTCGACCGCGGGGGAGCGGTGGCCATTGGTGGCCAGTACGGTCTGGGCGACGAGCGCGGCCAGCAGCAGCACGGCGGGGGCGGTCCACCGCCGTACCGCACGGGCCGCCCCGGGGTGCCGCTCCACCGCCATGCCGAGCGCCACGCCCAGCAGCGGCAGGCACAGGGCCGCCGGCAGCGCGGCCAGTATCGCGGTGCCGAGCGGAGCCAGCCCCGTCACCCGCAGCACCGAGGCGCCGGCGACACCGGCCAGCACGCCGGGGATCAGCGCGAGGCCCGCGGACAGCCGGAACCACGGGCGCAGCACCCGGCCGCGCCGCACCGGCTGCGCCAGCAGCCACCCCACGGCAGGGCCCGGTACGACCACGGGCCCGCGCCACAGCGCGTCACGCGCGGCCAGGACGGCGGTGCCGACGGTGAGCAGGGCGAAGAGCGCGGGCATCGCGGCCCGCAGGTCGCGGGCCGCGTCGGCGTAGCCGGAACCGTCCTCCAGGCCGCGCAGGAAGCTGACGGCGAAGCTGGAGCCGTAGCCGGCCACCGCGATGAGCACGGTGTAGACGAGGACGGCCAGCTCCCGCCCCCTGGCCCGCCGATGCGCCCGCCGCTTCCGCCGCAACCAGGCCAGCGTCTCGTCGGTGCGGTCGTCATCCTCCTCCGACCAGGGAACATCCTCGTCCTCGTCCTCATCGACGACGACGTCGCTCCCGCTGGGGACGGCGGCCTCATCCGCCCCGGCCCGCCCCATGGCGCCGAGGGCGCCGCCGCCCTCGCCGGGGGCGGCGGGTGCCGCGTCGGTGGCGGGGTGCCCGGGGGCGCCCGGGTCGGCGGGCGCGGGGCCGAACGGCTCGGCGACCGCGCCGCCCTCGCCGGGGGCGGTGGGTGCCGCGTCGGTGGCGGGGTGCCCGGGGGTGCCCGGGGCGTCGGTGGTGGGCGTCGTGTCCGGGCCGGTGGGCGCGGGGGCGACTGGCTCGGTAGGGGTGTCGCTCTGGCCGGTGGCAGCTGGTGCCGCGTCGGTGGCGGGAAGACCGTCCCCGCCCGGCTCGGTGGCGGTGGGCGCCGGGGCGCTGGTGGCGGGCGTTGTGTCCGGGCCGGTGGGCGCGGGGCCGAACGGCTCGGTAGGGGTGTCGCTCTGGCCGGGGGCAGCTGGTGCCGCGTCGGTGGCGGGAAGACCGTCCCCGCCCGGCTCGGTGGCGGTGGGCGCCGGGGCGCTGGTGGCGGGCGTTGTGTCCGGGCCGGTGGGCGCGGGGCCGAACGGCTCGGCGACCGCGCCGCCCTCGCCGGGTGCGGTGGGTGCAGTGTCGGTGGCGGGGTGACCGGGGGTGCCCGGGTCGGTGGGGGCGGGGCCGACCGGGTCGGTGGGGGCGGGGCCGACCGGGTCGGAGGGGGTGGGGTTGGCGGTCGGTGCGGGCCGCAGGCCGTCCTTCATGCGCGGACGCCCAGCTCGCGGAGCACCGCCGAGGGCGGCCCGTCGGCGATGACCTGGCCGTCGGCCAGGGCGATCATCCGGTCGGCGACTGCCTCGGCCAGGTCCGGCTGGTGGGTGGCGAGCAGGACGGCGACGCCATCGGCCTTCTCCGCGACCAGGAGGTCGGCGAGGCGGCGCCTGGCCGCCGGGTCGAGGCGCTGTTCCGGCTCGTCGAGGATGAGCAGGTCGCGCGGGCGTACGAGGGCCGCGGCCAGCAGCAGGGACTGGAGCTGGCCGGAGGAGAGCGAGCCAGGCAGTGCGCGGGCGTGGTCGGACAGCCGGCGGTCGGCGAGCACCTGGTCGATCCAGGCGTCGGCGTCGTCCACGGCGTGCGCGACGGTGACCAGCTCCAGGTGCTCGCGGACGGTGAGGTCCGGGTAGCAGGCGACGGTGTCGCCGACGACGGCGACCCTGGCCCTCACCTCCGGGTCGTCCTCGCTGACCGCGCGCCCGGCGAAGAGCGCGTCGCCGCTGGTGGGGGCGTCCCGGCCGCCGGCTATCCGCAGCAGCGTGGACTTGCCGGAGCCGTTCTGCCCGTAGAGGGCGACGCACTGGCCGGCCTTGAGGTCCAGGTCGAGGGGGTGCAGGGCGCGGCGCGAGCCGTATGTACGGCTGACCTTGCGCAGCCGGAGCAGCGCGGTGCCGTTGGTTGTCGCGCGCATCGCGCCTCCGTGACGTTCTGACGTGTGCAGGGGTGTGTCCGGCCGACCCTAGTGCGGTACGCGTCTTGACGCGTGGGTGCCTCGGTCGATACGCCTATGGGAGCGCTCCCATACATCGGAGCTTCCCCCACCCGGAAGGACCCGGTCATGTCCCGCGAATTCCCCCTCGCCCGGCCCGCGCTGCGGGCGTCGAGATTACTGCTCGCCTTGCTGCTGCTGGCCATCGGCGCCCTCGTGGCGGTCGGCGGCGCCCGCTCCGCCAGTGCCGCCCCGGCCCCGGCGGCGGCCGCCGCGGCCCCCGTACGGATCATGCCGCTCGGCGACTCGATCACCGGCTCGCCCGGCTGCTGGCGCGCCCTGCTCTGGAACCAGCTCCAGAACGCGGGCTACACGAACATCGACTTCGTCGGCACCCTCCCGCCGCAGGGCTGCGGGGTGTCCTACGACGGTGACAACGAGGGCCACGGCGGCATCCTGGCCACGAACATCGCCAACCAGAACCAGCTGCCGGCCTGGCTGTCCGCGACATCGCCGGACATCGTGCTGATGCACCTCGGCACGAACGACGTCTGGAGCAACATCGCCCCGGCGCAGATCCTGGCCGCCTTCACGAAGATGGTCGGCCAGATGCGGACGAGCAACCCGAACATGAAGGTGCTGGTCGCCGAGATCATCCCGATGAACCCGCCGACCTGTGGGGAGTGCGCGCAGCGCGTGATCGACTTCGACGCGCAGATTCCGGCCTGGGCGCAGTCCGTCAGCACCGCGCAGTCACCGGTGACCGTGGTTGACCAGTGGACCGGCTTCAACGACGCGACGGACACCGGGGACGGCGTCCACCCGAACGACGCGGGCATCGCGAAGATGGCCGCCCGCTGGTATCCGCCGCTGGCGGCGCTGCTGACGCCGGGTTCCGGCACCTCGACGGGCACGTCCACCGGCACCTCCACCGGCACTTCGACGGGCACGTCCACCGGGACGTCCACCGGTACGTCCACCGGCACCTCGACGGGCACGTCCACCGGCACGACCTCCGGGTCCACCGGCGGTACCGGCGGCACCGGCGGTGCGGCCTGCACGGCGGCGCTGAGCGTCAGCAACTCCTGGCAGGGCGGCTTCCAGGCCGGGGTGACCGTCACCGCGGTGAAGGCCCTGACGAGCTGGACGGTCACGCTCTCCGGCGTCCAGGTCACCCAGGTGTGGAACGGCACCGCCGTCACCAACCCCGACGGCACCGTCGTCATCCACAGCGCGTCCTACAACGGCACCCTCGCTGCCGGAGCCTCGACGACCTTCGGCTTCCTGGCCTCCGGTTCCCCGACCCCGACTCCGACCGCGACCTGCGCGACACCCTGACTCCCGGCCGCGCCGCCCTCAGGACCGCGGGGGCGGCGCGGTGCCGTTCCTTCGCGCGACGGCAGCCGCTTGTCATGCCCGCCAGGTGTGCGCCTGTTTCCAGGCGACGCCGGCCGCCCACAGGCCGAGCGCGGCTGCCATGGCCAGGACCACGGCGACAGTCGACGCCATCAGCTCCGCCGGAATGTACGTGGTGCTGCCCGGTCTCGACACCGGTCTGGCGAGCCAGGAGCCGACCAGCGTGCCCAGGAGTCCGGCGACGGCGAGCGGCGCGGTGATCGCCCAGGCGGCACTGCTGCTGAAGACGCGATGCCCCCCGGTCAGGACCGTCAAAGGAGCCAGCGCACGGCCGTTTCGCAGGAATTCGGCCATTCCGCTCACGCCGATGGCCAGCACCAGGATCCCGATGCCCACCACACCCCACAACCGCACCCATCGGCCCTGGTCGCGGTCGGGGACGCTGTTGGTCAGCCACTCCTCCCCGGGGAAGCGAACCTGGGCGCCACGGGGGAAGGTCCTGAAGGAGAGTTCCTTGAGCGCGGCAGCGGAGGGGCCGCGGGCGCCGGTCCCGATCACCACCAGGGTGCTGGTCTGGTCCGTGAGCTCCGACTGCCGGGCGACCCCGGCTTGGTCGGCGCGCGTGACCTCCAGGTACGTGCCGCCCAGTCCGTCCCAGCGGATCAGCTGCTGCATCCGGCGATCCAGCACCTGGTCGACGCGGACCGCGGTGGCAGGACACGGCAGATGGAGGCTCTGCAAGGCGGGACAGCCGCCCCGCACACCGATCGGGCCGCCGTTCTCCCCGCTGGGCGCGGTCACCACGATCGGCGCGTCTCCCGCGGGCAGCTGCTGGAGAAAGGCCTCGACTTCGGTGACGGACACCGTTCCCCTGGGGCCGATCTCGGAAATGCTCCGGTCGGCGTCGCTGAGGACCTTCTCGATCTGCGAGTTGTATGTTCCGAAAAGCCCCTGCCAGGCGATGGCCTGGGTGAAGACGATGAGCGCGACGACGACACCCGTGATCAGCCGGGCCGTGGCCGCCGGGTGGGAACTGATCCGGCGGCCGCCGATCAGAGCGCCGGCCCACCCCCGCTCGCGGCCTTTTCGCTCAAGGACCCGCCCCAGCCCGACGACGATCGCGGCGACCCCCGCGGGCATGGTGAGCACGACGAGCGCGAGGCCGATCCAGGTGATCCACACCCGGTGCTCGGTGTTCTGGCCGGCCATTTCCGGCCCGCGGGCCGCGAGCAGGATCGCCAGCGGACACAGCACCGCGATGCGGCGCTGCCACACTCCTCGGGGCATCGCGCGGAATCTGTTCCCGCGCGCCCGGCCCGACATCAGGTCCGCGAGGACCGCCGAGCCGAGTGCGATGACCAGCGCGGCAAGGGGGGCCAGCAGGGCGACCCCGGCGTATGGGCGCAGGTCCGCGGAGGCGAGCGCGTAGCCGACGTAGGGGACCTTGACGTCGTTGAGCATGATCGCGGCGATGGCCGGGACGGACAGGACGGCGCCGAGGAGTGTGGGCAGTGCCGTCTCGCCGATGGCGAGCAGGGCGCGGTCACGCCGCATCCCTCCCAGCGCGTCCGTCAGCGCACTTCTGCGGTCACGGCCGTGGGCTCCCGCGTAGATGCCGACGAACAGCAGGACGAGGCCCGGAAGGAGCAGGAGGCCCAGGAGGAGGGCCATGAACATCCACTGCGGCTTGTCGTCGTCGCGTGCCGTGCCTGGCTGCAGGCCGTCGTTGGGTGTGCCGGCCTCGGGACCGAACCCGGTGACCAGCTCGACGGGCCGCTCGACCTTCATGTCCACCACGGGGCGGATGTAGGCGAGCCACTCGCCACGGTCTTCGAGGCCTTCCCGTCCGATGGTCCCGGCGAGCCGTCCGTAGCGGTCGGCGATTCCCTCGTGCGCGCCGGCCGCGAGCAGCCCCGGCGAGAGCACGGCCTCGCCCGGTTTCGGCCAGTGGCTCACTCCGGGAGGGAGTGGGGCATCGGCCGTGTGCGGCTGGATGTACACGATGGTGAAGCCCCGCCGGCCCTTGAGGTCGTCCGTGCCGACGAGCCACGCGGTGGATTGCCTGGCGTCGACCCCCTGGGCCTGGCGAACCGGGGTTCTCGCCTCTCGCCGCACCTCCTTGCCGTGGTAGGCGGCGTGTGCGAAGACGAGAGCACTCATGCAGAGCGCCAGGACGAAGGTCGACACGGCGAGGGCCGCGAACCGGGCGGGCGCCGCTTCCGAACGACGCCCCGCTTCGCGCCCTATGGACAGCAGGCGCCGCCGGAGGCCGCCTCTCATCACCTTTTTCATGCCACCGTCGCCCGCCCGCCGGCGGGGACCAGCGCGGCCCCTTCCAGATGCAGGATCCTGTCGGCCTTCGCCGCCACGTGCCTGTCGTGCGTGACGAGCAGCAGTCCGCAGCGGTGACGCCGGGGAAGGTCGAAGAGCAGTTCGGCGGTGCGTTCCGCCGTATCCGGGTCCAGGGCGCCGGTGGGTTCGTCGGCCAGCAGGAGTCTGGGTGAGTTGATGAGCGCGCGGGCCACGGCGGTGCGCTGGTGCTCGCCGCCGGAGAGCTCCTGCGTCGTGGTCGCCCGTGGTACACCCAGCTCATCGAGGAGGGCTTGCGCCCGCTCGAAGCTCCCCCGGCGGTCCGACCGTGACAGCAGCGCCGCCAGGGCCACATTGTCGAGGGGGCTGAGTTCAGGGAGCAGTTCGCCGAATTGGAAGACGGCGCCGATGGTTTCACTCCGCAGTTTTGCCAGTTGTGAGCGCCGAAGTTTCGTGACGTCGGTGCCCGCGACAAGAATGCTTCCGCTGTCCGGCTTGACCAGTCCGAGGATCGACGACAGCAGGGTGCTTTTACCCGAGCCGCTCGGCCCGGTGATCGCCACCGATTCACCGGGGCTGACACTGAGATTCAGGCCATTGAAAAGCGAGCGCTTTCGTATGGTGAAGTGAAGGTCCCGCACTTTCAGTACGGATGCGGATACGGGGGGAAGCCCAGTGTCGAGATCGGTCATTTGACGCGCTTTCAGGTAGTTCTTGCGGCGGCCTCCGCCATCACGGCGCGAAGGAGCGTTCGGGGGCGGAGCGCGGAAGGCCTCCGCCCCCGAGGTTCACGATGTCAGCGGCCGTCGCCCGGGCGGTCGTCCGGGCCGCACTGGTCCGGGGTCAGGTAGATGTTGAGGCAGCCCGTCACCTTCTGGACGTAGTTGCTGGTGCTGTTGCCGCTGTACACGGTCGTCCCGTAGCCGTTGGTGTCGTCGAGCCGCAGGCCGTGGTCGTTGACGCGGTCGTAGAGCGAGTAGACGCCGTTGCCGTCGGAGCAGCCGTCCCTGACGCCGACGTTCTCGTTGTTGTTGCTCAGCAGGCTGAAGCTGTACACCCAGTAGGAATACGCGCTGCCCGAGCACTTCATGCCGTACACGGAGGTCACGTTCTCTCCGGCGTTGGCGTGAGCTGTGGCACCGCTGCCCAGCAGGGCTCCCGCGATGGCGACGCTTGCCGCGATCGTCCCAAACCTTTTGACCGTCTGCACGTTCTCTCCCGTTCGATTGTGCTGCTCTGCAGCTGCGATCGGCGACAGCCGGCCGCAGCCAAATGGGCCGCTTTGAGTCGGATCGGGCGTCCACCGGATCAGGTGACGGAAATGTGTCACCTGACGAAAATACTTTGACGCTCGTAGTGCTCCGGCTCGTGGCAACTCAGGATCTTAGGCTGCGTCAGCCGCTGAGGGAAGGCGGTTTTTGGGAGCCGTTAACATCTGATTTACCGTCAGTTCACGGGCAGGGATTCCGTTTCCGGATGGTGGGTTCTTTCCGGCGCCGGGGCGGGTTGAGGTCCCGGCTTTCACGCCGGGCGCGCGCCGGGTTCCACTTCGTCGGCGGGGTGGTGCGGCCGTCGCCGAGCCTGCGGCGGCCGCGAGGTCGCCCCGTCCGGGTGTCGAGAATGCGGCACCGGCTCCGTCCCAGGGGTAGCAGTATCCGGAACGGACCGAGTGACGAAGAAGGAGCACCCCGTGGCAATCGAGCGGATGGACAACGTAGGCATCGTCGTCGACGACCTGAAGGCCGCCGTCGCCTTCTTCACCGAGCTCGGCATGGAGATGGAGGGCGAAGGGCAGATCGAGGGAATCGTGGCGGACCGGATGACCGGCCTGGACGGCGTCCGCACCGCCATCGCGATGATGCGCACCCCGGACGGCCACGGGAAGCTGGAGCTGACGAAATTCCACAACCCCGAGGCGATCACCACGGGACCGCTCAACCCGCCGCCCCACACCCTGGGCCTGCACCGGGTCATGTTCGCCGTCGACGACATCGACGACACGATCGCCCGCCTGCGCGGCCATGGCGCCGAACTCCTCGGCGAGGTGGCGCAGTACGAGAACGCCTACCGGCTCTGCGACCTCCGCGGCCCCTCGGGGATCATCGTCGCCCTGGCCGAGCGGATCGGCTAGCCGAGCGCGAGCAGGCGGTGGGCCAGGGTGCGGAGCTGCTCGTCGGGGTGGACCTCTTCGAACAGTTCGGGCCCGATGAGGCGGTGCGGGGAGGTCGCGAACTCCTGGAGGGCGGGGTGCAGGAGCGGGGACACCGGGGCGATGGCGGCGAGGGACTTCAGGGCGCGCAGGCCGAGCGGGGTGGCGTCGACCGCGGCGGTGAGGAGCGGGACGCTGCGGTCGGGGGAGCCGGTGAGCCAGTAGCAGGCCTCGGCGGCGCCGACCCGCGTCGGCTCGTAGGACTCGGTCAGCAGCGGCTCGACGAGGGGGAGGAGCCGGGCCGCGGCGGGACCGAGGGCTTCCAGGGCGGAGAGGTGCCAGGGGGCCTCGCCGGGGGAGGAGAGCAGGGCCGCGAAGACGTCCAGGGTCGGCCCCGCGTCGCCGGTCAGCCGGTAGCGGGCGAGGGCCGCCGCCGCGCGGGTCTTCGCGTCGCGGTGCCCCATGCCGCTCAGCAGCAGGGACTCGATCTCCGGCGTCCGTAGGCCGGCGAGGCCGATGTGGCGGGAGGCGGTGATGGCGCCGCTTCCGGACCGCAGGCACGCGACCAATTCGGGCGCGGCCGCGCGTATCGCCTCGGTACCGAGGCCGCCGAGCGCTTCGATGAGGGCGACGACCTCGCTCCCGTCCGGCTCCTTCGCCAGCTCGCGGCGGATCACGGGCAGGAGCCGGTCGGCGGCGCCCGGGAAGTGGGCCGACGCCGCGCGCAGGGTCGAGGGGTACGGGTTGTCGCGCAGCAGGTCGAGTGCGCGCGGATCACGGGCGCGCACCAGGGCGAGCAGCGCGGGCCGGGCGGACAGCGACGTGGCGCGCAGGGCGTACCCGTACAGCGTGTCCCGCAGGCCCGTGCCGGGCTGCGGGTGCAGCGCGATCCAGCGGCCGATGCCGTCGAGGCGGTTGGCGAGCGCCCCTTCGCCGTCCTGGTGCGGCAGCGACGCGAGCATCAGGTCGATGACCGCGGGCTCCCGGTCACGCCACTTGTTGGCGACCTCCTCGGCCAGCCAGGACCCGTGGGCGCCCAGGTCGCCCTCCGCGATCCAGCGGGCGGCGACGGACAGGGCGGCGTCCGGGTCCTGCAGGAGCAGGTCGGTGACCTCACCCTGCCCGCCGCCGGCGCCCCCCGGCCACGGGAAGTCGTCGTCCTCGACGTCGAAGTCCTCCGCGTCGAAGTCCGCGTCGAAGTCCTCGTCCTCCTGGCCGCGGTCGGCGCCCTCGGTGGCCAGCACCTCGATCACCTCGGGCGGGTAGGGCGGCCCCGACCGCTCGGCGGCGACCATGGCGGCGGCGAGCCGGACCTCGGGCAGCGGGCTGTCGAGCGGAGCCGAGGCCCCGCCCAGCCGGACCCGCAGGACCATCGCGTCGGCCCGCACCGCCGGTACGGGATCACCGGCGTACAGCGCGTCGGCCTCCGCTGCCAGGGCCTCCCGCCGCGGCGCCGGCAACAGGTCGGCCACCGCGGCGACCACCCGCATCGCCGCCCGGCGCACGCCGCGCTCGGGATCGCGCAGGCAGGGCAGCAGCTGCGGCAGCTCCCGGCACACCTCGGCGCATGTCGCCTCGACAGGACTGCCCGTCCAGTAAGGAGAGTGGACGTCCTCGGGGTAGTGGTCGGCGAGTGTCGCGAGCAGCATCAGCAGGTCGGCGCGCCTGGCCCCGACGTGGACCAGCGCGTGCACGAGGAAGGGCACGGCGGGCGCGGACGCGGTGAAGGCCGGGTTCTGGTGGCGGATGGTGCTCCACAGCTCGCCCATCGCCTCCTCCGCGGCCTCCTCGCCGCCCCAGTAGAGCGCCCTGATGTTGCCCGGCACATTGTCCGCAGGGCCGTAGGCGTGGGTCAGTGCGTGCCAGTCGACGCGGTCCAGTTCGTCCGGTGATCGCATGGCCTGCCTCCGTGACCGACGGTCGGATGCCACCGACTGTAGGACGACGCCTGGTTCAGCGGTACCGCGGCAGATTGTCCGTGGAGATCGTCCACTCGCCGATCGTGACGTCCTCGCCGTACACGAAGTCCGTACGGGTCGCGTACCGCGGGCCGTTCGGCGTCGAGTGGGTGTCGGACAGAACAGCCCCCTCGCCGGTACGCGGGTCGAAGAGGACGTAGACCGGGATGCCCAGCAAGGGGTAGTCCTGCATCTTGCCGACCCAGTCGTTGTCCGGGTCGGACCGGGACACCACCTCGACGGCCGCGAGCAGGCTGCCGGGGTCGAAGGACCCCTCGACCTCCATGTCGGCCTCCGCGATGACCATGACGTCCGGGTGCCGCATCACGCCCTCGTGGACGTCCTCCACGTCGGGCGTGCCCGTGTGGGCGAGCAGGCCCTCCGGCATGACCTTCTCCAGCCGGCGGCTGACCCGGGCCGCGGTCAGCTCATGCGCCGCGCTGGGGGACACCCTGTCGTGGACGATCCCTTCCCTGGTGATCTCCAGTTTGCCGGGGACGGCGGGCTGCATCCGCTCGACGATGGCGCGCATCGCCAGGTAGGAGCGCTTTCTCATCGCCATGGCGCCTCCTCGTCATTCCCGGCTGAGGTCGACCTCGGCCCACACCGTCTTGGACGGGAAGGGGCCCGACGTCACCCCCCAGCGGGTGGCCAGGGCGGCGACCATCAGCAGGCCGCGCCCGGACTCGGCGTCGGTCCCGGCGTCGCGGGGGATCGCCGGGAGGCGTTCGCCGCGGGCGTCGCTCACCTCGATACGGAGGCGGCCCGGCACCTCGGCGTCCAGCGTCAGCCGGAAATTCCGGCCGGGCACGCGGCCGTGCACCGCGGCGTTCGCGGCGAGTTCGGCCACGATCTGCGCGGCGGTGTCGTACGGCAGCTCCCACCCGCCGAGTTGGGCGACGGCCAGCAGGCGCGCCCGCTGGGCCCCGCGGCGGGTGCAGGGCAGTTGCATGCTGAACCGCCGTGCGGGGGCGGCGAGTTCGGGGGTACGGATGTCATGGCTCACCTCACCGAGAGTGGCCGCGCCCACACCCCCGTGACCAGCGAGTCTGCCCGCCCTGTGACCCGGTGTCCGGGTACGCGGCCCGCCCGGCCGCCGGTTGTACGTGCGTGTACGGGTCCGTACGGACCGGAACGGGTGACGTTCCGTCGATTCACCTGACGCGCACAAATGTCCGTGCATACTCTGTATGCCGCGAACTACGCATTACCTACGCATCGACTCGACGGGGGTCGGCATGGTCGACAGCAGGGACCACACGACGGACGGCTCCGACGGGCCGGACTGGGACTCAGGCCTGGAGGACGACTCCACGGGCGTCATGAAGACGGTAGGCCGCCAGATCAAGGCGTGGCGCGAGGCCGCGAGCCTGACACAGGCCGAATTCGGCGCCGCGATCGGCTACGGCGAGGAGATGGTCTCCAAGGTGGAGCGGGGCGTCCGCGTCCCGAAGCCGGTCTTCCTCGACAACGCGGATCGCGTCCTGAAGGCGGGCGGCAAACTTGCGGCCATGAAGCCGGACGTGGCGGAAGCGCGGTACCCGAAGAAGGTTCGGGACCTCACCAAGCTGGAGGCCGACGCCGTCGAGTTGGGCGCATACGGCAACCACAACATCCACGGCCTGCTCCAGAGCGAGGAGTACACGAACGCGCTGTTCGCCGTCAGGCGTCCGGCGATGGCTGCTGACGACCTGGAGCGATACGTGTCAGCGCGGATGGCCCGGCAGGCGATATTCGGCCGGATGCCGCTAGCCACACTCACCTTCGTCCAGGAGGAGGTCACGTTGCGGCGGCCCATCGGAGGCCGGGCGGTGCTGCGCCGCCAGCTTGACCGCCTGCTGGAACTCGGGGAGTTGCGCAACGTGGAGATCCAGGTGATGCCGACGGACCGCGAGGACCACGCCGGGATGGGTGGTGAACTCCAGGTCCTCAAGCTCAAGGAAGGTACGACGCTGGGCCACGTCGAAGGCCAACTCGTCGGACGCCTCGTTTCGGAGCCCAAGGAGGTTCAGATCTTGGAGCTCCGTTATGGCATCATCCGAGCCCAGGCCCTCACGCCGCGTGAGTCGCTGGCCTTCATCGAGAAAGTGCGGGGACAAATATGAGCCTCAAGCCATCCGCTGGAGGAAGTTCCGCGCCCGAGTGGACCAAGAGCAGTTACAGCGGCAGCAACAACAACGACTGCGTCGAGGTCGCCGCGTCCTCCGGGGCGATCCTCGTGCGGGACTCCAAGGACCCGGAGGGCGCTCGGTTCAGCTTCAGCACGGAGGCTTGGGCCTCCTTCCTGGCGTACGCGAGCACGTACGACGTCTGACGGGAGCGCGGCCGGTCATTCCAGGAGCTGCCTGAGGCGGTCCAGGTCGGCCGTGACCGTGGCGGCGTCGCGCTCGAAGTCCGCGTCGGTCATGTCCGGGCGGCGGCGCAGTGTGAAGACGACCTCGCTGCCGGGCCCGTCGCGCAGGACGCGGACCGGGTTGTGGACGGTCTCGCCCGTCGGCAGGGTCACGTCGTGGTCGAGGACGCCCAGGGCGTTGTGCGGGGTGAAGGCGACGGTGACGCGGCCCATCGGGGACTCCGCGACCCATTCGTCGCCCGACCGCATGATCGAGCCGCTGAGGCCGTGCGCCCAGGCGGGCAGGTTGGCCGGGTCCGAGGCATAGGCGTAGACGTCCTCCATCGGCACGGCGATCCGGACGCTGACGTGGCGGGACTCCCGCGTGGTGTCGGTCATGGGACCGACGCTAGCCGCTGCGGGCCGGTCCGCTCTTGAACGAACCGGTCATCGCCCGCAGCCGCTCACGAGGAGCCGCGGGCCGCGGCTGGTCAGGCCGGGGGCGGGGGGTCGTATAGCGTGCCGTCGTACGCGACGCGGTAGGTGATCGAGGGGGACAAGTGCGGTTTTCCGCAGGGGTGTTGGCGCGTTTACTGCTGCCGGTTGCGGTGGTGGCCGGGCTGACCGGATGCTCCTCGTCCGACGATGACAAGACGGTGACGGTCACGGTGGATACGTCGGCGCCGGGCGCACCGATCGCGTCCGGGCCCGCGTCCGCGACGCCGACCGCGTCCGACACCGCGAGCGCGAGTGCGAGCGCCGGCTCCGGCGGCACACACGGCCGTGTGGACTACACCGGCGCGTCCAGCGGCGGCTTCGACGTGACCATGAACGTCGGCTGCACCACCCACGCGGGCAAGCTCCTCTCGGCGACCGCGCCCGACGGGGACGACGACTCCACCACGCCGTCATTCAGCGTGAACATCGGGCCGACGGGCACGGCCGTGCTGATCACCCCGGACAACCGGATCTTCATCGGCATCGGGGCCAAGGGCCTGTCCGCCGGGAAGCAGGGCGGTGTGTGGACGGTCACCGCCGCCGGCGCCGAACTCGACGCGACGGACACTTCCGGCGGCCACGTGACCGTCACGGGCCGTCTCACCTGCACGAAGGTGTCCGATATCGGGACCTCGTAGGGGCAGCGGGAGCGCCTACACCCGCACGGCGATGACCCCGGCGCACTCCGCGGGGTCGGCGGAGGTGGTGTCGACCTCCAGGTCGTAGCTCACGCCCCGGTGCACCAGGTCGGCCTGGAGCGCGGCCATACCGGCGGTGCGGTCGCCGCGGGCGGCCTCGCGGGCCTCGGCGACGTCGGGGTCGCAGCGGACGCCCACCCACAGCACGGGCAGGTCGCCCAGGGCCTGCCGCCAGCGGGCCTGGGAGTCGGGGCCGCCGAGGAAGACGTCGTCCACGATGACGTGGGCGCCCGCGCGGGCCATCGCGGCGACACCGGCGGTCCAGGCGGCGTCCAGGGTGCGGAAGGCGGGGCCCACGGACACGCCCCCGTCGGAGCCGAAGGCGATCCCGGCGTCGGAGTCCTTGAGCGAGGCGGGCAGGGCGTCCACGAAGTCGTCCACGCTGAAAGCCAGCCACGGCTCCGGCAGGACCGCCTGGAGGCTGCGGGCCAGCGAGGTCTTGCCCGAACTGGAACCGCCGTTCAGAACGATCACCTGAGTCGTCATTGCGGACACACTACGGGCGCCGTGACGGCTCTGGCAGGCTGGTCCGATGCGTATACCCAGGCAGGCGGCACGGGTCGCGGTGCTCGACCCGGCGGGCGCCGTCTACATGTTCCGCTACGACAACGAGGAGGCCGGGATCCACTGGGCGATGCCCGGCGGGGGCATGGACCCGGGCGAGACACCGGAGCAGGCGGCGCTGAGGGAGCTGCGCGAGGAGACCGGCTGGGCCGACCTCGACCTGGGGCCCCTGCTGTGCCTGTGGGAGCACGATTTCACCCGGGTCGGGGTGAAGGTGCGCCAGCATGAGCACATCTTCCTGGCGTACGGGCCCCGGCGGGATCCGGTCGGCGACCTCGCGGAGTCCCACGCGGCCGACCGCATCCAGCGCGGGCGCTGGTGGTCGCCGGACGAGCTGGCCGCGGCCACCGAGGCGCTGTGGCCGCCGCAGCTGCCCGCCCTGCTCGCGACCGTACGCGCCGAGGGGGCGCCCGTGACGCCGGTGGACCTCGGGTACGTCACGGGCTGACGGCCGGGTCGACGTGGATGTCGGATTCTCGCCAGAAGACGGCCACGGGGCGGTGTTTGACTGCTCGCATGATCACTGGACAGTCGGACAAAGCGCGTCTCTTCCGCTCCCTGCACACGCCCTCGGCGCCGCTCGCGCTCACCAACGCGTGGGACGTCGCCAGCGCCCGCGTCATCGAATCCGCGGGCGCACCCGCGATCGCCACCACGAGCGCCGGCGTCGCCTGGTCGCTTGGCGCCCCCGACGGTGACGCGCTCACCCGGGACAGGGCGCTGGCGCTGATCTCCGCCATAGCCGCCGCCGTCGCCGTGCCGGTGACCGCCGACATCGAGGGCGGCTACGGGCAGGACGCGGACGGCGTCGCCGAGACCGTCGCCGGGGTGCTCGCGGCCGGTGCCGTCGGCGTGAACATCGAGGACGGGGCCAGGGCGCCGGAAGAGTTCGCCGTGCGGCTCGCCGCCGCCCGCCATGCCGCCGACCAGGCGGGCGCCGGCCTCTTCGTCAACGCCAGGATCGACACGTATCTGCGGGGGGTCGGGGAGGCGGACGCCCGGCTCGGGGAGACCCTGTCCAGGGCGCGCCGGTATGTCGACGCCGGCGCGGACGGCATCTTCGTCCCCGGTGTGACCGACACCGGCGTGGTCGCGGCGCTCGCCGAGGGCATCAGCGTGCCGCTGAACGTGCTGGCGGGGCCGGGCGCCCCGACCGTCGCCGAGATGGGCGCCGCCGGTGCGGCCCGGGTCAGCCTCGGGTCGGCCGTGGCGGAGGCCGCGTACGCCGTCGCCCGCAATGCCGCTCGCGAACTTGCCGCGAGCGGCAGCTACGGTGCCCTGGCGGACGCCATCGCCTACCCGGAGCTGAACGCACTCCTGTCCCCGACCCGCTGACCAGCTCCTCCGCCGATTGCCTCGGCCGGCACCCATCCCCGGCCACGGGGCGTGTGCGGCTCCCCTTCCGCAAGGGGGTGCCCCCCAGCGGCGTCCTTGCGGAAAGCGGCAACCACTTAGGGGCGCGGGGAACGGCGCGAGCAACCACCCACCGGCCGGTGGTCCGGATCGGACCGATCAGCCCCTTCGGGCCGGTGACGACCCGCGCCCCCGGTGGGGGCTTGTCGCGCAGTTCCCCGCGCCCCTGGGGTGGTGCGGTTCGTCGCCACGTGACGGCCGTGGGGGGCGCCCCTTGCCGAGGGGGGCAACCGCCAAGGGGCTGGGGGTACCCACGACCCCCGGGAGGCTCGTGGGGCAAGGGTGCCCCGAGAGGGCGGGCCCGGGATGGGGACTGCGTTTGCGCGGCAGGAGCAGAGGGGTAAGCTACCCGGCTCGATTGGCGCGGGCCGCAGGCCGTATGGCAGACTACCCAAGTTGCTCGGTCGAGCGCCGATGCTGCGCGCCTCCCGTCGGGAGGACCGGAAGCGAGTCCCACGGTACTCGTCGCCCTAACTGCCCAGGTGGGCAGCGCTGGGGCGGACGTACGGGAATCTTCCGGGAAGTGTCAGTGCGGCTCCGACCAGGCATCCGGTGGGTGTTATCTCCCACGCAACCCCCTGGTCAGGGAATTCCGCATGCGGAAAATCATGGCGAGGGGCGCGACACGCCCGACCGCGTGGGTCGGAGCAAGCGGATGCCGGAGCTGAATAGAGACAAGGACTACGGAGTAGCCATGGCGGGACAGAAGATCCGCATCCGGCTCAAGGCCTACGACCACGAAGTCATCGACTCCTCGGCGAAGAAGATCGTCGAGACGGTGACGCGTACTGGTGCGCAGGTCGCGGGCCCGGTGCCGCTGCCCACTGAGAAGAACGTGTACTGCGTCATCAAGTCGCCGCACAAGTACAAGGACTCGCGCGAGCACTTCGAGATGCGCACGCACAAGCGCCTGATCGACATCCTCGACCCGACGCCCAAGACCGTTGACTCGCTGATGCGCCTGGACCTTCCGGCCGGCGTCGACATCGAGATCAAGCTCTGAGAGGCGCGGAAAGATGACCAAGCAGATCAAGGGCATCCTGGGCGAGAAGCTCGGCATGACCCAGGTCTGGGACGAGAACAACCGTGTCGTCCCGGTGACCGTGGTCAAGGCCGGCCCGAACGTCGTGACCCAGGTCCGTACGAATGACGCCGACGGCTACGAGTCGGTCCAGATCGCCTTCGGCGAGATCGACCCTCGCAAGGTGAACAAGCCCCTCAAGGGCCACTTCGCCAAGGCCGACGTCACCCCGCGCCGCCACCTCGTGGAGCTGCGTACCGCCGACGCGGCCGAGTACACGCTCGGCCAGGAGATCACCGCCGAGGTGTTCGAGGCCGGTATCAAGGTCGACGTGACCGGCAAGAGCAAGGGCAAGGGCTTCGCCGGTGTCATGAAGCGTCACAACTTCAAGGGCCTCGGCGCCGGCCACGGCGTCCAGCGCAAGCACCGCTCGCCGGGTTCCATCGGCGGCTGCGCCACCCCTGGGCGTGTCTTCAAGGGCATGCGCATGGCGGGCCGTATGGGCAACGAGCGGGTCACCACTCAGAACCTGACCGTCCACGCCGTTGACGCGGAGAAGGGACTGCTGCTCATCAAGGGCGCGATCCCGGGCCCGAACGGCGGCCTCGTCCTGGTCCGCACCGCGGCCAAGGGGGCTTGAGGATATGAGCACCATTGACATCCTGTCGCCCGCGGGCGACACGACCGGGACCGTAGAGCTCCCGGCAGAGATCTTCGACGCCAAGGTCAGCATCCCGCTGATCCACCAGGTCGTCGTCGCGCAGCTGGCCGCCGCCCGTCAGGGCACGCACAAGGTCAAGACGCGTGGCGAGGTCCGTGGTGGTGGCCGCAAGCCGTACCGCCAGAAGGGCACGGGCCGCGCCCGCCAGGGCTCGACCCGCGCGCCGCAGTTCGCCGGCGGTGGCGTCGTGCACGGTCCGACGCCGCGGGACTACTCGCAGCGCACCCCGAAGAAGATGGTCAAGGCCGCCCTGCGCGGTGCCCTGACCGACCGGGCGCGCCACAACCGCATCCACGTCGTCACCGGCGTGATCGAGGGCGAGTCGCCGTCGACCAAGGCCGCGAAGACGCTCTTCGGGAAGATCAGCGAGCGCAAGAACGTGCTCCTGGTCATCGAGCGGGCCGACGAGGCCGGCTGGCTGTCCGCACGCAACCTGCCCCAGGTCCACATCCTGGAGGCCGGTCAGCTGAACACGTACGACGTGCTCGTCTCGGACGACGTGGTCTTCACCAAGGGCGCGTTCGACCGCTTCACCGGCGCCGGTGTCGAGGATGCCGAGCTGGAAGGGAGCGACGCCTGATGGCCGAGCACACCGAGATCACCAGCAAGACCTTCACGGACCCCCGTGACCTGCTGATCAAGCCCGTGGTCTCCGAGAAGAGCTACGCGCTGCTGGACGACAACAAGTACACCTTCGTCGTCGACCCGCGCGCCAACAAGACCCAGATCAAGCAGGCCGTCGAGACGGTCTTCCAGGTCAAGGTCACCGGGGTCAACACGATCAACCGGCAGGGCAAGCGCAAGCGCACCCGCACCGGTTTCGGCAAGCGGGCCAACACCAAGCGCGCCATCGTGACCCTCGCCGAGGGCGACCGAATCGACATCTTCGGCGGCCCGGTCTCCTAACGGGGGACTGGCCGTTCAGAAGTCCGGAATCATCCGAGGACTGAGAAATGGGTATCCGCAAGTACAAGCCGACGACCCCGGGCCGTCGTGGCTCCAGCGTCGCCGACTTTGTCGAGATCACGCGGTCCACGCCGGAGAAGTCGCTGGTCCGCCCTCTGCACAGCAAGGGCGGCCGTAACAACGCCGGTCGTGTGACCGTTCGCCACCAGGGTGGTGGCCACAAGCGCGCCTACCGTGTCATCGACTTCCGTCGGCACGACAAGGACGGCGTGCCCGCCAAGGTCGCGCACATCGAGTACGACCCCAACCGCACCGCGCGCATCGCGCTGCTGCACTACGCGGACGGCGAGAAGCGCTACATCCTCGCCCCCGCGAAGCTGCAGCAGGGCGACCGGATCGAGAACGGCGCCAACGCCGACATCAAGCCGGGCAACAACCTGCCGCTGCGCAACATCCCGGTCGGTACCACGATCCACGCGATCGAGCTCCGGCCCGGTGGCGGCGCGAAGATCTCCCGCTCCGCGGGCGCTTCGGTCCAGCTGCTGGCGAAGGAAGGCAACATGGCCACCCTTCGCATGCCGTCCGGCGAGGTCCGGATGGTCGACGTCCGCTGCCGCGCCACCATCGGCGAGGTCGGCAACGCCGAGCAGTCGAACATCAACTGGGGCAAGGCCGGCCGTATGCGCTGGAAGGGCGTACGCCCGACCGTCCGCGGTGTCGCCATGAACCCGGTGGACCACCCGCACGGTGGTGGTGAGGGCAAGACCTCCGGTGGTCGCCACCCGGTCTCCCCGTGGGGTCAGAAGGAAGGTCGTACTCGCTCGCCGAAGAAGGCATCGAGCAAGTACATCGTCCGCCGCCGCAAGACGAACAAGAAGCGCTAGGAGCGGGTTTAGATGCCGCGCAGTCTCAAGAAGGGGCCCTTCGTCGACGACCACCTGATCAAGAAGGTGGACGTCCAGAACGAAGCAGGCACCAAGAACGTCATCAAGACCTGGTCCCGCCGCTCGATGATCATCCCGGCGATGCTGGGCCACACGATCGCGGTGCACGACGGCCGTAAGCACGTCCCGGTGTTTGTCACTGAGTCGATGGTCGGCCACAAGCTCGGCGAGTTCGCACCGACCCGCACCTTCCGCGGGCACGAGAAGGACGACCGCAAGTCGCGGCGTCGCTGAGCGGGCTGAAAACCGTGACGAAGACAGACACTGAAGGGACGACCATGGAAGCCAGGGCCCAGGCGCGGTACATCCGCGTCACGCCCATGAAGGCCCGCCGTGTGGTGGACCTCATCCGTGGCATGAATGCCACGGAGGCTCAGGCGGTCCTGCGTTTCACCCCGCAGGCCGCGAGCGAGCCGGTCGGCAAGGTGCTCGACAGCGCCATCGCCAACGCCGCGCACAACTACGACCACACGGACGCCGAGTCGCTGTACATCAGCGAGGCGTACGTGGACGAGGGCCCGACCCTGAAGCGGTTCCGGCCGCGCGCCCAGGGCCGTGCCTACCGGATCCGCAAGCGGACCAGCCACATCACCGTGGTCGTCGCCAGCAAGGAAGGGACCCGGTAATGGGCCAGAAGGTTAACCCTTACGGGTTCCGGCTCGGCATCACCACGGACTTCAAGTCCCGGTGGTACGCCGACAAGCTGTACAAGGACTACGTCAAGGAAGACGTCGCCATCCGCAAGATGATGACGCAGGGCATGGAGCGGGCCGGCATCTCCAAGGTGGAGATCGAGCGCACCCGCGACCGCGTCCGCGTCGACATCCACACCGCCCGGCCGGGCATCGTCATCGGCCGCCGCGGCGCGGAGGCCGACCGTATCCGCGGCGACCTGGAGAAGCTGACCGGCAAGCAGGTCCAGCTGAACATCCTCGAGGTCAAGAACCCCGAGATGGACGCTCAGCTGGTGGCCCAGGCCGTCGCCGAGCAGCTGTCCTCCCGCGTCTCCTTCCGCCGTGCCATGCGCAAGAGCATGCAGGGCACGCTGAAGGCCGGCGCCAAGGGCATCAAGATCCAGTGCGGCGGCCGTCTCGGCGGCGCCGAGATGTCCCGCTCGGAGTTCTACCGAGAGGGCCGCGTCCCGCTGCACACGCTGCGGGCGAACGTGGACTACGGCTTCTTCGAGGCCAAGACCACCTTCGGCCGGATCGGCGTGAAGGTCTGGATCTACAAGGGCGACGTCAAGAACATCGCCGAAGTCCGTGCCGACAACGCGGCCGCCAGGGCGGGCAACCGTCCCGCCCGCGGTGGTGGCAACGAGCGTCCGCAGCGCCGCGGTGGCGAGCGCGGTGGCCGTGGTGGCCGTCGTCCTCAGACGGAAGGTGCGCAGGCCCCCAAGGCCGACGCGCCCGTCGCTGAGGCCCCGGCCGCGGAGACCCCCGGAACGGAAGGCTAAGTACCATGCTGATCCCCCGTAGGGTCAAGCACCGCAAGCAGCACCACCCCACCCGCCGTGGCATGGCCAAGGGCGGCACGGAGCTGGCGTTCGGCGAGTACGGCCTGCAGGCCGTCACCCCCGCGTATGTGACCAACCGGCAGATCGAGTCCGCTCGTATCTCCATCACCCGGCACATCAAGCGTGGCGGCAAGGTCTGGATCAACATCTACCCGGACCGTCCGCTCACCAAGAAGCCGGCCGAGACCCGCATGGGTTCCGGTAAGGGTTCCCCCGAGTGGTGGATCGCGAACGTCAAGCCCGGTCGGGTGATGTTCGAGCTGTCCTTCCCGAACGAGAAGGTTGCCCGCGAGGCGCTCACCCGCGCCGCGCACAAGCTTCCGATGAAGTGCCGCATCGTGCGGCGCGAGGCAGGTGAGTCGTGATGGCGGCCGGTACCAAGGCGACCGAGCTGCGCCAGCTCGGCGACGAGGAGCTCGTCGGCAAGCTGCGTGAGGCCAAGGAGGAGCTGTTCAACCTCCGCTTCCAGGCGGCCACAGGACAGCTTGAGAACAACAGCCGGCTCAGGGTCGTCCGCAAGGACATCGCCCGGATCTACACCCTCATGCGTGAGCGCGAGCTGGGCATCGAGACGGTGGAGACGGTGGAGAGCGCCTGATGAGCGAGAAGAATGTGACTGAGACCAGCACCGAGCAGCGCGGCTTCCGCAAGACCCGTGAGGGCCTCGTGGTCAGCGACAAGATGGACAAGACCGTTGTCGTGGCCGTCGAGGACCGTGTCAAGCACGCCCTGTACGGCAAGGTCATCCGCCGCACCAACAAGCTGAAGGCGCACGACGAGCAGAACGCCGCGGGCATCGGCGACCGTGTCCTCCTCATGGAGACCCGGCCGACCTCTGCCACGAAGCGGTGGCGCGTCGTGGAGATCCTTGAGAAGGCCAAGTAAGGCCCAGTAATCCCTGAGCGGGTATCCGCTCAGGACCGTTCCGTCAGGCTCGGCGGCGGGGCCGCACCGCAAGGCGCGGCCCCCCGCCGGGAACCGACGCGACAAACAGGAGATAGACGTGATCCAGCAGGAGTCGCGACTTCGTGTCGCCGACAACACTGGTGCCAAGGAGATCCTTTGCATCCGTGTTCTCGGTGGCTCGGGTCGCCGCTACGCGGGAATCGGTGACGTCATCGTCGCCACCGTCAAGGACGCGATCCCCGGTGGCAACGTGAAGAAGGGCGAGGTCGTCAAGGCGGTCATCGTCCGGACCGTCAAGGAGCGCCGTCGTGCCGACGGCTCGTACATCCGGTTCGACGAGAACGCCGCCGTCATCCTCAAGAACGACGGCGACCCCCGCGGCACCCGTATCTTCGGCCCGGTGGGCCGCGAGCTGCGCGAGAAGAAGTTCATGAAGATCGTCTCGCTCGCGCCGGAGGTGCTGTAACCGATGAAGATCAAGAAGGGCGACCTGGTCCAGGTCATCACCGGTAAGGACAAGGGCAAGCAGGGCAAGGTCATCGTGGCCTTCCCGGCTCAGGACCGCGTCCTCGTCGAGGGTGTCAACCGGGTCAAGAAGCACACCAAGGCCGGCGCGACCGACCGCGGTTCGAAGACCGGCGGCATCATCACCACCGAGGCGCCCGTCCACGTCAGCAACGTGCAGCTGGTTGTTGAGAAGGACGGCAAGAAGGTCGTGACCCGCGTCGGCTACCGCTTCGACGACGAGGGCAACAAGATCCGCGTTGCCAAGCGGACCGGTGAGGACATCTGATGACTGCCACCACCACTTCACCGCGTCTCAAGGCGCGCTACCGCGAGGAGATCGCGGGCAAGATGCGTGACCAGTTCTCCTACGAGAACGTCATGCAGATCCCCGGTCTCACCAAGATCGTGGTCAACATGGGTGTGGGCGACGCCGCCCGCGACTCCAAGCTGATCGAGGGCGCCATCCGCGACCTCGCCACGATCACCGGTCAGAAGCCGCAGGTCACCAAGGCCCGTAAGTCCATCGCGCAGTTCAAGCTGCGTGAGGGCCAGCCGATCGGTGCCCACGTCACGCTTCGCGGCGACCGCATGTGGGAGTTCCTCGACCGTCTGCTGTCGCTCGCGCTGCCGCGTATCCGCGACTTCCGCGGTCTGTCCCCCAAGCAGTTCGACGGCCGGGGCAACTACACCTTCGGTCTCACGGAGCAGGTCATGTTCCACGAGATCGACCAGGACAAGATCGACCGGGTCCGGGGCATGGACATCACCGTGGTCACCACGGCGACCAACGACGACGAGGGTCGTGCCCTCCTTCGTCACCTCGGCTTCCCGTTCAAGGAGAACTGACCGTGGCGAAGAAGGCTCTGATCGCTAAGGCCGCTCGCAAGCCCAAGTTCGCTGTGCGCGGTTACAACCGCTGCCAGCGCTGTGGCCGGCCGCACTCCGTCTACCGCAAGTTCGGCCTGTGCCGCGTGTGCCTTCGTGAGATGGCCCACCGTGGCGAGCTGCCGGGCGTGACCAAGAGCTCCTGGTAAGTCCCGTAAGGGACTCGACCAGGAACTCTCGGTAAGCAGATGGACGGCGGGACCCCGCCCTTTCTTCCCGTAAGGTAGAAGGGTTGGGCGCCCGCCGCCCGCATCGACTTACTACGCCGTAGGTCCACCGCACCGCACCCGTCCCCGGCTTCGCCCGGGGGAGAGGGATGGAGCACCAGGAAACCCCGGCGAGAGAGGCCCAGGGCCACCTCATGACCATGACCGACCCCATCGCAGACATGCTGACCCGTCTGCGTAACGCGAATTCGGCGTACCACGACGACGTCGTGATGCCGTTCAGCAAGATCAAGTCGCACATCGCGGAGATCCTCCAGCAGGAGGGTTACATCACGGGCTGGAAGGTCGAGGACGCCGAGGTCGGCAAGAACCTCGTCCTCGAGCTGAAGTTCGGCCCGGAGCGTCAGCGCTCCATCGCGGGTATCAAGCGGATCAGCAAGCCGGGTCTGCGGGTCTACGCGAAGTCCACCAACCTGCCGAAGGTGCTCGGCGGCCTCGGCGTGGCGATCATCTCCACGTCGCACGGTCTGCTCACCGGCCAGCAGGCTCAGAAGAAGGGCGTGGGTGGGGAAGTCCTCGCCTACGTCTGGTAACCGGGAAAGCGAGGTATAGCAATGTCGCGCATCGGCAAGCTGCCCATCTCGGTTCCCGCCGGAGTGGACGTCACCATCGACGGCCGCACGGTCGCGGTGAAGGGCCCCAAGGGCTCGCTCACCCACACCGTCGCCGCGCCGATCGACATCGCCAAGGGCGAGGACGGCACTCTGCTGGTCACCCGCCCCAACGACGAGCGTGTCTCGAAGGCCCTGCACGGCCTGTCCCGCACGCTGGTGGCGAACATGATCACCGGCGTGACCGCGGGCTACAGCAAGCAGCTCGAAATCAGCGGTGTGGGTTACCGCGTCCAGGCGAAGGGCTCCAACCTGGAGTTCGCGCTGGGCTACAGCCACCCGATCCTCGTCGAGGCCCCCGAAGGCATCTCCTTCAAGGTCGAGAACCCCACCAAGTTCTCGGTCGAGGGCATCGACAAGCAGAAGGTCGGCGAGGTCGCCGCCAACATCCGCAAGCTGCGGAAGCCCGACCCGTACAAGGCCAAGGGCGTCAAGTACGCGGGCGAAGTCATCCGCCGCAAGGTCGGAAAGGCGGGTAAGTAGCCATGGCATTCGGTGTGAAGATCGCCAAGGGCAAGGCCTACAAGAGTGCTGCGATCAAGCGTCGCCACATCCGGGTGCGCAAGCGCATCTCCGGTACGACCGAGCGTCCGCGCCTGGTCGTGACCCGGTCCAACCGGGGCATCGTGGCGCAGGTCATCGACGACCTCGCGGGCCACACGCTCGCGTCGGCGTCGACCCTCGACGCGTCCATCCGCGGCGGCGAAGGCGACAAGAGCGCCAAGGCGAAGCAGGTCGGCCAGCTCGTGGCCGAGCGTGCGAAGGCCAAGGGCGTCGAGGCTGTCGTGTTCGACCGTGGCGGCAACCAGTACGCGGGGCGCATCGCCGCCCTGGCGGACGCCGCCCGCGAAGCCGGTCTGAAGTTCTAGCCCGGTTCCGTTTGCTAGCGGAGAAACGCTAAAGAATCGAGAGGTAATTCCAATGGCTGGACCCCAGCGCCGCGGAAGCGGTGCCGGTGGCGGCGAGCGACGGGACCGTAAGGACCGGCGGGACGGCGGCCAGCAGGCCGAGAAGACCGCCTATGTCGAGCGTGTCGTCGCGATCAATCGCGTCGCCAAGGTTGTGAAGGGTGGTCGTCGCTTCAGCTTCACCGCGCTGGTCGTGGTGGGCGATGGTGACGGCACCGTGGGTGTCGGTTACGGCAAGGCCAAGGAGGTGCCGGCCGCCATCGCCAAGGGTGTTGAGGAGGCCAAGAAGCACTTCTTCAAGGTCCCCCGTATCCAGGGCACCATCCCGCACCCGATCCAGGGTGAGAAGGCAGCGGGCGTCGTCCTGCTCAAGCCGGCTTCCCCCGGTACCGGTGTGATCGCCGGTGGCCCGGTGCGCGCCGTGCTGGAGTGCGCGGGCATCCACGACGTGCTGTCCAAGAGCCTCGGCTCCGACAACGCGATCAACATCGTGCACGCCACGGTGGCGGCGCTCCAGGGCCTTCAGCGGCCCGAGGAGATCGCGGCCCGCCGCGGCCTGCCGATCGAGGACGTCGCGCCCGCCGCCCTGCTTCGGGCTCGTGCCGGAGTGGGTGTGTGATGGCGCGCCTGAAGGTCACGCAGACCAAGTCCTACATCGGCAGCAAGCAGAACCACCGTGACACCCTGCGTTCGCTCGGGCTCAAGCGCCTGCACGACGTCGTGGTCAAGGAGGACCGCCCGGAGATCCGCGGCATGGTCCACACCGTCCGCCACCTCGTCACGGTCGAGGAGGTCGACTGATCATGGGTGACAACCCGATCAAGATCCACAACCTCCGTCCCGCCCCCGGAGCCAAGACCGCCAAGACCCGTGTGGGTCGCGGCGAGGCGTCCAAGGGCAAGACGGCCGGTCGTGGCACCAAGGGCACCAAGGCCCGCTACCAGGTTCCGGAGCGCTTCGAGGGCGGGCAGATGCCCCTCCACATGCGCCTCCCGAAGCTCAAGGGCTTCAAGAACCCGTTCCGCACCGAGTACCAGGTCGTCAACCTGGACAAGCTCGCTTCCCTCTACCCCGAGGGTGGCGAGGTGACGGTGGCCGACCTGGTCACCAAGGGTGCGGTGCGCAAGAACCAGCTCGTCAAGGTGCTCGGCACCGGCGAGGTCTCCGTGGCGCTCCAGGTGACCGTTGACGCGGTCTCCGGGTCCGCCAAGGAGAAGATCGCCGCCGCCGGCGGCACCGTCACCGAGCTCGTCTGAGCCCGATGTCGAACACGACCGGGGATGCCCAGAAACTCTTGGGCATCCCCGGTCGTTCGTTCCTGTGATTTTCCTTCCCTGGTTGGTCATTCCTTGCGGGGCCACGTCGCCGGTAGGCTGGCCGACGCTGCTGTCGTCAGAAACCTCATAAACCGTCCTTCCGCCCTGGCGCGGGGGGTGCAGGAGGCACCGTGCTCACCGCGTTCGCACGGGCGTTCAGGACGCCCGACCTGCGCAAGAAGCTGCTGTTCACCTTGAGCATCGTGGTGGTCTACCGCCTCGGGGCGCATGTACCGGTGCCCGGCATCGACTACACCGTCGTCAACGCGTGCATCAAGGAGACGAAGGGCAACAACAGCCTCTTCGGCCTGGTGAACATGTTCAGCGGTGGCGCACTGCTCCAGCTGACGATCTTCGCGCTGGGAATCATGCCGTACATCACGGCGAGCATCATCCTCCAGCTGCTGACCGTGGTGATCCCACGCCTGGAGGCCCTCAAGAAGGAGGGCCAGGCGGGCACCACGAAGATCACGCAGTACACCCGGTACCTGACGGTCGCGCTGGCCGTGCTGCAGGGGACGGGACTGGTCGCCACCGCGCGCTCCGGCAGCCTGTTCTCCGGCTGCACCAACGCCGGCGGCATCGTGCCCAACCAGTCGATCTTCACCACGATCACGATGGTCACCACGATGACCGCCGGCACCGTGGTGATCATGTGGCTCGGTGAGCTCGTCACCGACCGCGGCATCGGCAACGGCATGTCGATCCTGATGTTCGTCTCCATCGCGGCCGGCTTCCCGAGCTCGCTGTGGGCGATCAAGGTGTCCGGCAAGATCGCCGGCGGATGGGTGGAGTTCCTCGCGGTCCTCGCGGTCGGCCTGGCCATGGTGGGCCTGGTGGTCTTCGTCGAGCAGGCGCAACGGCGGATCCCCGTGCAGTACGCGAAGCGCATGATCGGCAGGCGCTCGTACGGCGGCACGTCCACGTACATCCCGCTCAAGGTCAACCAGGCCGGTGTGATCCCGGTCATCTTCGCGTCGTCGCTGCTCTACATCCCGGCGCTGATCGTGCAGTTCTCCGGCTCGACCGCGGGCTGGGCCCAGTGGATCAGCCGCAACTTCACCAAGGGCGACCACCCGGTGTACATGGCGGCCTACTTCCTGCTGATCGTCTTCTTCGCCTTCTTCTACGTCGCGATCTCCTTCAACCCCGAAGAAGTTGCCGACAATATGAAGAAGTATGGTGGGTTCATCCCTGGCATCCGTGCCGGTCGTCCCACCGCCGAATACCTGAGTTACGTGCTGAACCGCATCACGTGGCCAGGCGCGCTCTACCTGGGCCTCATCGCGCTCGTGCCGACGGTCGCCATCGCGATCTTCAACGGCAGCAACGGCAACTTCCCACTCGGCGGTACCAGCATCCTGATCATCGTGGGTGTCGGTCTCGAGACGGTGAAGCAGATCGAGAGCCAGCTACAGCAGCGTAACTACGAAGGGTTCCTCCGCTGATGCGTATCGTCCTGGTCGGGCCTCCCGGCGCGGGCAAGGGGACGCAGGCCGCGTACCTCGCCGAGAACCTGTCGATCCCGCACATCTCCACGGGCGACCTGTTCCGCGCCAATATCAGCCAGGGCACCGAGCTGGGCAAGCAGGCAAAGGCATTCATGGACGCAGGCCGGCTCGTGCCGGACGAAGTCACCATCGGCATGGCCGAGGACCGGCTGCTCCAGCCGGACGCGGCACAGGGCTTCCTGCTGGACGGCTTCCCGCGCAACGTCGGGCAGGCCCAGGCGCTGGACGCGTTCCTCGCCAAGACGCATGTCACCCTCGACGCGGTCCTCGACCTGGAGGTCCCCGAGGAAGAGGTCGTCAAGCGGATCGCCGGACGCCGGCTGTGCCGCAACGACGGCGGGCACGTCTTCCACGTCGAGTACAACCCGCCGGCCGCCGAAGGCGTCTGCGACACCTGCGGCGGCGAGCTCTACCAGCGCTCGGACGACACCGAGGAAGCGGTGCGGATCCGGCTGGAGGAGTACCACAGCAAGACCGAGCCGATCATCGACTACTACAAGCAGCAGGGCCTGGTGCAGACGATCCCGGCCCTCGGCAAGGTGGCCGAGGTCACGCGGCGCGCGATGGACGCACTGCGGCGCGAGGTCTGACGACCGCGGCCGCACGGCGCGGCCGGCAGCACAGCACGGCAAACGGCCGTGGTGCCCCGACGGGCACCACGGCCGTATCGTTGAACGGGCGCCTGGCCCGTCAGCGCCCGTACACCCCGATGCAAGGAAGGCGTCAGCCGCATGGTGGAGATCAAGACCCCGGAGCAGATCGCCACGATGAGGCGCGCCGGTCTTGTCGTCGCGGCGATCCACGAGGCGACGCGCGCCGCGGCGGTGCCCGGCGCGACGACCAAGGACCTGGACGAGATCGCCGCCAAGGTCATCGCCGACCACGGAGCCAAGCCGAACTTCCTCGGCTACGGAGGCTTCCCCGGCAACATCTGCACCTCGGTCAACGACGTGGTCGTCCACGGCATCCCCGACCGCCAGACCGTGCTCAAGGACGGCGACATCATCGCCATCGACGCCGGCGCGATCGTCGACGGCTGGCACGGCGACGCGGCCTTCACCTGCTTCGTGGGCACCGGCCACGCGCCGGAGCTGATCGAGCTGAGCCGGGTGACCGAGGAGTCCATGTGGGCCGGCATCGCCGCCTTCCGCAAGGGCAACCGGCTGGAGGACATCTCCAGGGCCGTCGAGGGCTACATCCGCCGCCAGCCGCGCCCCGCGTCCGGCAAGTACGGCATCGTCGAGGACTACGGCGGCCACGGCATCGGCACCGAGATGCACATGGACCCGCACCTGCTGAACTACGTCACCAAGAAGCGCGGCCGGGGCATCAAGCTGATCCCCGGGGTGTGCCTGGCCATCGAGCCGATGGTGACCCTCGGCAGCCCGCACACGCACGTCATGGAAGACGAGTGGACGGTCAAGTCCGACGACGGCTCGTGGTCCTCGCACTGGGAGCACACCATCGCCCTGACCGAGGACGGCCCGCTGGTGCTCACCGCACCCGACTGCGGCCGGTCCAAGCTCGCCGAGTACGGCATCACCGCCGCACCCGACCCCGTTGCATAACGATCTTCCACCATGGGCATACACAGTGGATTCGTCTTTCCGGGGGCCGTGTCGTAGACTGACACGTCGGCTCTCGCATGTCTTCCGGCATGCCCAGAGCCGATCAAGGTAGCCGATCCCGAAAGCAGGACATGGCCAAAAAGCAAGGCGCCATCGAAATCGAGGGCACCGTGATCGAGTCTCTGCCGAACGCCATGTTCAAGGTGGAGCTCCAGAACGGTCACAAGGTCCTCGCGCACATCAGCGGCAAGATGCGGATGCACTACATCCGTATCCTTCCGGATGACCGGGTCGTCGTGGAGCTGTCTCCGTACGACCTGACGCGCGGACGGATCGTCTACCGATACAAGTAGATCTCAAGACCCGGAGAACCTGACATCCCATGAAGGTCAAGCCGAGCGTCAAGAAGATCTGCGACAAGTGCAAGGTGATCCGCCGCCACGGCCGGGTCATGGTCATCTGCGACAACCTGCGCCACAAGCAGCGCCAGGGCTGACGTACGACCTGCTCCTTCTGCACCGCCGTAGAGATTCGCGCGACGCACACACGTACATACGCAGTACCCGTCCCCCGCACGCAGGGGACGACACCCCCGGCGGAGGCCGGGGACCCGTCCGGTACCTGACACGGCCGCCGGGAACCGGTACTGCGGAAGACCTCCGACTTCACCAGGAGCCACACACATGGCACGCCTTTCAGGCGTTGACCTCCCGCGCGAGAAGCGCGTGGAGATCGCCCTCACCTACGTCTTCGGCATCGGGCGCTCGCGCTCCCAGGAGATCCTGAAGAACACCGGTGTGAACCCCGACATCCGCGTGCGCGACCTTCCCGAGGAAGACCTCGTCAAGCTCGCCAAGTGGGTCGACGACAACTACACGACCGAGGGTGACCTCCGTCGTTCGGTGCAGGCCGACATCCGCCGCAAGGTGGAGATCGGCTGCTACCAGGGTCTTCGGCACCGCCGCGGCCTGCCCGTCCACGGGCAGCGCACTCACACCAACGCCCGCACCCGCAAGGGCCCGCGTCGCGCCATCGCCGGCAAGAAGAAGCCGGGCAAGAAGTAGTCCTCAGCAGGACCCATCCAGCGGTCTTCGCTCGTAGGACCGACCACCTCCACCAGGAGAACGTGACACATGCCTCCTAAGGGCCGTCAGGGCGCAGCCAAGAAGGTGCGCCGCAAGGAAAAGAAGAACGTCGCTCACGGGCACGCCCACATCAAGAGCACGTTCAACAACACGATCGTCTCGATCACCGACCCCTCGGGCAACGTGATCTCCTGGGCCTCCGCCGGCCACGTCGGCTTCAAGGGCTCGCGCAAGTCCACCCCCTTCGCCGCGCAGATGGCCGCCGAGTCGGCCGCCCGCCGCGCGCAGGAGCACGGCATGCGCAAGGTCGACGTCTTCGTGAAGGGTCCCGGCTCCGGCCGCGAGACCGCGATCCGCTCGCTCCAGGCCACCGGCCTCGAGGTCGGGTCGATCCAGGACGTCACCCCGACCCCGCACAACGGCTGCCGCCCGCCGAAGCGCCGCCGCGTCTGACCAGCTGATACAGGAGAACTGAGACAATGGCGCGTTACACCGGGGCCGACTGCAAGCGATGCCGTCGGGAGAAGCAGAAGCTCTTCCTCAAGGGAGCCAAGTGCGAGAGCGCGAAGTGCCCGATCGAGATCCGTCCTTACCCCCCGGGTGAGCACGGACGCGGGCGCACCAAGGACAGCGAGTACCTGCTTCAGCTGCGTGAGAAGCAGAAGTGCGCGCGAATCTACGGTGTCCTCGAGAAGCAGTTCGTGAACTACTACAAGGAAGCGAACCAGAAGTCCGGCAAGACCGGTGAGAACCTGCTTCGCATCCTCGAGACCCGCCTCGACAACGTGGTCTACCGGGCCGGCTTCGCCAAGTCCCGCGACCACGCCCGTCAGCTGGTCCGTCACGGACACATCACCGTCAACGGCCGCAAGAACGACATTCCGTCGGCTCGCGTCGCTGTCAGTGACATCGTCGAGGTCCGCGAGTCGTCCCGCAACCTGACCCCGTTCGCGGTGGCGCAGGGCGAGGCCGGCGACAAGACCGTGCCGGCGTGGCTCGAGGCCAACGCGGGCAAGCTGCGGATCCTCGTGCACAGCCTGCCCGAGCGCCAGGTGATCGACACCCAGGTGCAGGAGCAGCTGATCGTCGAGCTCTACTCCAAGTAGCGGCTCACGGTCACGGGCGGTGCGGCCGCCGTCTCACGACGGTTTCGCCGTGCCGCCCGTACCCTCGTAGTACAGGGGGCGTCAAATAGCGGGCGCCCACGACAGAAGGACCACAGAACATGCTGATCGCTCAGCGTCCCTCGTTGACCGAAGAGGTCGTCGACGAATTCCGCTCACGGTTCGTGATCGAGCCGCTGGAGCCGGGCTTCGGCTACACCCTCGGCAACTCCCTCCGCCGTACCCTCCTCTCCTCGATCCCGGGTGCCGCCGTCACCTCGATCCGGGTCGACGGTGTCCTGCACGAGTTCACCACCGTGCCGGGCGTCAAGGAGGACGTGACCGACGTCATCCTCAACATCAAGCAGCTCGTCGTCTCCTCCGAGCACGATGAGCCGGTCGTGATGTACCTGCGCAAGCAGGGCCCGGGTGTCGTCACCGCCGCCGACATCGCGCCGCCGGCCGGTGTCGAGGTGCACAACCCCGACCTGGTCCTGGCCACGCTCAACGCCAAGGGCAAGCTGGAGATGGAGCTGACCGTCGAGCGCGGTCGCGGCTACGTCTCCGCGGTGCAGAACAAGCAGCAGGGCCAGGAGATCGGCCGCATCCCGGTCGACTCCATCTACAGCCCCGTGCTCAAGGTCACCTACAAGGTCGAGGCGACCCGTGTCGAGCAGCGCACCGACTTCGACAAGCTGATCGTCGACGTCGAGACCAAGCAGGCCATGCGCCCCCGTGACGCCATGGCGTCCGCGGGCAAGACCCTGGTCGAGCTGTTCGGCCTGGCCCGCGAGCTGAACGTCGACGCCGAGGGCATCGACATGGGCCCGTCCCCCACGGACGCCGCCCTGGCCGCTGACCTGGCGCTGCCGATCGAGGAGCTGGAACTCACCGTCCGCTCCTACAACTGCCTCAAGCGCGAGGGCATCCACTCCGTGGGTGAGCTCGTCGCCCGCTCCGAGGCGGACCTGCTCGACATCCGCAACTTCGGTGCGAAGTCGATCGACGAGGTCAAGGCGAAGCTGGCCGGCATGGGCCTGGCCCTCAAGGACAGCCCGCCCGGATTCGACCCGACCGCCGCCGCCGACGCCTTCGGCGCCGACGACGACGTCGACGCCGGCTTCGTGGAGACCGAGCAGTACTGATCGCCTCCGGCGGTCGGGAGTCATGAGGGTGCGCCCTCTCGCGGCATTCCTGCCGCGGGGGGTCCGCCCCCGGGGACGACCGGCCGCCCTCGCAGGACCAACGGCAGCAGCCCCCTCAGGGGCGCCGGCTGCACCGCGCGGCGAACCGCAACCCCGCCAGGGGCGCGGGGAACTGCGCGACCAGCCACGCACGACCGTCGTGTGGCGACGAACCGCAGCCCCCCAGGGGGCGCGGGGAACTGCGCGACAAGCCACGCACGACCGTCGTGTGGCGACGAACCGCAGCCCCGCAGGGGCGCGGGGAACTGCGCGAGCAACCACCCACCGGGCGGTGGTCCGGATCGGACCGATCAGCCCCTTCGGGCCGGTGACGACCCGCGCCCCCGGTGGGGGCTTGTCGCGCAGTTCCCCGCGCCCCTGCGGGGGCGCCCTGCCGGGCGCGAAGAAGCCCGCTCGTTGCGGGGGCGCCCTGCCGGGCGCGGAGAAGCTTCCCGGGGCGCGAGCCTCGGGCATTCCGGGGCGAGCCCGGAGACCCACGAGCTGGCAGCCGCCAGTTCGCACTGACACCGGTACCTGATACGGCCGGTGCAGCGTAGAAGGAGAAAGACCATGCCTCAGCCCGCCAAGGGTGCCCGTCTGGGCGGCAGCGCCGCGCACGAGAAGCTGCTCCTCGCGAACCTCGCGAAGGCCCTTTTCGAGCACGGCCGCATCACCACCACCGAGGCCAAGGCGCGCCGGCTGCGCCCGGTCGCGGAGCGCCTGATCACCAAGGCGAAGAAGGGCGACATGCACAACCGTCGCCAGGTGCTGCAGACGATCACGGACAAGAGCATCGTGCACACGCTCTTCACCGAGATCGGCCCGCGGTACGAGAACCGCCCGGGTGGCTACACCCGTATCACCAAGATCGGCCCCCGTCGCGGCGACAACGCCCCGATGGCGGTCATCGAGCTGGTCGAGGCCCTGACCGTGCAGCAGTCCGCTGTCGGTGAGGCCGAGGCCGCGACGAAGCGTTCCGCGAAGGACACCGCGGGTGATGACGCTCTGGCCGACCTCAAGAAGGACGAGGCCGTCGAGGACGCCAAGCCCGCCGCGGACGCGGACGCGGCCGAGGAGTCGGACGAGGCCAAGGACGCCTGAGGCGTCCGACAGGTTCGACGGGCGGACCCGTACCCCCTGGGGGTGCGGGTCCGTTCCGTTCCCCCATGGTGAGGAGCTACGCGTGAGCGACGATGCGGCACCCGGTTTCACCCGGGTCCGGCTCGACCTGGCATACGACGGGGCCGAATTCTCCGGGTGGGCCAAGCAGCGCACCCGCCGTACGGTGCAGGGCGAGCTGGAGTCGGCGATCACCACGGTGCTGCGGCTGCCGGAGCCGGTGGAGCTGACCGTGGCGGGGCGCACCGACGCCGGTGTGCACGCCCGTGGGCAGGTCGCGCACGTCGACCTGCCGGCCGAGGTGTGGGACGCCGAGCGCGACAAGCTGCGCAGGCGGCTGGCAGGGCGGCTGCCCTGGGACGTCCGGGTCTTCGGCGTCCGCGAGGCGCCCTCCGGCTTCAACGCGCGCTTCTCCGCGGTCTGGCGCCGGTACGCCTACCGGGTCGGCGACCACCCCGGCGGCGTGGACCCGCTGCTGCGCGGGCACGTGCTCTGGCACGACCGGCCGGTCGACGTCGACGCGATGAACGCCGCCGCGAAGCTGCTGCTCGGCGAGCACGACTTCGCCGCCTACTGCAAGAAGCGGGAAGGCGCGACCACCATCCGTACCCTGCTCGACGTGCACTGGGAGCGGGGCGCCGACGGTGTCGCCGCCGCCACCGTCAGGGCCGACGCCTTCTGCCACAACATGGTGCGGGCCCTGGTCGGGGCGATGATCCTGGTCGGCGACGGGCACCGTCCTGTCGCCTTCCCCGCGGAGGTCCTGGCCGGACGGGTGCGGCACTCGGCGGTGAACGTCGTGCGGCCGCACGGGCTGACCCTCGAAGAGGTCGGCTACCCCGCGGACCACCTGCTCGCGGCCCGCAGCCGCGAGGCCCGCAACATGCGGTCACTGCCGGGGTGCGCCCCCTCCTGAGGCCTCACGCTCCTGAGGCCTCACCGCTTGCGCTCGACGCGGCGCTCGTCCCAGACGGGTTCCGTGGTCTCGCGGACCAGGCCGTCGGAGCCGAAGACCAGGTAGCGGTCGAAGCTGCGGGCGAACCAGCGGTCGTGGGTCACGGCGAGCACGGTGCCGTCGTAGGACTCCAGGCCCTCCTGGAGGGCCTCCGCGCTCTCCAGGTCCAGGTTGTCCGTCGGCTCGTCCAGCAGCAGCGCCGTGGTGCCCTCCAGCTCCATCAGCAGGATCTGGAAGCGGGCCTGCTGGCCGCCGGACAGCTTGTCGAAGGGCTGGTCGCCCTGCCGCTCCAGCTCGTAGCGGCGCAGCACCGACATCGCCCGGCCACGGTCCCTGGAGTGCTCCGTCCACAGGATGTCCACCAGCGGGCGGCCGCGCAGCTCCGGGTGGGCGTGGGTCTGCGCGAAGTGGCCGGGCACGACGCGGGCGCCCAGCTTGTACGTGCCGCTGTGCGCCACGCCCTCGTCGCCCGCGAGCAGCCGCAGGAAGTGCGACTTGCCCGAGCCGTTCGAGCCGAGCACCGCGACCCGCTCGCCGTAGAAGACCTCCAGGTCGAACGGCTTCATCAGGCCGGTCAGCTCCAGCTTCTCGCAGGTCACCGCGCGTACGCCGGTCCTGCCGCCCTTGAGTCGCATCTTGATGTCCTGCTCGCGCGGCGGCTCCTGCGGGGCGCCCGCGTCCTCGAAGCGCTTCAGCCGGGTCTGGGCCGCGTGGTAGCGGGACGCCATGTCGGGGCTGTTCGCCGCCTGCTGCCGCAGCCGCAGCACCATCGCCTTGAGCTTGGAGTGCTCCTCCTCCCAGCGGCGCCGCAGTTCCTCGAAGCGCGCGAAGCGCTCCTTGCGGGCCTCGTGGAAGGTGTCGAAGCCGCCGCCGTGCACCCAGGTCGTGGAGCCCGCGGGCCCGGTCTCCACGCTGACGATCTTCTCCGCGGTGCGCGACAGCAGCTCGCGGTCGTGGCTGACGAAGAGCACCGTCTTCCTGGTGGCGGCGATCTGCTCCTCGAGCCAGCGCTTGCCCGGCACGTCCAGATAGTTGTCCGGCTCGTCGAGCAGCAGCACCTCGTCAGGGCCGCGCAGCAGCGCTTCGAGCACCAGCCGCTTCTGCTCGCCGCCGGAAAGCGTCTTGACCTCGCGCCACTGGGCCCGCTCGTAGGGGACGCCGAGTGCCGCCATCGTGCACATGTCCCACAGCGTCTCGGCCTCGTAGCCGCGCGCCTCCGCCCAGTCGCCGAGCGCGTGCGCGTACGCCATCTGCGCGGGCTCGTCGTCCTGCGCCATGATCGCCAGCTCCGCCGCGTCCACGGCCTGCGCGGCCGCGCGGATACGCGGATGCGCCACGGACACCAGCAGGTCGCGCACGGTCCTGTCGTCCCGCACGCTGCCGATGAACTGCCGCATCACGCCGAGTCCGCCGCTGACGGTGACCCCGCCGCCGTGCGGGGTGATCTCTCCCGAGATCAGCCGCAGCAGCGTGGTCTTGCCCGCGCCGTTCGGTCCGACCAGCGCCACGGCCGCGCCGTCGCCGACGCGGAACGAGACGTCGCCGAGCAGCGCCCGCCCGTCCGGCAGGTAATACTCCAGGTGCGCCGCTTCCACATGTCCCATGGCCTGAATTCTCCCGTGCGGCAGGAGTGCGCCCAACCAGTTTTCCCCGAGCAGCCGTACAGCCGGCGCCGGTGACGGCCCCCGGTAGGCCCGCGGCCGCACCGGCAATATGATGCGCGACATGACCGATGGCCCCGGGCAGCAACCGCCGCAGGAACCGCGCAGGAACGCCGATGGCACGGGCGAGCGCGAAGTGCTGGAGGGACGCGTCATCCCCTCCCGTACGCAGGCCGAGAGGGACGCGGACCCGCGTCGGCAATTCCGCCGGCAGTCCCCACCGCCGCAGGCCCCCGAGGCCGGCCCCGCCTGGTCCGCCCAGGCCGACGCGGCCTCCCAGAGCGCCCCCCAGGCGCAGGTGCAGGGCGGCCAGTCCTGGGCCGCGGAACCGCAGCAGCCCGCCCTGGACCCCACACCCGGGCACGCGGACCCGGCGACCCAGATCATCCCGGCCCACTCGGCCCAGCCGCAGGCCCCGGCCGAGCAGCAGCCGTACGCGGGCGGGCCGCAGGCGCCGGTGGAGCAGCAGCAGGGGTACGCGGGCCAGCAGCCGTACGCGGGCGGGCCGCAGGCGCCGGTCGGGCAGCAGCAGGCGCCGCAGGGGTACGCGGGCCAGCAGCAGCCCCATGCGGGCAGGCCGCAGCCCTTCACGGGGGCGCCGCAGGCGCCGATGGAGCCACAGCAGCGGTACGCCGCCCAGCAGCAGACGCCGCCGCAGCAGCCGCAGGCGCCCGCGCAGCCGTACGCCGCCCAGCAGCAGGCCCAGGCGCCGCAGGCGCCCGTCCCCGCGCAGGCCGCGCCGCAGCAGGCCGCGGCCCCGGCGGCGCAGCCACGCACCCCCGAGCGGGCGGCGCAGGCGCCGGCCGAGGGCGGTGCCGGGCGGGTGCCGTTCGGGGGCGGCAGCGGGTCGCGGGCCGGGTCGCGCGCGGAGGCGCGGAGGTCGGGCGGCGGCCTCGGCGGCGGGGCGGCCGAGCCCGCCACGCCTGACTGGGGCGCGCTGGCCGAGCAGCAGGAGGCCACCGGCGCCCGCAAGCGCAGGGTCCTGATGCTCGTGGGCGGGATCGTGGCGGTCGCCGTGATCGCCGGCGGTGTCGCCACCGCCGTCGTCATGTCGGGCAAGAGCGACGACAAGGCGGTCGCGGGCCCTTCCTCCTCGGCCACCGCGACCGCGAGCCAGCAGTCGCTGCCGCCCCTGCCGTCCTTCTCCTCGGTCGCCCCGCCGCCCCCGGCGAACCCGCTGGACTACCTGAACACCGCGGCCAAGGACAAGGCGCCGCTCACCCCCGACTCCCTCTTCCCCGGCAAGCAGTTCGTCTGGCAGGGCCGCACGTACGCCAAGACCCGCAGCGACGTCACCACCTCCTGCGCGAAGAACGCCAGGAAGGCCGTCGCGACGGCCCTCACCGCCAACGGCTGCCAGAAGCTGATACGCGCGACGTACACGCAGGGGGCCCTCGCCGTGACCGTCGGCGTCGCCGTCTTCCCCGACAACGCGCACGCGAAGAAGGTGGGGGGCGTCTCGCAGTACCTGGCTCCGCTCAACGGCGCGGGAGTCGCCGACTTCTGCCACGCCGTCCGCTGCCAGATGACGGCGAACTCCGTCGGGCGCTACGCCTACTTCGCCATCTCGGGCTTCAAGAACGGCACGACGCTCGCGGCGAACGACACGCTGGGCAAGCAGGCGGCCAACGACGCGTCCGACTTCGCCTTCAGCCGCATCGTCCAGCGCGGAAAGGACGCGGCCGCGGCGGACCCCGCACGCCAGTAGCCGGCGGTCGCGGTCGTCAGCCTTCCGCGGCGCCGTGGATCGGCAGGGGCGAGGTCGCGGCCAGGCGGCGGCCTGAGCCGCCCCAGCGCAGCGCGATGACCTCGGCCATGATCGCCACGGCCGTCTCCTCGGGGGTCCGTGCGCCCAGGTCGAGGCCGATGGGGGAGGCGAGACGCCCCAGGTCGGCCTCGGGGACACCGGCCTCGCGCAGCCGTCGCAGCCGGTCCTCGTGGGTGCGGCGGCTGCCCATCGCGCCGATGTACCTGGCGGGTGTGCGCAGCGCCCGCTCCAGCAGCGGGATGTCGAACTTCGGGTCGTGGGTGAGCACGCAGATCACCGTGTCGCCGTCGGCCGGGGCCCGGTCGAGGAAGCGGTGCGGCCAGTCCACGACCACCTCGTCGGCGTCGGGGAAGCGTGCGCGGGTCGCGAAGACGGGGCGGGCGTCGCAGACGGTGACGTGGTAGCCGAGGAAGCGGCCCATCCTGGCCACCGCGCCGGCGAAGTCGATCGCGCCGAAGACCAGCAGCCGCGGCGGCGGCGCGAAGGACTGCACGAAGACGGACAGGTCCTCGCGGCGCTCCTCGCCGGCCCGCCCGACGCGTACGACCGCGCTGGCGCCCTGGGCCAGCAGGCCGCGGGCGCGGGCGGTGAGCGCCGCGTCGAGCTCCGGGCCGCCGAGGGTGCCGGCGGCGGAGTCGGGGGTGACGACCAGGTCGCGCTCCGGCGGCCCGCCGGGCCCGGCGGCGTGTTCGGAGATCAGGGTGGCCACCGCGGCCGGCCGGCCCTTCCCGATGGCGTCGAGCACGTCGGGGAGCAGCCGGAAGTGGCCGCGGCCCGCCGGGCGGACGAAGACCTCCACGGTGCCGCCGCAGGTCAGGCCGACTCCGAAGGCGTCGTCGTCGCTGATCCCGTAGGACACCAGGGCGGGGCGGCCGGTGCCGATCACCTCGCGGGCCAGCTCGTAGACCGCGCTCTCCACGCAGCCACCGGACACGCTGCCCAGGACGTCGCCGTCCTCCGCGACGGCCATCGCAGCGCCGGGACGGCGCGGCGCGGACTTCCAGGTCCGCACCACGGTGGCCACGGCGAACCGCTTCCCGGCTGCCTGCCATGCGGCCACGCCCCCGGTGATGTCCCGCATGCACGCGCTCCTGTCGACGAGCCGATCGCGCCTCCCCATGATCGCCCGGCGGCCCGCTCCGGCCGTTTTGACCCGCCGGGGGCCACCCGGGTATTCTTCGGGTTCGTTATGCGTATTGGCTTGCTCTATCTCACGTGAGGGGCCCTTACGCCGGTTCACCGGGCCGATGACCAGCGGCAGGCAGGCGGGTTGCGTCCCCGTCCGCGGCCAAGGCTGTCGTGATCGTCCGGGTGGCCTTGTCAGGACCCTTCCCCACCGCCCTCGCGGCGGGTCAGGGGAAACCACTACTGAGAAGAAGCGAAGGCTACGACCGTGCGTACGTTCAGCCCCAAGCCCGGCGATGTCCAGCGCCAGTGGCACGTCATCGACGCGCAGGACGTTGTCCTGGGCCGTCTGGCCACTCAGGCCGCCACCCTTCTGCGGGGCAAGCACAAGCCCATCTACGCGCCCCACGTCGACACCGGTGACTTCGTCATCATCATCAACGCCGACAAGATCCACCTCTCGGGTAACAAGCGGACCCAGAAGATGGCCTACCGCCACTCGGGTTACCCGGGTGGTCTGCGTTCTGTGCGCTATGACGAACTGATGGAGAAGAACCCGGAGAAGGCCGTCGAGAAGGCCGTCAAGGGCATGCTCCCGAAGAACACCCTGGGCCGTCAGATGCTCTCGAAGCTGAAGGTCTACTCGGGCGACCAGCACCCGCACGCTGCCCAGCAGCCGGTGCCGTTCGAGATCACCCAGGTCGCGCAGTAGTTCCGGCCACCAGCTACCAGAAAGAACCTGAGGAGAATCGTGGCTGAGACCACTGCCGAGACCGTCATCGAGGGCGACGAGTCCTACGAGGAGATCACCACCTTCGAGTCCGAGGCCGTCGAGGGGGAGTACACCTCCGAGTCGCTCGCCTCGCGCTTCGGCGACCCGCAGCCGGCTGCCGGCACCGGCCGCCGCAAGCAGTCCATCGCCCGCGTCCGTATCGTCCCGGGCAGCGGCAAGTGGAAGATCAACGGTCGCACCCTCGAGGGCTACTTCCCGAACAAGGTGCACCAGCAGGAAGTCAACGAGCCCTTCAAGGTGCTCGAACTCGACAACCGCTACGACGTCATCGCCCGCATCAGCGGCGGCGGCATCTCGGGCCAGGCCGGCGCGCTGCGCCTCGGTGTGGCCCGTGCGCTGAACGAGGCCGACGTCGACAACAACCGCGGCCCGCTCAAGAAGGCCGGCTTCCTGACCCGTGACGACCGCGCGGTCGAGCGGAAGAAGGCCGGTCTGAAGAAGGCCCGCAAGGCGCCGCAGTTCAGCAAGCGCTAAATCGCACCCGGCACCCGTTGCCGCTGCTTTTTCGCCGTTGCACGACGCCCCGGAGGCACACCATCGCCTCCGGGGCGTTCGCATGTGGCGCCGACGTCGTATATCTGTGGTGATACGACTGGTACAACCAAGTACGGGGCGCCAAACGTCAAGCACCAGGCAGGTGCGCAACCGCGCACGCGGCGCGGCGCCCGGCACCTGCGTACCAGTGGCCGGGCACGGCCGAGACGGCAGAGCCGCCGTATCGCATCGGAGGACACACAGTGGGACGACTCTTCGGTACCGACGGGGTGCGTGGCATCGCCAACGCGGACCTCACCGCCGAGCTTGCGCTCGGCCTGTCGGTCGCGGCAGCGCATGTGCTCGCCGAGGCGGGCACCTTCGCCGGGCACCGGCCGGTCGCGGTGGTGGGGCGCGATCCACGCGCCTCCGGTGAATTCCTGGAGGCCGCCGTCGTGGCGGGCCTCGCGAGCGCGGGCGTGGACGTCCTGCGGGTCGGTGTGCTGCCCACCCCGGCGGTGGCGTATCTCACCGGCGCGCTGGGCGCCGACCTCGGCGTGATGCTGTCCGCAAGCCACAACGCGATGCCGGACAACGGCGTCAAGTTCCTGGCGCGCGGCGGCCACAAGCTGGACGACGACCTCGAGGACCGGATCGAGAAGATCTACGAGGAGCACAGGACCGGCGCCCCCTGGCTGCGGCCCACCGGGGCGGGCGTGGGCCGGGTGCGGGACTACGACGAGGGCTTCGACCAGTACGTCGCCCACCTGATCGGCGTGCTCCCCAACCGGCTCGACGGGCTCAAGGTCGTCCTGGACGAGGCGCACGGCGCCGCCTCCCGGGTCTCGCCCGAGGCCTTCTCACGGGCAGGGGCCGAGGTCGTCACCATCGGCGCCCGCCCCGACGGCCTCAACATCAACGACGGCTGCGGATCCACCCACCTGGACCTGCTCAAGGCCGCCGTCATAGAGCACGGCGCCGACTTCGGCGTCGCGCACGACGGCGATGCCGACCGGTGCCTGGCCGTGGACGCCGCGGGCGAGGAGGTCGACGGGGACCAGATCCTGGCGATCCTCGCGCTGTCGCTGCGCGAGCGCGGCGAGCTGCGCGGCGACACCGTCGTCGGCACGGTGATGTCCAACCTGGGCTTCAAGCTGGCCATGGAGCGCGAGGGCATCACCCTGGTGCAGACCGCGGTCGGCGACCGCTACGTGCTCGAAGCGATGAAGGAGCACGGCTACGCGCTCGGCGGCGAGCAGTCCGGCCACGTCATCGTGCTCGACCACGCCACCACCGGCGACGGCACCCTGACCGGGTTGCTGCTCGCGGCCCGGGTGATGGCGACAGGGCGGACGCTGGCCGATCTCGCCGCCGTCATGCAGCGGCTGCCCCAGGTGCTGGTGAACGTGCCGGACGTCGACAAGAGCCGCGCCGGGACCTCGCCCGAGCTGCTGGCGGCCGTCGCGGAGGCGGAGGCGGAGCTCGGCGCGACCGGGCGGGTGCTGCTGCGCCCCTCGGGCACCGAGCCGCTGGTCCGCGTCATGGTGGAGGCCGCCGACATCGACCACGCCAGGTCGGTCGCGGGCCGCCTCGCGGACGTGGTGAAGTCCACCCTGGGCTGAGCCGGCCGGCTCACGTCGTCACGCCGCCGCCGGGGCCCGCGGGCTCCGCGGCGGCGTCACAGCTTGCGCAGTGACAGCCGCTGCACCTTGTGGTCCTGGTTCTTGCGCAGCACCAGGGTGGCCCGGCTGCGGGTCGGCAGCACGTTCTGCTGGAGGTTGGGCCGGTTGACCGTCTGCCACATCATCCGGGCGTAGTCCATCGCCTCGTCCTCGGCCACCCGGGTGTACTTCGTGAAGTACGAGTCGGGGTTCTGGAAGGCGGTCTCCCGCAGCTTGCGGAACCGCCCGAGATACCACTGCTCGACGTCCTCGGTGCGGGCGTCGACGTAGACGCTGAAGTCGAAGTAGTCGGCGAGCCCGATCCTGGTGCGGCCGTCCTGCCCCGGCAGCGCGGGCTGGAGCACGTTGAGGCCCTCGACGATGAGGATGTCGGGCCTGCGGACGGTCAGCAGCTCGCCCGGCACGATGTCGTAGAACAGGTGCGAGTAGACCGGCGCGGTGACCTCGGCCTTGCCGGACTTCACATCGGCCACGAAACGCGTCAGCGCCCGCCGGTCGTAGGACTCGGGGAAGCCCTTGCGCGACATCAGGCCGCGCCGCTGCAGCTCGGCGTTGGGCAGCAGGAAGCCGTCGGTGGTGACCAGCTCCACCCGCGGGTGCTCCGGCCAGCGGGCGAGCAGCGCCTGGAGGAGGCGGGCGGTGGTGGACTTGCCCACCGCCACGCTGCCGGCCACGCCTATCACGAACGGCGTGCCCGGCTGGGGGTCGCCCGCCGCGCCGGCCAGGAAGGTGTTCAGGGCGCCGCGCAGGCCGCTGTGCGCGGCGACGTACAGGTTCAGCAGCCGGGACAGCGGCAGGTAGACGTCCACCACCTCGTCCAGGTCGATGACGTCGCCGAGGCCGCGCAGCCGCTCCACCTCGTCCGCGGTCAGCGGCAGCGGGGTGCGGTCCCGCAGAGCGCTCCACTGCTCCCTTGTCAGGTCGACGAAGGGGCTGGCGGGCGCGGTCGGCGTGGTCGTCACGTGAAGCATCCTCGCAGGGCACGGGCAGCGTGCGTACGGCGGGCGGACCCGGCAGGATCCGCCGGGCAGGCCCTAAGCTGGCCCGCATGTGCGGCGACGTGGAGTGCACCGGGGGCGGGCGGGACTTCGTGGCGGCGGTCAGGACAGGGTCCGGCCGCGGCACCCCGGCGGTCGTCCGATGATCGTCGGGGTCGGCATCGACGTCGCCGAGATCGAGCGGTTCGCCGCCGCCCTTGACCGCACCCCTGGCCTGGCGGAGCGCCTCTTCACCCCCGCCGAGCTGCTGCTGCCCTCCGGCGCCCCGCGCGGCCTGGCCTCGCTCGCCGCCCGTTTCGCGGCCAAGGAGGCGCTGGCCAAGTCCCTCGGCGCCCCGGCGGGACTGAGCTGGCTGGACGCCGAGGTCACCACGGAGCCGTCCGGCCGCCCCCGGCTGGCCGTCAAGGGCACGGTCGCCGCGCGCGCCGCCGAACTCGGCGTCGCCGGCTGGCACCTGTCGCTCAGCCACGACGCGGGCGTCGCGTCCGCCGTGGTGATCGCGGAGGGCTGAACCGGGGCCGGGGTGCCGCGGCGGCAGGCGGTACGTATCGTCGGACGCAGGGCCGACGGGAGGGTTCGCGATGAGGTACGCGCATACGGTGCAGGCAGTTCGGGACGCGGAGGGTGCGCTCATGGCGCGGCTGCCGGAGGGCGCGCTGATGCAGCGGGCCGCCGCCGGGCTCGCCGCGGTCGGCGCCGACGTGCTCGGGCGGGTCTACGGGTCCAGGGTCGTGGTGCTCGCGGGCAGCGGCAGCAACGGCGGCGACGCCCTCTACGCCGGTGCGCGACTCGCCCGGCGCGGGGCCGGCGTCACCGCGGTGCTGCTCTCGCCCGAGCGGGCGCACACCGGCGGGCTCGCGGCGCTGCGGGCCGCGGGCGGCCGGGTCGCGGGCGTGGAGGACGGGCCCGCCGCGGTCGCCAGGGCCCACCTCGTCTACGACGGCATCGTCGGCATCGGCGGCAAGGGCGGGCTGCGCCCGGAGGCCGCCGGCCTGATGCGGGCGGCATACGACGCGCGGGCCGCGGTCGTCGCCGTCGACCTGCCGAGCGGTGTCGACGCCGACACCGGCGAGGTCGGCGGGGACGCCGTCCGCGCCGATGTGACCGTCACCTTCGGCACCTACAAGCCGGGGCTGCTCATCGACCCCGCCGCCGGACTCGCGGGCGCCCTGCGGCTCATCGACATCGGCCTCGACGCCGACCTCGGCGCACCCGCGATCGAAGCGCTCCAGCACGCCGACGTGGCCGCGATGCTGCCGCAGCCGAGCGGCGAGAGCGACAAATACCGGCGCGGCGTGGTGGGGGTCGTGGCCGGCTCCGACCGCTACCCCGGCGCGGCGGTCCTCGCCGTCTCCGGCGCGCTGCGCGGCGGCGCGGGGGCCGTCCGCTACGTCGGCGGCGGCGCCGGGGCCGTACTCGCCCGGCACCCCGAGACGCTGGTCTCCACCGGCTCCCCGCACGCCGCCGGGCGGGTGCAGGCCTGGGTCGTCGGCCCGGGGCTCGGCGACTCCGCCGCCGCCAGGGCCGCGGTCGCCGAGGTGCTGGCCGCGGACGTGCCGGTGCTCGTCGACGCCGACGGGCTGCGGCTCATGGACCGGGACGCCGTCCTGGCACGCAGCGCCCCGACCGTGCTCACCCCGCACGCGGGAGAGGCGGCGGCGCTGCTGGGCCGGCCCCGCGAAGCGGTCGAGGCGGGGCGCCTGGACGCGGCGCGCGCCCTGGCCGCCGCCTTCGGGGCGACGGTCCTGCTCAAGGGGTCCACGACCCTCGTGGCGCCGCCCGCCGCGGACGGCCCGGTGCGGGTCAATCCCACCGGTACCGCCTGGCTGGCCACCGCGGGCAGCGGCGACGTGCTCTCCGGCCTCACCGGATCCCTGCTGGCCGCGGGCCTGGCCGCACCTGACGCCGCCTCGGCCGGCGCCTACCTGCACGGTCTCGCGGCCCGGCTGGCGAGCGGGCCGCTCGCGGCCATGGACGTGGCCGAGGCCATCCCCGCCGCCTGGCGCGGCGTCTTCCCCCCGGCCCGCTGACCTGCCGCCACCCGGCGGGCGGCGGGGGCGCCGTGGCGCACCGCCGCCGGTGGGGTCTCGTGCGGGTCGCCCGGCGGACCCGAGGAAGGCACCAGCGAGGCGGAGGGTCGCGGCCCCGCCGTATCGGGTGGCGGGGCCGTTCCTCTGGCCCTGGGAGGCGGCTCCCACCCGCCGTACTCCCGTGCCGGGGAGGGGACTTCAGGCGCGTGGGGGCCGGTCCTGATCCGGTGTCCAGGACCGCGGGCGCCAGGGCCGGCGGGTCCGACGGGGGCCGGGCGGCTCCCTCCTGACCATGGGTCCGGCAGCGGGACGGCGCCGAGGCGTGCCCGCGGGCTTCGTAGGATCGGCTCATGAGCGAATCCGCGGTGACGACCGACGAGCCGAACCGTCTGCTTGCGCTGTCCGACGGAGTCTTCGCGATCGCCATCACCTTGCTGGTGCTCGACATCAGCGTCCGGCAGGGGCTCGACCCGGCCGAATTCCGGCACGCGCTGCGGGAGACGGTCGACTCCCTGCTGGCGTACGGGCTGAGCTTCGTGGTGATCGCCGCGCTCTGGCGCGACCACCGGCGGATCTTCGGGAAGGTCGTCAGAGCCGACGAGGTGCTCGTCCGGCTCACCCTGCTGGGCCTCGGACTCGTCGCCCTGATGCCCTTCCCCACCACGCTCCTGGCGGACTACGGCAGCCAGCCCGAGGCGGTGGCGATCTACGCGGGCGCCGTCGCCGTGGTCGACGCCGTGCACCTCGGCCTGCTGCTGTACGTGGCCCGCCGCCCGCAGCTGCTCAGCAGCCCGCTGTCCGCCGCCAGCGTGCGGCTGCTGTCCGCCGACCTGGGCGCGACGATCCTCGTCTTCGTCGTCTCGGTGCCGCTGGCCTTCGCCTCGCCCGCGGGCGCCAAGTGGTGCTGGGTCGTCCTGATCCCGATCAGGGTGGTCCTCGGCCGGTTGCGCAGGCGGCGCCGGGCGGCGTAGGGCGGGTCCCGGCCGGTCCGCGGCGGGTCAGGCGTCCCGGAGCGTGCGCAGGGCGGCCGCGAAGCCGGCGGTCCCGGGGCCGAGCGCCGCGAAGAAGGCGGCGTCGCAGGCCTCCACGGCCCCCACCGCGCGGTTGGCGAGGTCGCGGCCCTCCGCGGTGGGGGACAGGGCCCGGGCCCTGGCGTCGTGGGGGTGCGGGTGGCGGGTGAGCAGGTCGCGGGCCTCAAGGGCGCGCAGCACCTGCGAGGTCATCATCGGGTCGGTGGCCGCGTGGTCGGCGAGCCGGCGCTGGGTGACGGGGGCGTCCTCCGCCTGGAGGTAGGTCAGCGAGGCGAGCAGCACGAACTGCACGTGGGTGAGCCCGTAGGGCTTGAGGGCCGCGCGCTGTGCGGCCTGCCAGCGGTTGGTGACCTGCCAGAGCAGCAGGCCGGGGCTCTCCTCCGCGGAGCCGAAGCCGGTGGCCAGCGGGGAGGAGGTCACGCCGCGGCCTCCGCGACGTCGCGCAGCCGGTCGAGGTCGGTCTGGAGGCTGCCGGCGATGCCCTTGCCGAGTGCCAGGTTCCACAGCCGGGCGAGCGGGCCGCCGAGCGTGGCGGTGACGTCCACCCGGGTGGACCCCTCGGGGGTGGCGGAGACCAGGTGGCGGAAGGTCAGCCGGGCGCCGACCAGCTTCGAGACGTCGGTGAACTCCTCGCCGTGGACCAGCGCGGACACCACGAAGGGCACCTTCGGCCCGCCCCTGGGCTTGAGGACGCCGGTGGCGCCCTCGGTGAAGGGCCCGTCGAGCCGCACCCACGCGGTGTCGGCATTCCACTCGGGCCAGGTCGCCATGTCCGCCCAGCGGGCGAAGAAGGCGGCGGGGGCGGCGGACGAGGTGATGTGGGCCGTTCCGAGAGTCATCATGCTTTTAGTATGCGCGCTTACTATCGGGCCGTCAAGGGCAACCATGACCCACGCCTGAGACACTGACCTGGATGAACGACATGACGAGCGGGCGCGGCTGGGCGCACATCGACCTGGGCGCACTGCGGGCGAACGTCGCGGCCCTGCGGGCGAAGGCCCCCGGCGCGGCCTTCATGGCGGTCGTGAAGGCCGACGCGTACGGCCACGGCATGGTCCCCTGCGCGCGGGCCGCGCTGGAGGCGGGTGCCACCTGGCTGGGCGCGGCCACCCCGGAAGAAGCCCTGGCGCTGCGCGCGGCCGGTGTCGGCGGCCGGGTGCTGTGCTGGCTGTGGACGCCGGGCGGCCCCTGGCGCGACTGCGTCGAGGCCGATGTCGACGTGACCGTCAGCGCGCACTGGGCGCTGGACGAGGCGGTGGCGGCGGCGCGGGCCGCGGGCCGCACCGCCCGCGTACAGCTCAAGATCGACGCGGGCCTCGGCCGCAACGGCGCGCAGCCCGCAGAATGGCCCGCGCTGACCGCGGCGGCGAGGGCGGCGGAGAAAGCCGGGCTGATCCGGGTCACCGGGGTGTGGGCGCACTTCTCCTGCGCCGACGAGCCGGGGCACCCCTCGATCGAGCGCGAACTCGGCGTCTTCCGCACCGCGTTGGAGCAGGCAGCGGACGCCGGCCTCGACCCGGAGGTGCGGCACATCGCCAACTCGCCCGGCACCCTGACGCTGCCCGAGTCGCACTTCGACCTGGTGCGGCCGGGCGTGGCCATGTACGGCATCTCCCCGGTGCCGCAGGTCGGCGGGCCCGCGGACTTCGGGCTGCGCCCGGTGATGACGCTCGCCGCCCGGCTGGCCTCGGTCAAGTCGGTGCCCGGCGGCCACGGTGTCAGCTACGGCCACCGCTATGTGACGCCGGGTCCGACGACGCTTGCACTGGTCCCGCTGGGGTACGGAGACGGTGTGCCGCGGCATGCGTCCGGCGTGGGACCGGTCCTGGTGGCCGGGAAATGGCGGACGGTGGCGGGACGGGTGGCGATGGACCAGTTCGTGGTGGACCTCGGCGGCGACGCCGCGTCCGCCGGTGACGAGGTGCTGCTGTTCGGCCCCGGCGACCGGGGCGAGCCGACCGCGGAGGACTGGGCGCGGGCGTGCGGCACCATCGCGTACGAGATCGTCACGCGGATCGGCGGCCGGGTGCCGCGGGTCTACGGGGAGAGTGGCTGAGCAGGTGGGAGACGGGGTGAAGTGGGAGCGGGCCGGCCTGGTCGGCGCCGCGATCGGCGTGGTGGCCGCGGGCGCCGCCGCCGGGGTGGCGATCGAGCGGGTCACCGTCGGCAGGGGCGTGCGCCGCAAGGCGCAGCTGGCGCTGGACGCCACCGGCCCCTACGGCAGCCTGCGCGGCACCGCGGGCACCGCGACCGCGGAGGACGGCACCGAGCTCTACTACGAGACCGAGGACGCGGCCGCCCCCGAGCCGCCCGAGCCGTCCCGCAGGGGCTGGCTGCGCGGCCGCAGGGGCGGCGCGTCGGCGCCGCTGCCGCTCACCGTGGTCTTCTCCCATGGCTACTGCCTCAACCAGGACTCCTGGCACTTCCAGCGGGCCGCCCTGCGCGGCGCCGTCCGCGCGGTCTACTGGGACCAGCGCAGCCACGGCCGCAGCGGGCGCGGCCACGACCAGGCCGCGGGCGGCCCCGCGACCATCGACCAGCTCGGCCGCGACCTGAAGGCCGTCCTGGACGCGGCGGTGCCCGAGGGCCCCGTGGTGCTGGTCGGTCACTCGATGGGCGGCATGACCGTGATGGCCTTCGCCGACCAGTACCCGGACTACGTACACGAGCGCGTCGCAGGAGTCGGCTTCATCTCCACCTCGTCGGGCAAGCTCGCCGCGGTCACCCTCGGGCTGCCCGCGGTCGGGGCGCGGGCCTTCCGCGCGGTCGCGCCGGGGCTGCTGAAGATCATGGGCAGCCAGGCCGACCTGGTGGAGCGGGCCCGGCGGGCCACCGCCGAGCTCTTCGCCGGGATCATCAAGCGCTATTCGTTCGGCTCCGACGTGGACCCGGCGGTCGGGCGGTTCGCCGAGCGGCTGATCGAGTCGACGCCGATCGACGTGGTCGCCGAGTTCTACCCGGCCTTCACCGAGCACGAGAAGGGCGACGCGCTCGCCGTGCTCGACGGGCTGCCGGGGCTGGTGATGGCCGGGGACAAGGACCTGCTGACGCCCAGCGCGCACAGCACCGAGATCGCCGAGAAGCTGCCGGACGCCGAGCTGGTCATCGTGCCGGGCGCCGGGCACCTGGTGATATTCGAACGGCCGGGGCTGGTCAACTCCGCCCTCGCGCTGCTCATCTCGCACGCCGCTGACTCCGTGCAGGCGCCGGTCGCCGACGGCCTGCGCGAGCTGGCGACCGCGGGCGAGGCGTGACCGGCCGTGCGGGCCGGGCGCGGGCGCCCCGCGGTGCGTGACGCGTAGGCTTCGCGGTCATGGGCACACCGCACGAACCGTACCCCGCGGGCACGCAGGACCGGCTCCCCCCCGCCGTCCGGATCACCGTACGCACCGCAGAGCGCATGCGTGACCTGGGGCGCCGCCTCGCCGCGCTGCTCGCCCCAGGCGACCTGGTCCTGCTCAACGGCGAACTGGGCGCGGGCAAGACCACCCTGACCCGGGGTCTGGGGGAGGGCCTTGGCGTACGCGGCGCCGTCACCTCGCCGACCTTCGTCATCGCCCGCGTCCACCCCTCGCTGACCGGCGGCCCCGCCCTGGTGCACGTGGACGCCTACCGGCTCGGCGGCGGCCTCGACGAGATGGAGGACCTGGACCTCGACGTGTCGCTGCCGGAGTCGGTGGTGGTCGTCGAGTGGGGCGAGGGCAAGGTCGAGGAGCTCTCGGAGGCCCGCCTCCAGGTCGTCATCGAGCGCACGGTGGGCTCCACGCCCGACGCCGACGACGACGCCCGCGTGGTGACCGTGAGCGGTGTCGGCCCCCGCTGGGCCGCCACCGACCTGGCGGCGCTCGAAGTCTGAGCGCCGGGCCTCCCGGAGCGGGCGCGGCATGAACCGACAGGCTGTCGGGAAGATGTTGCGCAGGGACCGGCACCCGTGGTGTCCTGGTCCCCGGGAGCCCGCTTAGGGCTGCCTAACTTCCACCGCTCGGGGAGGCACCATGTCGGCCCACGACCATCCGCAGCCCCCGCCCGTCCCCACCTTCAGCGACCTGCTGGCCGCCGCCGAGGCGGCCCGCCGGATCTCCACGCCGCCGCCCGCCACGCCTCGCCCCGACGTCCCCGACGAGGACGCGGCATAGCCCGAACGGGTGAAATGCGACGGGCGCGGCAAGATGCCGCGCCCGCATGCCCGCCCCGCCGCAGCGGGCGACCTGCCGTCAGGGCATCACGTCGATGGCGCTGCCGGACGTCGCGAACTGCCACATGGCCGCGGTGTCGGCCCGGGTGGCCCGGATCGCCGCGTTCTTCGTCGCCGGGTCCGGCTTGGTCAGCGAACCGTCGACGGCCGCGCTGAAGCCCACGTGGACACCGCGGGTCGTCGCGAACAGCGCGATGTGCTCGACCTGCTTGCCGTCACCGCCGGTGCCGGTCGCCCGCCGGGAGAAGACGTAGTGCAGCCCCTTGGACGGCGCCAGGTTGCCCGCGACCACCGGATACGTGCGGATCACCTTGTTGCCGCCGTCCACCAGCCACACGCGCTTGGCGGAGATGCTGTAGACGACGCGCTTCCCGATGCCCGAGTGCAGCGGCAGCGGGTACGTCTTCGGGGTCGGCTTGGCCGGCACGGACTTCTTCGGCGGAGGCGCGGAATGCGCCGCCGCGGGGCTCTTCGGTGCCGAGCCCGACGCCTGCACGGCCAGGACCGCGATCACCGCTATGGCCCCCGCGGTCAATCCCGAGACAAGGGTGCCGGCCTTGATTGCCACGGGTGTCCTCCGGTCGGGTCTGCGCGCTCGCTCCCCGTTGACGGTAGCAGCCACGGCGACCGCCGCCGCGGGTGTGCGGACGCTGCCCGTACCCTGGGGGCGTGCTGCTGCTTGCCTTCGACACCGCCACGCCCGCCGTCACCGCCGCCCTGCACGACGGGGAGCGGGTGCTCGCCGAATCCACGGTGATCGACGCGCGCAGGCACGGCGAACTCCTGGTGCCCGCCGTCGACCGGGTGCTGGCCGCCGCGGGCCGCGCGCTCGCCGACGTCACCGGCATCGTCGTCGGCGTCGGACCCGGCCCCTACACCGGGCTGCGGGTCGGCCTGGTCACCGCCGCGTCCTTCGGCGACGCCCTCGACATCCCCGTCCACGGCCTGTGCACCCTCGACGGCCTCGCCTGGGCCGCCGGCGAGGCAGGGCTCGACGGGCCGTTCACGGTGACCACCGACGCGCGCCGCAAAGAGGTCTACTGGGCCCGCTACGACGCCCCCGGCCGCCGCGTGACCCAAGCCGCGGTCGACCGGCCCGCCGACCTGCCGCAGGAGGTAAGGGCGCTGCCCGCCGTCGGCCCCGGCGCCGCGCTCTACCCCGAGGCCTTCCCCGACCGCCGCCCCGACCCCGCCCACCAGTCCGCCGGCTCGCTCGCCGCGCTCGCCGCCCACCGGCTGGCCGCGGGCGAGGACTTCGCGCCCGCGCTGCCGCTCTACCTGCGCCGCCCCGACGCCCAGGTCCCCGCCGGCTACAAGGCGGTCCTGCCGAAGTGAACGACCTGCGCGACGGGACAGACGTCGTTCTGCGCGACATGCGCTGGTGGGACCTGGACCGGGTCATCGCACTCGAACACGACCTCTTCCCCGACGACGCCTGGTCCCGCGGCATGTTCTGGTCCGAACTCGCCGACACCAGGCACCCGGCCGCGAGCCGCACGTACATCGTCGCCGAGACGCCCGACGGCCGCGTCGTCGGCTACGCGGGACTCGCCGCCACCGCGGGCACCGGCGACGTGCAGACCATCGCCGCCGCCCGCGACCACTGGGGCACCGGGCTCGGCGCCCGGCTGCTCACCGCCCTGCTGCGGGCCGCGACCGCCGCGGAGTGCGACGAGGTGCTGCTCGAAGTGCGGGTCGACAACATCCGCGCCCAGCGGCTCTACCTGCGCTTCGGCTTCGAGCCGATCGACATCCGCAAGGGCTACTACCAGCCGGGGAACGTCAACGCGCTCGTCATGCGCCGCGCCGACCCGGCACAGAACCTGGCTGAGGAATTCCATGCCTGACGAACCCCTGGTGCTCGGCATCGAGACCTCCTGCGACGAGACCGGCGTCGGCATCGTCCGCGGGCACACCCTGCTCGCCGACGCCGTCGCCTCCAGCGTCGACGAACACGCCCGCTACGGCGGCGTCGTCCCCGAGGTCGCCAGCCGCGCCCACCTGGAGGCGATGGTCCCCACCATCAGGCGCGCCCTGAAACAAGCCGGGGTGAGCGCCCGCGACCTCGACGGCATCGCCGTGACCGCGGGCCCCGGCCTGGCAGGCGCGCTGCTCGTCGGGGTGTCCGCCGCCAAGGCCTACGCCTACGCGCTGGGCAAGCCGCTCTACGGCGTCAACCACCTCGCCTCGCACATCTGCGTCGACCAGCTCGAACACGGCGCCCTGCCCGAGCCGACGATGGCGCTGCTGGTCTCCGGCGGCCACTCCTCGCTGCTGCTCGCCCCCGACATCACCGGCGACGTGCGCCCGCTCGGCGCCACCATCGACGACGCGGCAGGCGAGGCCTTCGACAAGGTCGCCCGGGTGCTCGGCCTCGGCTTCCCCGGCGGCCCCGCCATCGACCGGCACGCCCGCGACGGCGACCCGGCCGCCATCGCCTTCCCGCGCGGCCTGACCGGCGGCCGCGACCCCGTCTACGACTTCTCCTTCTCCGGCCTCAAGACCGCCGTCGCCCGCTGGGTCGAAGCCCGCCGCAGGGACGGCCAGGACGTGCCGATCGCCGACGTGGCCGCGTCCTTCCAGGAAGCGGTCGTCGACGTGCTCACCCGCAAGGCACTCAAGGCCTGCAAGGACAACGGCGTCGACCACCTGATGATCGGCGGCGGAGTCGCCGCCAACTCCCGGCTGCGCTCGCTGGCCCTGGAACGCTGCGCCGACGCCGGAATCCGGCTGCGCGTGCCGCGGCCCGGCCTGTGCACCGACAACGGCGCGATGGTGGCCGCGCTCGGCGCCGAGATGGTGGCCAGGAACCGGCCCTCCTCCACCTTCGACCTCCCCGCCGACTCCTCGCTGCCGGTGACGGAGGTGTCCGTGCCCGGCCACACCCACGAGCAGGCGCACACCCACGACCACATGCACCAGGCGAGCAAGGACAACCTCTACGGATGACCGTCACCCTCATGTGGGAGGCCGCCGCCGCCCCCGGCCGCGGCGCCGAACTCCTCGACTGGGCACGGCAGGCCGCCACCGCACTGCCCGGCGGCTTCCTGCGGCGCGAATTCCTCACCGCGCCCGGCGACCGCGTCCTCGTACTCACCTGGTGGGACGCCGAACCCGGCGCCGAACTCCCCGAACTCCCCGACCCGGCCGCCGGCCTCGTACGGCGCCAGGTGCACCGCTGGCGGTTCACCTCGGTGGCAGTGGAACCCGCGGGCTGAAAAACCCCTCGTCCAAGGTGAGCGCGCGGCCGACGCCCCAGTCCGCGGTCGCGCGCTCCCTCCTTGACGTAGCAGCACCGACGTAGGGTCCCTCCCCGATGCGCGCACCACGCGGGAAAACCGCTGTCCTCCTGCTCCTGGGCCTGCTGTTCACCGCGGGCTGCTCCGCCGGCACCCCCACCGGCTCCCCCGCCCCCGGCGAGTCCACGACGGCTTCCACGACACCCGCACACACCCCCACGGCGACACCGACGGACGACCGCGCCGCCGCCTTCCGCAAATGGGGCATCCCGCTGCTCCCGCCGCCGCCCGCCCCGCCCGCCGTCAAACCCATACGCACCGGCGACGGGCGAATACCGGTGGTCAGTGACATACCGACCGACCGGAAGATCGTCTTCCTCACCTTCGACGACGGGGCCGAGAAGGACCCCAAGTTCGTCGAGATGATGCGGGACCTCAAGATCCCCTTCACGATGTTCCTCACCGACGACATCATCAAGAACGACTACGGCTTCTTCCGGCCGCTCCAGGCCATGGGCAACTCGATAGAGAACCACACGCTCAGCCACCCTGACCTGCACGGGCGGACACAAGCCCAGCAGAAGCACGAAATCTGCTTCCAGCAGCAGAAGCTCACACAGGAATACGGGAAGGCTCCCGGGCTCTTCCGGCCGCCCTACGGCAACTACAACTCCGACACCCGGGCCGCCGTGAAATCCTGCGGCGGGCTGCGGGCCATGATTCTCTGGCGCGAATCGATGCAGATCAAGAAGGTGCAATTCCAGCGGCCCGACAAGAAATTCCATCCCGGGGACATCATTCTGGCCCACTTTCGAGGGCCCTCGCAGCTCAAGGGCGAGACGATGACCGTGATGACGGCCAATTTGCTGCGACAAGTCGCGTCCCAGGGTTTCACCCTGGCCCGCCTCGAGGACTACATCTGACCGGCCCCCGCTCCCCTTCGGCAAGAAGGTGCCACCCAGGGGCGCGGGCAACCGGCCACCGGCGGGTGGTCCGGATCGGACCGATCAGCCCCTTTGGGTCGGTGACGACCCGCGCCCCGGTGGGGGGCATGTGGCTCCGTTCTCCCCCAGGGCTTCGCCTGGGGGTGCCCCCACGCGCCCCTGGGGTGGCGCGGTTGGTCGCCACGTGACGGTGGGTGGGGGGCTTGTGGCGCAGTTCCTCGCGCCCCTGGGGGGTGCTCCTTGCGGGAGAGGGCAACCATCAGGGGCGCGGGGAACTGCGCGGGCAACCGGCCACCGGGCGGGTGGTCCGTGTGCGACAGCAACAGCCCCTTTGGGCCGGTGACGACCCGCGCCCCCGGTGGGGGCTTGTCGCGCCGTTCCCCGCGCCCCTGGGGTGGTGCGGTCCGTCCCCACACGACGGCCGTACGCGGCTGGCCGCTCCGTTGTCCACCAGGGCTTCGCCTGGGGGTGCCCCCACGCGCCCCTGGGGTGGTGGCGGTTCGTCGTACCACGACGGCCGTGGGGGGCTTGTCGCGCAGTTCCTCGCGCCCCTTGGGGGTGCTCCTTGCGGGAGAGGGCAACCATCAGGGGCGCGGGGAACTGCGCGGGTAACCGGCCACCGGCCGGTGGTCCGGATCGGACCGATCAGCCCCTTTGGGGCGGTGGCGACCCGCGCGCCGGTGGGGCTAGGCAGGGGCCGGGGAGGCCAGGAGCATGGTGGGGGCGCCGGATACGCGGGTCAGGAAGACGGTGGCGGAGTGCGGCCCCGGGGGCCGCACCCGGCGGCGGAGGTCTTCCGGATCCACCGCAGACCCCCGCTTCTTGACGGTCAGGACGCCGACCCCCCGCTCCCGCACCAGCGCCTTGAGCCGCTTCAGCCCGAACGGCAGCACATCGGTGACCTCGTACGCGGTGGCGTACGGCGTCGGCCGCAACCCGTCGGCGGTGATGTACGCGATCGTCGGGTCGATCAGCCCGCCGTCGATCTCCTCGGCGACCTCGGCCACGAGATGCGCCCGGATGACGGCGCCGTCGGGCTCGTACAGGTAGCGCCCGACCGGCCGCACCGGGGGGTCCGGCAGGCCGCGTCCGACGATCGTGGCGCCGGAGGGCAGCAGCGTCGCGCGGCGGCCGCCCGGCCGTACCCGGTCGCCGCGGCCGTCGAACCACAGCACGGCCTCCTTCACGTCACCGCCGTCGGAGATCCACTCGGCTTCCGCGGCCGGCGGCACGGCTTCGTGCGGGATGCCGGGGGCGACCTTCACCGCTCCGGGTGAACCCGGGGCCGCGGCGGCCTGCGCCCAGGACAGCGGCGGCGAGTAGGCCTCGGGGTCGAACACCCGGCCCCTCGCGGTGCGCCGCGCCGGGTCGACGAAGACCCCGTCGAGACCGCCGGTGCCGGCGTCCGCCACGTCGGCGCACACCACGTCGAGGCGGTCGGCGAGGCCGAGCGCGGCGGCGTTCGCGGCGACGACGGCGCAGGTCAGCGGGTCGCGGTCGACGGCTCGCACGGACAGGCCGGCCCGCAGCATGGCGATGACGTCGCCGCCGACGCCGCAGCACAGGTCGGCCACGCCTTCCGGCCGGAAGGAGGCGAAGCGCCGCGCCCGGTGCGTGGCCACGGACGAACGGGTGGACTGTTCGAGTCCGTGCGGCGTGAAGTACATCCGGTGCGCGTCGTCCGCGCCGAACTTGGCGACGGCCCGCTGCCGCAGCCGCGCCTGGCCGAGTGCGGCGGCGACGAGCCCTGCGTCGTGCGTACGCCGCAGCCTGGTGGCGACGGCCAGGTCGTCCACGGGGTCGTGCTCGCGCAGCCCTGCCAGCAGTTCCTGACCCTCTGCGGTCAGCAGCCCTTCGAGATCCTCAGCCTTCACCCGGCTCATTGTGCCGGTGCGGGCGTCCCCCGAGGTCCCCGGCGAGGTCCCGGCGGGCGTCCCGGCGACGGCGCGCGGCTGGCACTCCGCTTGACCGAGTGCTAAAGGCGTCCTAGTCTCACTTCTGGCACTCGGCCCCGCTGAGTGCCAGACAAACAGCGACGGGCAGGTCCGGCACCCGCGACGACGGGCCTACCAGGTCGCCGACCCAGACAGACACTCCCGTGAGCCCTTTGAAGGGGGAGGTCGGATCGTGACGACCGCCAGCACCAAGGTTGCCATCAAGCCGCTTGAGGACCGCATTGTGGTCCAGCCGCTCGACGCCGAGCAGACCACGGCCTCGGGCCTGGTCATTCCGGACACCGCCAAGGAGAAGCCCCAGGAGGGCGTCGTCCTGGCCGTGGGCCCGGGCCGCTTCGAGGACGGCACCCGGCTGCCGCTCGACGTCGCCGTCGGCGACGTCGTGCTGTACAGCAAGTACGGCGGCACCGAGGTGAAGTACAACGGCGAGGAGTACCTCGTCCTCTCGGCCCGCGACGTTCTCGCGATCGTCGAGAAGTAGTTCCCCCGGCTGCTGCAGCCGTGATCCCGCCCCGGGAGTCCGTGTCCTTGAGGCCGGGTCCCCGGGGCGGTTTCTTTCACCGTCCTTACCGTCCGTGACGACGTGATTAGACGAGTAGACGAGGTAGTTCGCAGGCATGGCCAAGATTCTTAAGTTCGACGAGGACGCCCGTCGCGCCCTGGAGCGCGGCGTCAACAAGCTCGCCGACACCGTGAAGGTGACGATCGGCCCCAAGGGCCGCAACGTCGTCATCGACAAGAAGTTCGGTGCGCCGACCATCACCAACGACGGTGTGACCATCGCGCGTGAGGTCGAGCTGGAGGACCCGTACGAGAACCTGGGCGCCCAGCTCGTCAAGGAGGTGGCGACCAAGACCAACGACATCGCGGGTGACGGCACCACCACCGCGACGGTGCTCGCCCAGGCGCTGGTCCGCGAGGGCCTGCGGAACGTGGCGGCCGGTGCGTCCCCCGCCTCGCTCAAGAAGGGCATCGACGCGGCCGTCAAGGCGGTCTCCGAGGAGCTGCTGGCCACCGCGCGCGCCATCGAGGGCAAGGAGGACATCGCGGCCGTCGCCGCGCTGTCCGCGCAGGACAAGCAGGTCGGCGAGCTGATCGCCGAGGCCATGGACAAGGTCGGCAAGGACGGTGTGATCACCGTCGAGGAGTCCAACACCTTCGGCCTGGACCTGGAGTTCACCGAGGGCATGGCCTTCGACAAGGGCTACCTGTCGCCGTACTTCGTGACGGACCAGGAGCGTATGGAGGCCGTCCTCGACGACCCGTACGTGCTCATCCACCAGGGCAAGATCTCGTCGATCCAGGACCTGCTGCCGCTGCTCGAGAAGATCATCCAGGCGGGTGGCTCCAAGCCGCTGCTGATCATCGCCGAGGACGTCGAGGGCGAGGCGCTGTCCACCCTGGTCGTCAACAAGATCCGCGGCACGTTCAACGCCGTCGCGGTCAAGGCGCCCGGCTTCGGTGACCGCCGCAAGGCCATGCTTGGCGACATCGCCACCCTCACGGGTGCGACCGTCATCGCGGAGGAGGTCGGCCTCAAGCTGGACCAGGCCGGTCTCGACCTGCTGGGCACCACCCGCCGCGCCACCATCACCAAGGACGAGACCACTCTCGTCGACGGTGCGGGCGACAAGGCCGAGATCGAGGGCCGCGTCAACCAGATCAAGGCGGAGATCGGCACCACCGACTCCGACTGGGACCGCGAGAAGCTGCAGGAGCGGCTGGCCAAGCTGGCCGGCGGCGTCTGCGTCATCCGGGTCGGCGCCGCCACCGAGGTGGAGCTCAAGGAGAAGAAGCACCGCCTCGAGGACGCGATCTCCGCGACCCGCGCCGCCGTCGAGGAGGGCATCGTCTCCGGCGGTGGCTCCGCCCTCGTCCACGCGGTGAAGGTCCTCGGCGACAACCTGGGCAAGCAGGGCGACGAGGCCACCGGTGTGGCCGTCGTCCGCCGCGCCGCCGTCGAGCCGCTGCGCTGGATCGCCGAGAACGCCGGCCTCGAGGGCTACGTCATCACCTCGAAGGTCGCCGAGCTCGAGAAGGGCCACGGCTTCAACGCGGCCACCGGCGAGTACGGCGACCTGGTCAAGGCCGGTGTCATCGACCCGGTCAAGGTCACCCGCTCCGCCCTGGAGAACGCGGCGTCCATCGCCTCGCTCCTGCTGACCACCGAGACGCTGGTCGTGGAGAAGAAGGAAGAGGAGCCGGAGGCCGCCGGCGGCGGTCACGGCCACTCGCACTGACCTCGCCTTTTCCCGGCCGACGCCCGCCACCCCGCTCAGGGGCGGCGGGCGTCGGCCGTGCCGCGGGGATGGCCTTCGGGCTCAGACCTTGGGGTCGTACTTGCGGCCCGCGCCCGACGAGAGGGCGCCGAAGAGGCGGGACGGGACGTGGCGGGCGAGGCTGACCGCCGCCTTGTAGCGGGCGTCCGGCACGCTCACCACCTTTCCCCTGGCCAGGTCGCGCAGGCTCGCGGACACGACCTTGTCCGCGTCGAGCCACGCCCAGCGGGGCAGCCGCGCCGGGTCCATGCCGGCCCGCTCGTGGAATTCGGTGCGGACGAATCCCGGGCACAGGACGAGGAAGCGGATGCCGGACCCGCGCAGGTCGAGGGCGGCGCCCTCGGTGAAGCGGACGACCCACGCCTTGCTCGCCGCGTAGGTGCCGCGCGGCATGAACGCGGCGACCGACGCCACGTTGACGATCGAGCCGCGGCCCCGCTGCCGCATGCCGTCGGCGGCCGCCGCGGTCAGCCGCAGCACCGCCTCGCAGTGCAGGGTGAGCATGCGCAGCTCGTCGGTCATGGGCGCCTGGAGGAAGCGGCCGCGGTTGCCGAATCCGGCGTTGTTGACCAGGACGTCGACCGGTGGCATGGCGGTGTCCCGCAGCCTGCCCTCGACCGCGGAGATGCCGCCGTCGCTGGCGAGGTCGGCCTGGAGCACCTCGACGCCGACGCCGTGGCGCTTGCGCAGCTCGGCCGCGGACTCGTCGAGCCGCACGCCGTCCCTGGCGACGAGGACCAGATCGTGCCCGTCGGCCGCCAGCCGCCGCGCGAACGCCGCGCCGATACCCGCCGTCGCACCCGTGATGAGGGAAGTCGTCATACCGGCAGGGTAGGCGCAGCGCCGCTCAGCGCCGGGTGCGCGCCAGCCGTTCCCTGATCTGGCGCAGATCCTCCGCGGGCAGCGCGTCGGCTTCCAGCAGCCTGGGCAGCAGGTCCGGTTCCGTGGTCAACGCCCGGAAGGAGAGCTCCACGGTCACCTGGTGCGCCGGCCGGTGGACGACCTCGACGGTGTCGCCCTCGCTCAGCTCGCCGGGTTCGACCACCCGCAGATACGGGCCGGGCAGCGCGCGTTCGGTGAAGCGCTTGATCCAGCCGCGCTCGTCCAGCCAGCCGGCGAAGGTCGCGCACGGGATGCGCGGGCAGGACACCTCCAGCAGCGGCCCGTCCGCGCCGACCTGCCACCGCTCGCCGATCAGCGCGGCGTTGACGTCGTAGCCGGTGGTCGTCAGGTTCTCGCCGAAGGAGCCGTTGCCGAAGCTGCGCTCCAGCTCGCGCTCCCAGCGGTCGAGGTCCTCACGGGCGTAGGCGTAGACCGCCTGGTCGTCGCCGCCGTGGTTCTTGATGTCGTAGACGCGGTCGCCGGCCAGTCCGACGGCACCTGTGCCCTTCGGCCCGGGTGCCCGCACCGCGACCGGGCCCTTGACCGGCAGCTTGTCGATGCCGGTGGCGGCCAGCCGCTTCCACGGATTGGGCATCGGGCGGCCCACGTTGACGCTGAGCAGCTTCATCGTCCCTCTTCCTGGGCTTCCGGGTCAGGGGCCGTGATCAGGTACGGGGTGGTCACGCTCAGCGCCGTGAAGCCGAGCCGCGCCAGGATAGGGCGGCTGTCCTCCGACGCGTCGACCTGGAGGTAGCGGTACCCGTGTGCGGCGGCGATACGCGCCCGGTGCGCGATGAGTGCGCGGTAGATGCCCCTGCCGCGCCACTGCTCGACGGTGCCGCCGCCCCACAGGCCCGCGAAGTCCGTCCCCGGGACGAGTTCCATCCGTGCCGCGCACACCGGCAGTTCGCCCGCCATCGCCAGCACGATGGTCACGGTGTCGGGGCTCCGGGTGATCTGGTCGAGCATCCTGGCACGCAGCCGCTGCGCGTCGGCGCCGAACGCCTGCTCGTGCACCGCGGCGGCCATGTCGACCCCGGCGGCGTCCTTGACCGGCTCCAGCCGTACGCCGTCGGGCAGCGCCGCGTCACGGGTGAGGGCTGTGACCTCGTCGACCTCGGCGACCATGAGGGTCTCCGGCGGCTCGGGCGTGAAGCCCGCCGCGCGCAGCCGGTCGCCCAGGTCGGCGGGGCGGTCGTGGGAGTACGTCTTCCACTCGAATTCGCGGCCTGCGGCTTCCGGGGTGCGCAGCCAGCGCAGCTGCGCCTCGACGGCGGCGTCCGCGGTGTCCGCGTCGAGGTCGGACCAGAGGATGCCGCACCACTCGTGGACTCCGGCGCCCACCTGGCGCACCACCCCGGCGCCGCGGTCGACCCGGGTGCCGGGGGTCTCGGGGGGAGCGTCGCGGCGGAGCTGGGCGTCGAAGAGCGCGAGGGCTTCTGCGGGGTTCATCCGGGCATTGCACCACCACACCGCGGCAGGTCCAACCGGTTTACCCGGCCGCCGGGGCTCAGCCGGCCGCCGCGAGCGCGAGGTCCACGTCCGCAGGGGTGTTGTAGAAGTGCGGCGCGAAGCGCAGGTTTCCGGCTCGGGCGGAGAAGGCCACACCTGCCTCGGTGAGGCGCTGGTGGACGGCCTGCGGGACAGCGGGGACGGCGACGATCGCGGAGCGGCCGGGGACCGGGTCGTAGCCGAGGGCGGTGAAGCCGTCGCGGAGCCGGTCGGCGAGTGCGAGGTCGTGGGCGTGGATGGCGGGCACGCCGATCTCCTCGATGAGCGAGAGCGACGCGGCGGCTCCGACGTAGGCCAGGTAGGCGGGCCGGGCGTCGAAGCGCCGGGCGCCGGGCGCCAGCTCGGCGACGGGGCCGTAGCAGGACGCCCAGGGGTCGTCGGCGCCGTACCAGCCGGTGAAGGCGGGGGAGAGGGTGGACTCCGCGCCGGGGCGGATGGTCAGGAAGCAGGCTCCGTGCGGGCTGACCAGCCACTTGTAGCCGTGGCAGACCACGTAGTCGTAGTCGCCGGCGTCGATCGGGAGCCAGCCGATGGCCTGGGTCGCGTCGAGCAGGGTGCGGGCGCCGTGCGCCGCTGCCGCGGCACGGATCGCGGCGAGGTCGGCGACGCGGCCGTCGGCTGACTGCGCGGCGCTGACGGCGACCAGCGCGGTGCCGGGGCGTACGGCGTCGGCGAGGTCCTGGAGCGGGACGAGCCGCAGCCGCAGGTCGGTGCGGGCGGCGAAGGGGTGCACCAGGGAGCTGAAGTCCTCCTGGTAGGCGACGACTTCGGCGCCCGGCGGGAGGGCGGCGGCGATCAGGCCGACGCCGCCCGCGACGGTTCCTGCCAGGGCGACCTGGGACAGCGGCACACCGGTGATGCGGGCGAGGGCGGCGCGGGCGTCGGCGACCGCGACCTCGTAGCCGCCGGTGTCGGGCCGGCCCGCCGCCCACGAGTCGAGGGCGCCGCGCAGGGCGGTGACGGTGCGGGCCGGGGCGAGTGCGTGGGTGGCGGCGTTGAGGTATCCGGCCGGCAGGCCGGGGTATTCGGCGGCGCACAGGTCGGCGAGGGCGGGGCTGAGGGCGGTGGTCGCACGGGCCGCGGGGGCGTGGGCTGCTGATGCGTGGGCGCTCATGAATGCCAGCCTGGACCGGGGGCAGGGCAAAGTCCATCGCTGATTTATGGGGTGGATACCTAAGCAATGCTTATGGTGGGAGGCATGATCGAGGCACGGCATCTGCGGGTGCTGCGGGCGGTGGCGCGTGGTGGTTCCTTCTCGGCGGCGGCCAGGGCGCTGGGCTGCACGCAGCCGGCGGTGAGCCAGCAGATGAAGGCGCTCGAGGCGTCAGCGGGCACCCCGCTGCTGGTGCGCGGGCCGCGCGAGATGCGGCTCACGCAGGCCGGCGAGGCGCTGGTGCGGCATGCCGACGGGATCCTGGCCGGGCTGGCGGCGGCCGCGGAGGAGGTGGCCGCGATCGCCGGGCTGCGGGCGGGCCGGGTGCGGCTGGCGTCCTTCCCCTCGGGCATCTCGACGCTGGTGCCGGGGGCGGTCGCGGAGATGCGGGAGCGGCACCCGGGGACCGAGGTGTCGCTGGTGGAGGCCGAGCCGCCGGACTCGGTCGACCTGCTGCGGGCCGGGGACTGCGACATCACCCTGGCCTTCCGCTACCCGGATCTGCCGACGCCGGCCGAGGAGTCGTGGGACGACCTAGTGGTTCGCCCGCTGCTCGCCGACCGGCTGGTCGCGGTGGTGCCGCGGTGGCACCGGCTGGCCGGCCGCACGGAGCCGGCGGGCATGGCGGAATTGGCCGACGAGCGGTGGATCGCAGGGTGCCCGCGCTGCCGGGGGCATCTGGTGGAGCTGTGCGAGCGGGAGGGCTTCACCCCCAGGATCGACTTCGCGACGGACGACTATCCGGCGGTGATCGGCCTGGTCGCGGCGGGTGTGGGGGTGGCGGTGATGCCGCGGCTCGCGCTGGAGTCGCTGCGTTCGCGGGGCGTCGCGGTGATCGCGCTGCGCCCTGCCGTGCAGCGCGAGGTCGTGGCGCTCACGCTGCCTGACCTCGCGCACGTACCTGCGGTGGACATGATGCTGGGGCGGCTGGCACGGGCGGGATTGCGGCGGGTGTGACCGAAGAATCGATTCTGCGGTCGGTGCGGAGGGGCGCTAGTTCTGCGAGCTGAGCATCCGGTGCCGGGAGCGGCCCAGCATCTCCTCGCGCTCGTCCTCGGTGAGCCCGCCCCACACGCCGTACGGCTCCCGTACGGCAAGGGCGTGGGTGGCGCACTCCGCCCGCACGGGGCAGCGCATGCACACCTCCTTGGCCGCGGCCTCCCGCGCGCTGCGGGCCGCGCCGCGCTCGCCCTCGGGGTGGAAGAACAACGAGCTGTCGACGCCTCGGCAGGCGGCCACCAGCTGCCAGTCCCAGAGATCGGCGTTCGGGCCGGGAAGGCGGGAGAAGTCTGCCATTGCTCATCCCCTCGACGGGTGCGTGACGGCCAAGACGACCTCGGTGTCTCCGACCGTACATCTACTGTCGTAGTAGATGTAAATATGACTCATCGCCAATCTAGCGGCGATTAGCGCACGCATCAGAAAAGAGCGGCCAAAGGGTGCAAAGTCCGGCATAACACCCGTTCAGCAGCATCCGCCGGGCCGGCCCCCCTTGCGGTCGTGCCGCAGGAGGATCGGATATCCCCCGGCTCACCCGTTCTGACCTGCGGCGTGACTGATCCGTAGGCGCGTGATCACGTAGAGTGCCGATGGCGGCCACCAAACTTCGTAACTCTTTCGGGTGAGGGTCGTTGAGTGTGGCGGAAGCGGTTGGCGGCCCAAGCGGTCCCACAGGATTCGGGCATCTGCCCGATGCCGTCAGCCCCAACGGTGAAGACTTCGTACAGCCTGGAGGCACAACGTGACGCGGTTCAGCTGCGGAGGGCGGTCATGACTTCCGTCCTCGTCTGCGACGACTCCCCGCTCGCCCGAGAGGCCCTGCGCCGCGCGGTGGCGACCGTGCCCGGCGTCGAGCGCGTAACCACCGCGGCCAACGGCGAGGAAGTGCTCCGCCGCTGGGGGGCCGACCGGTCCGACCTCATCCTGATGGACGTCAGGATGCCCGGCCTCGGCGGTGTCGAGACCGTCCGGCGGCTGCTGTCCGCCGACCCCGGCGCCCGCATCATCATGCTCACCGTCGCGGAGGACCTGGACGGCGTCGCCCTCGCCGTGGCCGCCGGTGCCCGCGGCTACCTGCACAAGGACGCCTCGCGCGCCGAACTGCGGGCCACCGTCACGCAGGCGCTGGCCGACCCGACCTGGCGGCTCGCCCCGCGCCGGCTGCGGTCCGCCGAGATGGGCGCCGCGCCCACCCTGACCGCGCGCGAGATCCAGGTGCTCGAGGGGATGAGCCACGGGCGGTCCAACGCCGAGATCGGCCGCGAGCTCTTCCTCTCGGAGGACACCGTCAAGACGCACGCGCGGCGGCTGTTCAAGAAACTCGGCGCATCGGACCGGGCACACGCGGTGGCCCTCGGCTTCCGCTGGGGCCTGGTCCGCTGACCCGACTACGCCGTACGCCGTACGGCGAAGTCGCCCACGAGTCCTCGGTTTCCCGGGGGAGGACGCATGCTTGACGTATGGACTTCCTCGGGGATCGGCGGGGGCTTCACATGGCGGACGAGAAGGCGGAGATGACAGTGGCTGCCGCGGACTCCGCCGCGGCCTCGGCCACGGCGGCTGATAACGCTTCGGTGCAGAAGTACGGCCGCGATGCCGCGGAAGCTCCGGCGGCGAGGCACCATGGGTGGATGCGCGACGACGACACTCCGGCCATCGGTGCCCTCGTTCGTCGTGCCGTCGACGGCGACCAGCGCGCGACCCACGACCTGCTGGCCCACGTGCACCCGCTCGCCGAGCGCTACTGCCGCACCCGGCTGTCCCGGCTGCCCGGTGACGCACGGCATTTCGTCGACGACCTCGCCCAGGAGGTCTGCCTGGCCGTGCTGTGCGCACTGCCGCGCTACCGCGACCTGGGCCGGCCCTTCGAGGCCTTCGTGGTGTCCATCGCCGCCCACAAGGTCGCCGACCTGCAACGGGCGGCCATGCGCCACCCCGGGAGCACCGCCGTCCCCTCCGACGAGATGCCGGAGAAGCCGGACGACTCCCTCGGCCCCGAGGAGCGCGCGCTGCGCAACAGCGACGCGGCCTGGGCCAAGGAACTCCTGGACCGGCTGCCCGGGCACCTGCGCGAGCTGGTCCTGCTCCGGGTCGCCGTCGGGCTGAGCGCCGAGGAGACCGGCCAGGTGCTCGGCATGTCGCCGGGAGCCGTACGGGTCGCGCAGCACCGCGCGCTCAGCCGGCTGCGGGCCATCGCCGAGGAGTCGGCCGCCGCCCACGCGGCGGGCGCCGGCGGCCTGAGCGCCTAGGGCCTAGGGCCTGGCACGGCCCCTCACCTGGGCGGTCCTGGGAATACCGGCGATGCCACTACCATTGAACAACTCGCCGGGCAAGACCATTCGGGAAGGTGTCATGACGCTGAACGCCGACGGAGTAGCCGAGAAATTCGCCGCGCTCGGGCTGACCTACGACGATGTGCTGCTGCTGCCGGGCGCGTCAGAGGTGCTGCCCAACGAGGTGGACACCTCGTCGCTCATCTCGCGCAACGTCAAGGTCAACATCCCGCTGCTGTCCGCGGCGATGGACAAGGTCACCGAGGCCAGGATGGCCATCGCGATGGCCAGGCAGGGCGGCGTCGGCGTACTGCACCGCAACCTGTCGATCGAGGACCAGGTCAACCAGGTCGACCTGGTCAAGCGCTCCGAGTCCGGCATGGTCACCGACCCGATCACGGTCCGCCCCGACGCCACGCTCGGCGACGCGGACGCGCTGTGCGCGAAGTTCCGGATCAGCGGCGTCCCGGTCACCGACGGCACCGGGCGGCTGCTCGGCATCGTCACCAACCGCGACATGGCCTTCGAGTCCGACCGCGCGCGCCAGGTCCGCGAGGTCATGACGCCGATGCCGCTGGTCACAGGCAAGGTCGGCATCTCCGGCGTGGACGCGATGGCGCTGCTGCGCCGCCACAAGATCGAGAAGCTGCCGCTGGTCGACGAGGAGGGCCGGCTGCGCGGCCTGATCACCGTCAAGGACTTCGTCAAGGCCGAGCAGTACCCGCACGCGGCCAAGGACTCCGAGGGCCGGCTCGTCGTCGGCGCCGCGGTGGGCGCCGGGCCCGAGGCGCTGGACCGCGCGCAGGCGCTGGTCGGCGCCGGAGTGGACTTCCTGGTCGTCGACACCTCGCACGGCCACAACAGCAACGCGCTCAACTGGATGTCCAAGATCAAGGCGGCCGTCGGCATCGACGTCGTCGGCGGCAACGTCGCCACCCGCGACGGCGCCCGCGCGCTGATCGACGCGGGCGTGGACGGCGTCAAGGTCGGGGTCGGCCCCGGCTCGATCTGCACCACCCGTGTCGTCGCCGGCATCGGCGTCCCCCAGGTCACCGCGATCTACGAGGCCGCGCAGGCCTGTATCGACGCGGGCGTCCCCGTCATCGGCGACGGCGGCCTGCAGTATTCGGGCGACATCGGCAAGGCGCTTGCCGCGGGCGCGAGCAGCGTCATGCTCGGCAGCCTGCTCGCCGGCTGCGAGGAGTCCCCGGGCGAACTGCTCTTCATCAACGGCAAGCAGTTCAAGTCCTACCGCGGCATGGGCTCGCTCGGCGCGATGCAGTCCCGCGGCCAGGGCCGCTCGTACTCCAAGGACCGCTACTTCCAGGGCGAGGTCTCCTCGGACGACAAGCTCGTGCCCGAGGGCATCGAGGGCCAGGTGCCCTACCGGGGCCCGCTGTCCGCGGTGCTCCACCAGCTCGTCGGCGGCCTGCGCCAGACCATGGGATACGTCGGTGCCGCCACCGTCTCCGAGATGGAGTCCAAGGGGCGCTTCGTGCGCATCACGGCCGCGGGCCTCAAGGAGTCCCACCCCCACGACATCCAGATGACCGTCGAGGCGCCGAACTACCACAGCTGAATCCGCCCTCCCGGGTGAGCCGACGGGGTGCCCTCGCAGCATGCGAAGGCACCCCGCAGGCGCGCCCGGGACACTTTCGCGCGCCCCGGGACACCTCCGGCGCGGCCCGGAGCGCGAGGGGCACCGCGCCGGTGCGCGATACTGGGGCCGCAGGCCACAGAGAGAGGCACGGACGTGACAGAGATCGAGATCGGTCGGGGCAAGCGAGGCCGCAGGGCGTACTCGTTCGACGACATCGCCGTGGTGCCCAGCCGCCGCACCCGGGACCCGAAAGAGGTCTCGATCGCCTGGCAGATCGACGCCTACCGCTTCGAGCTGCCCTTCCTGGCCGCGCCGATGGACTCGGTCGTCTCGCCGGAGACCGCGATCAGGATCGGCAACCTCGGCGGGCTCGGTGTGCTGAACCTGGAGGGGCTGTGGACCAGGTACGACGACCCGGAGTCGCTGCTCGCGGAGATCGCCGAGCTCGATGACGTCCGGGCCACCGCCCGCCTCCAGGAGATCTACCGGGCGCCGATCCGCGAGGAGCTGATCGGCCAGCGGATCAAGGAGGTGCGGGACGCCGGAGTGGTGACGGCGGCCGCGCTGTCGCCGCAGCGCACCGCCCAGTTCTCCAAGGCCGTGGTGGACGCCGGGGTCGACCTGTTCGTGATCCGCGGCACCACCGTGTCGGCCGAGCACGTGAGCGGGTCCCACGAGCCGCTGAACCTCAAGCAGTTCATCTACGAGCTCGACGTGCCGGTCATCGTCGGCGGCTGCGCCACCTACACCGCGGCCCTGCACCTGATGCGCACCGGCGCGGCCGGTGTGCTGGTCGGCTTCGGCGGCGGCGCCGCGCACACCACGCGGAACGTGCTGGGCATCCAGGTGCCGATGGCCACCGCGGTGGCCGACGTGGCGGCGGCCCGCAGGGACTACATGGACGAGTCCGGCGGCCGCTACGTGCACGTCATCGCCGACGGCGGCTTCGGCGCCAGCGGCGACCTGCCGAAGGCGATCGCCTGCGGGGCCGACGCGGTGATGATGGGCTCGCCGCTGGCCCGCGCGACGGACGCCCCCGGCCGCGGTTTCCACTGGGGCATGGAGGCCGTCAACCCCGAACTGCCGCGCGGCAAGCGGATGAACCTGGGCACCGCGGGCACGACGGAGGAGATCCTGCTCGGCCCCTCGCACGCGCCGGACGGATCGATGAACTTCTTCGGCGCGCTGCGCCGCTCGATGGCCACCACCGGCTACTCCGACCTCAAGGAATTCCAGCGGGTCGAGGTCACGGTCTCGCCGACGCACCACCGCTGAGGCCCGGCGACACCGGGAGGGGCCCTGCCGCGTCATGCGGCAGGGCCCCTCCTCGCTGTGCGGACGCGGGCGGTGTCAGCTCGCCACGTTCTTGGAGACCCCGAATCCCACGATGCCGGCGACGGCGAAGAAGAAGATGTCCTTCCCGTCCATGATGTGCTTCCAGTAGTCCTGGACCAGGCCGTAGTGGTGGGTGAGGATGCTCACGACGCCCGGGGCGCCGGGGAGGTCGGAGACGGCCAGCGCGATGGCGAACATCTGGCCGGCGTAGACGCCGAAGAGAGCCAGCGGGACGGCGAGGAAGGGCAGCGCCGGGTTGCGGCCGCCGGCCTTGGCGATCGCGAAGCCGACGATCGCGCCGACGCCGAGCGCCGCGTAGCTGATCTCGTGCTTGGTGGCCTTGATGAGCAGCCCGTAGATCACGGCGGCGACCAGCGCCGCGGCGAATCCGGCCAGGACGCCGAGTCCTGGGTTGCCGGCCGGCGGCGCGCCGATCGGGGCCGGCGGCGCGTAGGCGGCGGCGTTGAAGCCGCCGGGTGCCGCGCCCTGCGGCGGGGTGACGTACGGGGAGGGCGCGTAGGGCTGCTGGCCGGGCTGCGGGGTCTGCGGCGGCTGCTGCGCGTACGGGTTCTGGCCGCCGGGCTGCTGGGGCGGCGGCGGGTAGTTGGAGCTCATGTGGTTCCCCCGGGGACGAAATGCTGAGGGTCCGTACGGCGGTCGCGCAGTTTGATGCGTTCATGCCCGTGTACGAACGGTGACGCCGAAATCTAGCAGGGGGGAGCGACAATCGGACAAGAGGATTCATCCGGTCGTTACAGGACCCATACGTCGTGTCCCACCAGGGCACTTGCGGCCCTCGGGTCACAGTCGGGCGGCGGCTCCGGCCGGGGTGGCGCCGCGGGTGTCGAGCAGGAGCTGCGCCTTGACCGCGAGCCCCTGGAGGTCGTACGTGCGGTGGTGCTGGAGCAGCAGCGTCAGGTCGGCGTCCGCGGCCGCCTCCCACAGCGAGTCGGCGCGCGGGACCGGGCGGTCCATGACCCGCCACTGGGGTACGTAGGGGTCGTGGTAGGACAGCTCGGCGCCGAGTTCGAGCAGCCGGGTGCCGATCTCGCGGGCCGGGGCGCCCTGCTGGTCGGCGAGGTCGGCCTTGTAGGTGACGCCGAGCAGCAGGATGCGGGCGCCGCGCAGCGACTTGCCGTGCTCGTTGAGCAGTGCCGCGGCGCGCTGGACCACGTAGCGCGGCATGCGGGAGTTGACCTCCTGGGCGAGTTCGACCATCCGCAGCGGGTGTCCGGGCAGCCGGGGGTGGGCAGGCGGTGTGAAGTGCGGAGCGGCGTTGGGATCGAGGGGAGCGGCGGGGCCGCCGACGCCGGGGCCTGGACGGAAGGCCTGGAATCCGAACGGCTTGGTCTCCGCACACCTGATGACGTCCCAGAGGTCGACGCCCAGGTCGTGGCAGAAGACCGCCATCTCGTTGGCGAAGGCGATGTTGACGTGCCGGTAGTTGGTCTCGAGCAGCTTGACCGCCTCCGCCTCGCGGGTGCCGCGGGCGCGGACGATGCGCTCGGTGAAGCGGCCGTAGAAGGCGGCGGCGGCCTCGGTGCAGGCGGGGGTGCAGCCGCCCACCACCTTGGGGGTGTTGGCGAGCTGGAAGGCGCGGTTTCCGGGGTCGAGGCGGCCGGGGGAGTAGGCGAGGTGGAAGTCGCGGCCGGCCCGCAGCCCGTGCGACTCCAGCAGCGGGCGCAGGTAGCCCTCGGTGGTGCCGGGGTAGACGGCGGACTCCAGCACGACGGTGGTGTGCGGGCGCAGGTGCGCGGCCAGCGCGCGGGCGGCCGCGGCGACTGCCGACAGGTCGAGCGCGTGGTCCTCGCCTGGCGGGGTGGGCGCGCAGATCACCGCGGTACGCACCCGGCCGAGCACGGCGGGGTCGGCGGTGGCCCGGAAGCCGCAGGCCAGCATCCTGCGCAGGTCGGCGGCCGCGAGCGAGCCGGGCGGCACCCGGCCGGCGTTGATGTCGGCGGCGGTGGCCGGATCGGGGTCGTAGCCGATGACTCCGACGCCGGCGGCGGTGGCCGCCTGGGCGAGGGGGAGTCCGGTGCTGCCGAGTCCGAGTACGGCGAGGTCTGCGGGCATGGGGGGTGTCCTCCCTGGCGACCACCACGAATGGGCTCATGCATGGCTTCAAAACAGGCTAACCAGACAAATGACTGATATGACCACACGCCGCGCCGGGCGGACCCGGCCGTCTGGCCTGGCAGGGCACCGCCGGGCCGGTCACTATCGAAGGAGAGCCTCCCGCGCGATCCCGCCGGAACCACGGCGGGCCGGGCGGAGCCGGGGCGGCGACGACCGAGCAGAACCGACCGAGAGCCCGATCAGCAGGCAGGCACGGAGGTACGGATGCGTACGACGACACTCGGACCGGCCCAGCGGGCCGCGGCCATCACCGGGATGGCGGACAGGGAACTCGACATCCTGGTGGTGGGTGGCGGCGTCGTGGGCGCGGGAACCGCACTCGACGCGGCCACCCGAGGGCTGTCCACCGGGCTCGTCGAGGCCCGCGACTGGGCCGCGGGCACATCGAGCAGGTCGAGCAAGCTGATCCACGGCGGGCTGCGCTATCTGGAGATGCTGGACTTCGCGCTGGTCCGCGAGGCGCTGAAGGAGCGCGGGCTGCTGCTGGAGAAGCTCGCCCCGCACCTGGTCCGCCCGGTGCCCTTCCTCTACCCGCTCCAGCACAAGGGCTGGGAGCGGCTCTACGCGGGCTCGGGCGTCGCCCTCTACGACGCGATGTCGCTGTCGTCTGGGCACGGCCGCGGCCTGCCCCTGCACCGCCACCTGAGCCGCAAGCACGCCCTGCGGGTGGCGCCCGCGCTGCGCAAGGACGCCCTGGTGGGAGCCTTGCAGTACTACGACGCCGGGGTGGACGACGCACGCTTCGTGGCGACCCTGATACGCACCGCCGCCTCCTACGGTGCCCATGTCGCCAACGGGGTGCGGGTGACCGAATTCCTCCGGGAGGGGGAGCGCGTCGTCGGCGCCCGGGTGCACGACACCGAGTCGGGCGGCGAGTACGACGTGCGGGCCAAGCAGGTGGTGAACGCGACCGGGGTGTGGACCGACGACACCCAGGCGCTGATCGCCGAGCGGGGGCAGTTCCACGTACGTGCCTCGAAGGGCATCCACCTGGTGGTGCCCAAGGACCGGATCCACTCCACGACCGGGCTGATCCTGCGCACCGAGAAGAGCGTGCTCTTCGTCATCCCGTGGGGCAGGCACTGGATCGTCGGCACCACCGACACCGACTGGGACCTGGACAAGGCGCACCCTGCGGCGTCGAGCGCCGACATCGACTACGTGCTCGACCACGTCAACTCGGTCCTGAACACCCCGCTGACCAGGGACGACGTCGAAGGCGTCTACGCCGGGCTGCGCCCGCTGCTGGCCGGCGAGTCGGACGCCACCAGCAAGCTGTCGCGGGAGCACACCGTGGCCCACCCGGTGCCGGGACTCGTGGTGGTCGCGGGCGGCAAGTACACGACCTACCGGGTGATGGCCAAGGACGCGGTGGACGAGGCCGTGCACGGCCTTGACCACCGGGTCGCCGAGTGCTGCACCGAGGACGTGCCGCTGGCCGGGGCCGAGGGCTACCGGGCCGAGTGGAACGCCCGCGCCAGGACCGCGGCCCGCACCGGTGTGCACGTCGCGCGGATAGAGCACCTGCTCAGCCGCTACGGCAGCCTCGCCGACGAAGTGCTCGACCTGATCGCGGACGACCCGTCGCTCGCCGCTCCGCTGGGCGGGGCCGACGACTACCTGCGCGCGGAGATCGTCTACGCGGCCAGCGCCGAGGGTGCCCGCCACCTGGACGATGTGATGGCCCGCAGGACCCGCATCTCCATCGAGACCTTCGACCGCGGCACCCGCAGTGCCCGCGAGGTCGCGGAGTTGATGGCGCCGGTGCTGGGCTGGGACGCCGACCAGGTCGACAAGGAGGTCGAGTACTACGAGAAGCGGGTGGAAGCCGAGCGTGAATCGCAGCTCCAGCCCGATGATCTGACCGCGGATGCCGCCCGGCTGGGCGCGCCGGATATCGTGCCTCTCTAGGCGCACGGCGTCTGGACGCTCCCACAGGGCGCACAACAGCCTCCAGGGAACGCGTGATCGGGGGACAGACGGAGGAGCACGACATGGTGGGACCCGCGGACGAGGGGCGGTTGGTCGCGGGCCGCTACCGGCTCATGGAGCGGATCGGCCGCGGCGGCATGGGCACCGTGTGGCGGGCGGAGGACGAACTCCTCGACCGCCAGGTCGCGGTCAAGAAGCTGCACCCGCCGCAGCCGCACATGGCGGAGGAGGAGGTGGCCACCCTCTTCGAGCGCACCCGCCGCGAGGCGCGCGCCGCCGCGCGGATCAGCCACCCCAACGTCATCGTCGTCCACGACGTGGTGGACGACGCGGGCCTGCCGTCCATCGTCATGGAGTACGTCCCCTCGGTCACCCTCGGTGAACTGCTCAAGGAGCGCGGCGCGCTGCCGCCCGCCGAAGCCGCCAGGATCGGCCGCGGCATGATCGCGGCGCTGCGGGCCGCCCACAGGGCCGGGGTGCTGCACCGCGACGTCAAACCGGGCAACGTGCTGCTCGGCGACGCGGGGCGGATCGTGCTCACCGACTTCGGCATAGCCCAGGCGTCCGGCACCTCCACCCTCACCCGCACCGGCGAACTCATCGGCTCCATCGACTTCCTGTCGCCCGAGCGCATCCGCGGCGCCATGCCGGGTCCCGAGGCCGACCTGTGGGCGCTGGGCGCCACGCTCTACCAGGCCGTCGAGGGCAAGTCGCCCTTCCGCCGCCCGACCGCGATCGAGACGGCGTACGCCATAGCCGAGGAGCCGGTCGTGCCGGCGCCGAACGCGGGGGCGCTGACCCGGGTGATCGCCGGCCTGCTGGCCAAGGAGCCGGCCGAGCGGCTGTCGGCGGAAGAGGCCGAGGGGATGCTGCGCATACCGGCGGGGGAGCAGGACACCGCGCTGGTCGAGACCGGCTTCACCCGGCAGCTCCCCGCCACCGACCCGCCGGCCTCCCAGGCCGCCCATCCCGGCGGTACGCATCCGCCGGGCCCGCAGCACGGGCAGCATGCCCAGCGCTCCGCGGAGGCCGGCCCGTCCGGCCGCCGTCCGGGCCGCTGGATCGCCGCCGTGGTGGCGGTCGCCGTGATCGCCGGCGGCGTCGCCCTCGTCGTGGACCGGGCGAACCGGTCGGACACCGCGGCCGACGGCAGCGACAAGGGCGGCCCCCCCGCGACCACGGCGACCGCGACGACGGCACCGCCGACCACCACCCCGCCCACCACGCAGCCGACGACCCCCACCGCCGCCCCCACCACCTACGAGCCGCCGCCCGTCCCCGACGGCTACCACCTGGTGAGCCAGGCCGACCGCGGCTACACCGTCCCGGTCCCCGACCACTGGACGAAGAAGGTCGTCGACGGCGGCGACCAGGTCAGCTATGTCGACCCGACGGGCAAGGTCGGCCTCAAGATCAGCTCCCTGGACTTCGGCGGCCCCGACCCCTACCAGCACTGGATCGAGCTGGAGCCGCAGACCGAGGAGCAGGTCCACAACTACCACCGCATGCGCATGCTGCGCACCAAGACCCCCGCGGGCCAGGACGCCGCCTTGTGGGAGTTCACCTTCAAGGGCTCCAGCAGCACCTTCCGCGCGGTGGACCTCGGATTCGGCAAGGAGGGTGGACGTGAGTACGCGATCTACCTGTCCGCCCCGAAGGCCCAATGGGACACGTACAGGCCGGTGTTCGACACCGCCGTCGCCGGTTTCCAGCAGACGGGCTGAAGCGCGGCCGAATCTCCGTATTCGCATCCGGGTGCCCCGGTCGGGGATGATGGGGATTCACACCGGAGGACTGCAGAGGGAACCCATGAGCGAGGTCGAAGGTACCGACGGACGCGTGCTCGCCGACCGGTACCGCCTCGACGGCGTACTCGGCAAGGGCGGGATGGGTACGGTCTGGCGCGCGGTCGACGAGACCCTGGGCCGCACCGTCGCCGTCAAGGAGCTGCGGTTCCCCGGGAACGTCGACGAGGACGAGAAGCGCCGCCTGGTCACCCGCACGCTGCGCGAGGCCAAGGCGACCGCCAGGATCCGCAACAGCGGTGCCATCACCGTCTACGACGTCGTCAAGGAGGACGACCGGCCGTGGATCGTGATGGAGCTGATCGAGGGCAGATCGCTGTCCGACGCGATCCGCGAGGACGGCCCGCTGACCCCGAAACGGGCGGCGGAGGTCGGGCTCGTCATCCTCGACGTGCTCTCCGCCGCGCACCGCGAGGGCATCCTGCACCGCGACGTCAAACCGTCCAACGTGCTGATCGCCGACGACTCCCGGGTGGTGCTCGGCGACTTCGGCATCGCGCAGATCGACGGCGACCCCTCGGTCACCTCCACCGGAATGCTGGTCGGCGCGCCCTCGTACATCTCGCCCGAGCGGGCCCGCGGCCAGAAGCCCGGCCCGCCGGCCGACCTGTGGTCGCTGGGCGCGCTGCTCTTCGCCTCCGTCGAAGGCCGGCCGCCGTACGACATGGGGTCGGCCATCGCCACCCTGACCGCGGTGATGACCGAGCCCGTCGGGCCGATGCGCAACGCCGGGCCGCTCAGCGCCGTCATCACCGGGCTGCTGGCCAAGGACCCGGACAAGCGGCTGGACGAGCGCGCGGCCCGCGCGATGCTGCAGAGCGTCGCCGACGCCCCCGAGCGGCCGGTGGCGCCGCCCGCGCCGACCGGCGAGACCCGCACCACGCTGCTGCCCGTCGACCCGCAGCCGACCCCGACCGACGCGCCGCCCGCCGCCCGGCGTTCCGCCGCCGAGCAGATCAGGGTGCGCGAGGCGCTGCGGTCGGTGCGCAGGGCCGCGACGAAGTCCAAGGCCGCGCCCGTGCCGGCCCCGGAACCCGGCACCCCCGCCGATGTGCCGGAGCCGGCCCGTGCCTCGATCACCGACGTCGTGCCGCGCCGCACCCTGGTCATCGCCGTGGTCGCGGTCGTGATCGCCCTGCTGGGCACGGTGATAGGCGTCGCGATCGCCAACTCCGGCGGAGGCGACGGCGACAGCAAGAACGGCAAGAGCAGCGGCTCGACGTCGGCGCCCGGGAAGCGGAAGGAGAGCGCGGGCAGCAGCCCGTCCGCCCCGCCGAGCGCGACCGGCAGCGGCAAAGCCACCGGCACGGGCACGGGCACCGGCACGTCGGCGTCCGGCGGCGCGTCCACCGGGACGCCGGGCACCGGGGCCGGGGCCGACGCGGTGCCCGCCGGGTTCAAGCGCCTCGCCACCAACGGAGGGGCCTCGGTGGCGATCCCGGACGGCTGGAAGCGACTTCCGGACAATCCCCACTACCCCTCGGGCACGTATTTCAGCGGTCCGGGCGGCGGCCGGCTCATGGTCGACTGGACGTCCAAGCCCGGAGCCAGCTCGCTCGCCAACTGGCAGCACGACTCCAAGGCGTACGGGCCGAGCATGTCCGGCTACCACCTCATCGGGGTCAGGAAGGCCGCCTACCGCGATTACGACGCCGCGGACTGGGAGTACAAGCGGACGGTTTCGGGTACGCAAGTGCGTGTCCTGAACCGAGGCATGGTGACGGACGCTCACCACGGGTACGCGCTGCTGTTCACCTTCCCCGTCGACGCGTGGAACAGCGATACGAACCGGCACATCCGCGAGGTCGTCTTCGACACGTTCAAACCGGCCAAGTGAGCGTCCCGCAGCACGTATCGTGAAGGGGCGCGAACTGTACGCATCCGGAACCGCCCGGACGTGACCGGTTCGCACCGCAGTCCGACCGGGCCAGGGAGGGGGCGCCGTGGACGAATACGCAGGGCGGGTGCTCGCCGACCGCTACCGGCTGCCCAGGCCGCCCGCCGACGAGTACGAACTCGTGGAGACCCGCGCCTTCGACACCTACAGCGGCCAGGAGGTCCTGGTCCGCCAGGTGCTGCTGCCCGAGGTGGTCGCCGCGGAGTCCGCCGGGTACGACGCAGGCCCTGACGGCCTCGACGACAGCTCGCGCCGCGCGCTGGCGGCGGCCCGCGCCGCTGCCGCCATACCGGACCACCCCAGGCTGGTGCAGGTCTTCGACATCTTCGTCGAGGGCGGCAGCCTGTGGATCGCGAGCGAACTGGTGTCCGGCCGCCCGCTCGCCGCCCTGCTGGCCGAACGCCCCATCGACGCCTACCGCGCCGCCGAGGTCGCCTCCGACGTCCTCACCGCGCTGCGCGCGCTGCACGCGAACGGCTGGACCCACCGCAACGTGACCGCCGGCACGGTGCTGGTCTGCGACGACGGCCGCGCCATGCTCGGCGGCCTCGCGGCCGGCGCCGCACAGGAAGCCCTGTGCGGCTACGACCCGCTGCCGGAGGAGCCCGAGCAGGTCCCGGCGATGAGCGGCGGCGCGGAGGGCGCGGAGAGCGCCGAGGGCCCGTCGGAGGGGGCAGGACGCGACCCGGCCGCCTGGCACGGCCCCAGGTCCGCGCTCGAACAGGAGCGGGCCCGGCAGAACCGCATCACCGTCGTCGGCGCCGTCACCGAGCGCTGGGCGCCCGAACAGGCACACCCCGTCCACGAGAACTGGCAGCTGTCCCCGCCCGTCGGCCCGCCCGCCGACCTGTGGGCGCTGGGCTCGCTGCTCTTCCGCAGCGTCCAGGGCCACCCGCCGTATCCCGAGGAGAATGCCGCCGAGCTGGTCCAGATGGTGTGCGCGGAGCCGCCGGCCTTCGCCGAGGAGTGCGGGCCGCTGCGCCCGGTCGTCGAGTCGCTGCTGCGGCCCGACCCCGAGGAGCGGCCCGAGGCCGAGGAGCTGGGCGGCTGGCTGCGCTCGCTGATCCGCTCCGCGCCCGAGCCGGAGATCGGCGCCCACACCGTCCAGGTGCCCACCGACGCGGCGAAGCTGCCGGTCAAGCGCCGCAAGGGCGAACTCGTCAGGCGCCGGCGCCGCGAGGCCGCCGACCCCGCGGGGCTCCAGCACCGCAGGCACGCCCGCGGCAAGCAGGCCAAGGTCGCCAAGGCCAAGCGGGAGCGGGTCAAGCGCGGCGAGGTCCGGCAGGAGCACTTCCACCAGGAGCAGGTGGTCTCCTCGCGCCGCCCCGCGGGCGACGGCACCGCGGCCGCCCCGCGCCGGCTCGGCGCCCGGCTGCTGGTGCTGGTCCTCGCGGCGCTCGTCGTGCTCGTGGTGGCCGCGGTGCTCCTGCTGCCGCACCGCGGCACTTCGACGGACGGCGGCAACGGGGACCGTACGGTGCCGGCCGAGATGCCCGGCTCCGGCGGCAAGAAGAAGGACACCGAGCCCCCGTCCTCCGCGCCGGCGACGCACACCGCGACCAAGGCCCCGACGAAGGAGCCCACACAGGAGTCCACCACCGCGGCGCCGCCTGCCCCGCCGCCGGACCTCGGCTCGGACTTCGTGCTGCGCACCGACCCCGCGGGCTTCACCGTGGCCGTCCACACCGGCTGGCAGCGGGCGGGCAAGAATTCCAAGGGCCAGGTGCGCTACACCGGGAGCGACCTCACGATGACCGTCGTGCCCGGGCGGGACAAGGCGACAGGCGACAGCGACGACCCGCTCGCCTACCAGCTCGTCGAGCCCGAACTCGCCGACTTCCGCGACTCGTCGTGGTCCTCGGCGGCCGGCCTGCAGAGCGTCACCGTCCAGGGCCACCCGGCCGCCGAGGGCGAGTACACCTGGCGGGACGCCAACGGGCAGTCCGTCTACGGCCGCAACGTCGCGATCCAGATCGGCGGCCGCTACCACGTGGTCCTCATCTACGGTCCCGATTCCCAACGGGCCGCTGTGCAGCGGGCGTTCGACAAGGTGATGGAGACCTACGCCGCGAAGTGACCGGTGCACCATTGCCGATGGATCCCCCCGTGCCGCCGGGGCGGTGCGGCATGATGGCCGTATGGCGAGTGACGGGGGTCCGGGCGCCGCGGCACCGCGGCGGGTCGTGGCGGGGCGGTACCGGATCACCGGACGCCTGGGCCGCGGCGGCATGGGCACCGTGTGGGCGGCGACCGACGAACTGCTCCACCGCCAGGTGGCCGTCAAGGAGCTGCACCCTGACTCCGGCCGGCAGCACGACCACGCGCTGCGCGAGGCCCGCAGCGTGGCCCGTATCCGGCACCCCCACGTCGTCGTGGTGCACGACGTCGTGGAGCAGGACGGCCGCCCGTGGATCGTGATGGAGCTGGTGGACGGCCGCTCGCTGGCCGACATCCTGCGCGAGGACGGCCCGCTGGCACCGCGGGAGGCGGCCAGGATCTGCGCGGCCGTCGCGGGGGCGCTCTACGCGGCCCACGCGCACGGCATCCAGCACCGCGACGTCAAACCCGCCAACGTCCTGGTGGACCGCGCCACCGGCCGCGTCGTTCTCACCGACTTCGGTATCGCCCGCATCCCGGGCAGCGCCACGATCAGCGAGACCGGCGGCTTCGTCGGCTCGCCCGAATACACCGCGCCCGAGCGGATGTCGGGCCGGCCCGCGGGCCCCGAGTCCGACCTGTGGTCGCTCGGCGCGCTGCTGTGCGCGGCCGTCGACGGCCACTCGCCCTTCCAGCGCGAGTCGATCGGCGAGATCGTGCACGCCGTCGCGATCGCCGACATCACACCGCCGGCCGCGGTCGGCCCGCTGCTGCCCGTCGTACGGGCGCTGCTGGAGCGCGATCCGGCCCGCCGGATGGCCGCCGCGGAGGTGCAGACCGTACTGGTCGCGTACGCGGAGACCGGCGTCGAGCCGCCGACACCGGACGCGCCCACCCCGGAACTCCCCGTCCACGAGCCCGCCGCGCCGGCCGCGCCGCGCGGCCGGCGGCGCAGGCTGCTCGCCGGGGTCGCGGCGGCCGTCCTGATCGCGGTCGTCGCGGGCGGCACCGCGGCCCTGGTCGTCACCAGGGGCGGCGGCGCCACGGCCGCGCCGCCGCCCGCCACCGCGAGCGCGCCGCCGACCACGGCGTCCCCGCCGCCGACGACGGCGTCACCGCCTCCCTCGCCCGCCCCCACCGCGTCGGCCCTCCCGGCCGGATTCCGCACGACCACCGACAAGCGCGGCTTCTCGGTGGCGCTGCCCGCCGGCTGGATCCGGCAGGAGGTCGCGCCGCGGGTCTACTACTGGTCGCCCGACCACAGCTTCCGCTTCGGCGAGCGCGTGCAGTCGCTCGACCCCGGCGGCCCGTACGCGGTGATGCACGCGCAGGACGTCGCCGCCCGCGGCCCGAACGGCCCGTACACCGGCTTCCGCGACGGCGTCATCACCAGGACCACCCAGCACGGCCAGGAGGCCGCGCTCTGGGAGTTCACCTACGACGGCTTCGCCGACGGCACCGGCGCCCGCCGCACCTTCGACCTGTGCTGGACGCAGGACGGCCGGATGTACGACGTGTGGGTCTCGGGCCCGGTCACCCAGGTCGAGCAGACCCGGGCCGTCTTCGACACCGCACGGGCGACCTTCACCCCGTGAGCCCGGCCGTCCCGGCGGCGCTGACCACCGGGCGCGGCCGCTCGGCGGCGGGCCGCGGTCACCTGGAGAGTTCCGCCGGTTCTTCCAGCCGGGTCAGCTTGCGCGGGTCGGCGATCGCGTGGATCCGGGTGATCAGGCCCTTCTCCACCACCAGGCTCACCGCAGCCGACTTGCCGTCGACCTCGATCCGGGCCGCGGGCGCGCCGTTGAGCCACATCGCGTGGACGCTGCGGTCCGGGCGGGCGAGCAGCCGCGCGACGAGTTCCACCCCGTACACCGGCGCGGGAGCGGCCGCGGTGACCCCGCCGCCGTCGGCGATCAGGACCACGTCGGGGGCCATGACCTCCATGAGGTCCTGCAACCGCCCGGTGCGCAGCGCGGCGAGGAAGCGCTCCACCACCGCCTGCTGCTCCGACCGGCTCACCCGCTCCCGCGGCCGGCGGGCCGCCACGTGCTCGCGTGCCCGCCGGGCGATCTGCCGCACCGTGGCGGCCGGCTTCCCGACCGCCTCGGCGATCTCGCCGTAGGGCATCTCGAAGACCTCGCGGAGCACGAAGACCGCACGCTCCGTGGGCCCCAGCGTCTCCAGCACGGTCAGCATCGCGATCGAGACGCTCTCCGCGAGTTCGACGTCCTCGGCGACGTCGGGGCTGGTCAGCAGCGGCTCCGGCAGCCACTCCCCGACGTAGTCCTCGCGTCGGCGGGACAGCGTCCGCAGCCGGTTGAGCGACTGCCGGGTGACGATCCTGACCAGGTACGCGCGGGCGTCGCGCACCTGCGAGCGGTCGACGTCGGCCCACCGCAGCCAGGACTCCTGGAGCACGTCCTCCGCGTCGGCGGCCGACCCGAGCATCTCGTAGGCGACCGTGAACAGCAGGCTGCGGTGGGTGACGAACTGGTCGGCTGTCATGCGGTGGACGCTACGCCGGAGCCGGCGGGGCGTGCGGCGAGCGGGACCGCGCAGGTGTCGGAGTAGCCCTGCGAGGTGATCCCGTGCGCCGTGTTGGTCCTGGCCGCCAGGTTGGCGAAGCCGATGAAGACGGTGAGTTCGACCAGCGCGGCCGGGCCGAGCCGGTCGAGCAGGGCCGCGGACAGCTCGTCCGTGACCGTCGTCGGGGTGTTCGTCATGGCCTCCGCGTACTCCAGCACGTCCCGCTCCAGCGGGGTGAAGACCTCCGACTCCCGCCAGCGCGGCACCTGGCTGGCCTTGGCCAGGTCCAGGTTCCCGTTCAGCGCGGCGAAGTAGTTGACGTCCAGGCACCAGCCGCAGCCGACCTGCGCGGCAACCGCCATGTGCGCGAAGGTCTTCAGGCCCGCGTCGACCGCGTCCCACCTGCCCACCTCGGCGGCGAACTCCTGGTTGGCCCGCGCCAGCTCGGGGTGGTTCGCGAGCACTTCCAGGGGCTCGGGCACGGAGCCGAGCTGCTTGATCATGTTCTCCCTGAGCTCGCTGTCGAGCTCGGCCTTCGGAATGCGTGGCGTCATGGTGTCGATCTCCTTCGGGGCGTCCGTGTGCGTCGTGCGGCATGAAGACACCGCCCGATCCGTCCGCGTGACAGGGGGCGGGCAAGGAAGCCGCAGGGGCCGATGCTGCACTTGTGGCTACCGCGGGTTACCCCGGGGTGGCCTGCGCGGGAGGGAGAGTGCCAGCGGAAGGTGGCGGAATCGCGTCGCCGGGGGAGAAAACGGCTACTCATGGGTAGCCACGCGGTGTCCGGAGTCGTAACCTCACCGGCATGACGGATTCGCCGACGCCGGCAGCAGCGATCGCACCCCCCGACGGGAATCCGGCCGCGCCGGTCAGCGCCCGGGGCCCTGGGGACGTCGTCACACCCGAGCTGGTGGCGCGGCTGACCCGCGGGCTGCCGGGCGGCACCAGGACCGTGAGCCACACGCCGCTCACCGGCGAGCGGCTCGCCGAGTACCCCGAGGCGTCGCCCGACGACGTGGCCGAGGCCTTCCGCGCCGCGCGGGAAGCCCAGCGCGGATGGGCCGCGACACCGGCCCGCAAGCGGGCGGGAGTGCTGCTCGGGTTCCACGACCTGGTGCTGGCCCGGCAGGCGGAGGTCCTCGACCTCATCCAGGTCGAGACGGGCAAGACCCGGCTGCACGCGCACGAAGAGGTGCAGGTCGTCGCGATGGCCGCCCGGCACTACGGGCGCAAGGCCCCCTCGTATCTGGCCCCCAGGCGCCACCTGGGCGCCATCCCGACCCTCACCCGCACCGTGGAGCTGCGCCAGCCGCGCGGGGTGGTGGGGCAGATCGCGCCCTGGAACTACCCGCTGGAGCTGTCGGTGGGCGACGCGCTGCCCGCCCTGGCGGCGGGCAACGCGGTCGTGATGAAGCCGGACACCGAGACCGCGCTGACCGCCCTGTGGGCGCGCGAGCGGATGATCGAGGCGGGGCTGCCGGACGGCGTCTGGCAGATCGTGATCGGCGAAGGACCCGTCGTCGGCCCTGCGGTGGTCGACCACGCCGACTACGTGTCCTTCACCGGCTCGACCCGCACCGGCCGCGAGGTGGCGCAGCGGGCCGCGGCCCGGCTGATCGGCGCGAGCCTGGAGCTGGGCGGCAAGAACGCCCTGCTGGTGCTGCGGGACGCCGACCTCGACAAGGCCGCCGACGGCGCGGTCCGCGCCTGCTTCGCGTCGGCCGGCCAACTGTGCATCTCCATCGAGCGGTTGTTCGTGGACGAGTCGGTCGCCGACGCCTTCCTCGCGAAGTTCGCCGAGCGGACCAGGGCCCTGCGCCTCGGCACCGGGCTGGCGTACGGCGCCGGCATGGGTTCGCTGGTGGGGCAGCGGCAGCTGGACGTGGTGACCCGCCACGTGGACGAGGCCCGCGAGAAGGGCGCCCGGGTGCTGGCCGGCGGCCGCGCCCGCCCCGACATCGGGCCCTACGTCTACGAGCCGACCATCCTGGACGGCGTCGAGGCCCCGATGGCGGTGTGCACGGAGGAGACCTTCGGCCCCGTGGTGTCGGTCTACCGCTTCCGCGACGAGGAGGAGGCCGTCGAGCGCGCCAACTCCACCGACTACGGACTCAATTCCAGCGTGTGGACGAAGGACACCCGCCGCGGCGCCGGGATCGCCGCCCGGCTGCGCTCCGGCACCGTCAACGTCAACGAGGCCTACGCCGCCGCGTACGGCAGCGTCCGCGCCCCCATGGGCGGCATGAAGGACTCGGGGCTCGGCCGCAGGCACGGCTCCGAGGGGATCCTCAAGTTCACCGAGGCCCAGACCGTCGCCATCCAGCGGCTGCTTCCCATGGCGCCCTCCTTCGGCATGGACGACGAGAAGTACGCGGCCTTCCTGAACCGGTCGCTGCGGCTGATGAAGGCGCTGAGGATCCGCTGAGGAGGCACTTGTGGCAGAGGAAGACGGCTACGACTACGACGTCGTGGTCATCGGCTCCGGCTTCGGCGGCGCCGTCTCGGCGCTGCGGCTGACCGAGAAGGGCTACCGGGTCGGGGTGCTGGAGGCGGGCCGCCGCTTCGCCCGCGACGAACTGCCGAGGAACTCCTGGGACTTCCGCAACTACCTGTGGGCTCCCGCGCTCGGCCTCTACGGCATCCAGCGCATCCATGTGCTGGGCAACGTGCTGGTGCTCGCCGGGGCCGGGGTCGGCGGCGGTTCGCTGAACTACGCCAACACCCTCTACGTGCCGCCCGCCGCCTTCTTCCAGGACCGGCAGTGGGGCCGTATCACCGACTGGCAGCAGGAGTTGGCGCCCTACTACGACCAGGCCAAACGCATGCTCGGCGTGCGGACCAACCCGACCGTCACGCCCTCCGACGTGCATCTGCGGGCCGCGGCCGAGCAGATGGGCGTCGGCGACACCTTCCATCTGGCCCCGGTCGGCGTCTTCTTCGGCGACGGGAAGGACGCCGTGGCGGAGGACGGCGAGCACGAGGACGCCGAGCGGGCGGACGGCGCCGGGGACACCCGCAGGGCCGCCCCGGGCGAGGAGGTCCCCGACCCGTACTTCGGCGGGGCCGGGCCCACGCGGCGGGCCTGCACCGAGTGCGGGGAGTGCATGACGGGCTGCCGGCACGGCGCCAAGAACACCCTCAACGAGAACTACCTGCACCTCGCCCAGCAGGCCGGCGCCGTGGTCCACCCGATGACCACCGTCGTCGACCTCACCGAGGACGCGGAAGGGGGCTACCGGGTCACCGCCGTGCCCACCGACCACCGCAGGAAGGGCGAGCGGCGGGTGCTGCGGGCCCGGCAGGTGGTGGTCGCGGCGGGCACCTACGGCACGCAGACACTGCTGCACGCCATGCGCGACACGGGCCGGCTGCCCGGGATGTCGGCCCGGCTCGGCGAGCTGACCCGGACCAACTCCGAGGCGCTGGTGGGCGCGCAGACCACCCCGGGCCGCTACCGCAGGAAGCACCCCGACCGCCCGCTGGACTTCACCAGGGGAGTGGCGATCACCTCCTCGGTGCACCCCAACGACCACACCCACATCGAGCCGGTCCGCTACGGCCGGGGGTCCAACTCGATGGGCTCGCTCTCGGTGCTCGCCGCGCCCTACCGCGGCAGGGTGCCGCGCTGGCTGGAGTTCGCAGGCAACAACATCAGGCACCCCGTCCTGGCCTTCCGCTCGCTGTCCAACCGCCGCTGGTCGGAGCGCACCATCATCGGCCTGGTCATGCAGACGAGCGACAACTCGCTGGCCACCTTCCGGAAGACCAAAGGCCTCGGGAAGGGACTGCTCACCGCCCGCCAGGGCCACGGCGAGCCCAACCCGGTGCACATCCCGGAGGGCGCGGAGGCGGCGCGGCTGATCGCCCAGCAGATCAACGGCTTCCCCGGCAGCAACATCGGCGAGGCCACCCAGCGCCCGATGACCGCGCACTTCCTGGGCGGCTGCCCGATCGGCGAGGACCCCGAGCACGGCGTGATCGACCCCTACCACCGGTTGTTCGGGCACCCGGGCATCCACGTGGTGGACGGCTCGGCCGTCTCCGCGAACCTCGGCGTCAATCCGTCGCTGACCATCACCGCCCAGGCGGAGCGGGCGATGTCGCTGTGGCCCAACAAGGGCGAGGCCGACCCGCGGCCGGCCCAAGGCGATGCCTACCGCAGGATCGCCCCGGTCAGGCCGGCCGCCCCCGTGGTGCCGGAAGACGCCTTCGGCGGTCTGCGGCTGCCGTTGCTGCCCGTACCTGCGGTGCCGCCGGCGCGGACCGTTCCCGACAAGCAGCTCTGAACACGCTGTAATGTGTGCTTCACGGTCTGTTCTTCGCAGAGCGGCCGGTTCCGGGCGTCCCCGGCGCCGGCCGCTTTCCTTGGAGTCGTGACCGGGCTGCTGTCCCCTGCCGTCCGGTCACTTGCCCCGGCGCGAGGTCCCACGGCGGGCGCACTGCTGCGGCCTGCCTCATCGCACCGGTCACACCCCGCCCAGCTGCGTCTGGGCGGTGTCCATTTCCACGCGTGGTGTTGGGTTACCGCCCCTGGCTGGCACGGACACCACCTCCAACGAAGGGGCCGCGGGCCGGTCACGTGCCGTTTGGGTGATCCCCCTCGAAAGGGTCGCGGCGGCGGCCCGCCTCAGACGCTGCCGCGGCACAGTTCCAGCAGCGTCATCGCCACCGAGGTGCCGGGCCGGCCGAGGGCGTCGCCGTAGACGCGCAGGATCTCCAGCTCGCGCGCCAGGTGCACCCGGCGCCCGCCGGAGCCCATCCTGGCCTCCTGGACCGCACGCGACACCGCCACCCGCTCCTGGACCAGGGCGATGATGCGGGCATCGAGCCCGTCGATACGGGCGCGGTTCGCCGCGATGACGTCGTCTGCGCAGACCGGCGCGCCCGGCTGCGCGGGTTCGGCCGCGGGTGCGGCCGGGGACACCGGCTCGGGCAGGGCCGCGGGCACGGCTGCCGGCGCGGGTACGGGTGCTGCTGCGGGTACGGTCACGGTCTGCTCCTCGGGTCCGCAGGACGTCCGCGGCGCCGCGGGGACCGTACGGCCCGGGGGGTGGAACGGCAGACGCCCCGGGCCGTACGGCCCGGGGCGCCTGGAAGTCGCTGTGTCAGTGGCACACGCGACGCGACCATGGCAGCCGGCCGGGCCGGGTGCCATAGGTAAACGCGAAGATGTGCGGGGTCATGGCGGCGAGTGTAGCGACGGTAGAATCGGAACTCGACCCCATTGCAGCAACCGCCGGAAGGCAGCCCGTGGCATCAGCGACCCCCGCCGCCCCCGACCGCAGCACCGAAGCCGACACGGACACCGTCCTCGTCGTCGACTTCGGGGCACAGTACGCCCAGCTCATCGCCCGCCGGGTGCGCGAGGCGAGGGTGTACAGCGAGATCGTGCCCTCGACCATGCCGGTCGCCGAGATGCTGGCGAAGGGCCCGAAGGCGGTCATCCTGTCCGGCGGCCCCTCCTCGGTCTACGAGCCGGGCGCGCCCACCCTCGACCGGGCGCTGTTCGAGGCCGGGGTGCCGGTGTTCGGCATGTGCTACGGCTTCCAGCTGATGGCGACCACGCTCGGCGGCACCGTCGACAACACCGGGGCGCGCGAGTACGGCCGCACCGCGCTCGACGTGTCCAAGCCGGGCTCGACGCTCTTCGAGGGCACCCCCGCCGAGCAGTCGGTGTGGATGTCGCACGGCGACGCCTGCTCGGCGGCGCCCGAGGGCTTCACCGTGACCGCGTCCACCGACGTCGTGCCGGTCGCCGCGTTCGAGAACGACGAGAAGCGGCTCTACGGCGTGCAGTACCACCCCGAGGTGCTGCACACCACGCACGGCCAGCAGATCCTCGAGCACTTCCTCTACCGCGGCGCCGGCCTGGCCCCGACCTGGACCACCACCAACGTGGTGGACGAGCAGGTCGCGCTGATCCGTGCCCAGGTGGGCAGCAGCCGGGCGATCTGCGGCCTGTCGGGCGGCGTCGATTCCGCAGTCGCGGCCGCCCTGGTCCAGAAGGCCATCGGCAGCCAGCTGACCTGCGTCTACGTCGACCACGGTCTGATGCGCAAGGGCGAGACCGAGCAGGTCGAGAAGGACTTCGTGGCCGCCACCGGGGTGCAGCTCAGGGTCGTGGACGCCTCCGAGCGCTTCCTCGCCGCGCTGGCCGGGGTCTCCGACCCGGAGCAGAAGCGCAAGATCATCGGCCGGGAGTTCATCCGGGTCTTCGAGCAGGCGCAGGCCGACATCGTCGCCGAGGCCCCCGGCGACCACCCGGTGGAGTTCCTGGTGCAGGGCACCCTCTACCCCGACGTGGTCGAGTCCGGCGGCGGCAGCGGCACCGCCAACATCAAGTCGCACCACAATGTCGGCGGGCTCCCAGAGGACCTGGAATTCCAGCTGGTCGAGCCGCTGCGCAAGCTGTTCAAGGACGAGGTCCGCATGGTCGGCCAGGAACTCGGCCTGCCCGAGGAGATCGTCCAGCGGCAGCCCTTCCCCGGCCCCGGCCTCGGCATCCGGATCGTCGGCGAGGTCACCCGCGAGCGGCTCGACCTGCTGCGCGAGGCCGACGCGATCGCCCGCGAGGAGCTGACCGCGGCGGGCCTCGACCGCGAGATCTGGCAGTGCCCCGTGGTGCTGCTCGCCGACGTCCGCTCGGTCGGCGTCCAGGGCGACGGCCGCACCTACGGCCACCCCATCGTGCTGCGCCCGGTCTCGTCCGAGGACGCGATGACCGCCGACTGGTCCCGGCTGCCCTACGACACGCTGGCCAGGATCTCCACCCGCATCACCAACGAGGTCAGGGACGTCAACCGCGTCACCCTCGACATCACCAGCAAGCCCCCGGGCACCATCGAGTGGGAGTAGCCGCTCCCACCCTCCGGCCGGGATCCCGGCCGGGGACCGGATCGGGGTTTCCGCCGCCGGCGTTGAGTCACAGCGTGCTGGTGTACGTATGACTGTCTGACGCCGGCGCACCGGAAGACCGCTTCCACCCCACGACGCGCGCGGCGGGAGAGGCGGGAGACGATGCGGGACACGATCGACACCTGGCGGGAGACCGCTCGACGCCATGCGCTGCTGCCGTTGCGGATCTTCCTCGGTGTGACCTTCGTCTACGCCGGGCTGGACAAGCTGACCAGCGACACCTTCTTCACCGACAGCGCCAACGGGTCGCTGGTGCAGACCCTGCACGGGTCGCACGACTCGGCGGGCGTCCCCGGCCTGATCGACCTGGCGCTCAAGGCGCCGCACCCCTTCGGGTACGCGATCGCGCTGGGCGAGCTGGCGGTCGGGCTCGGGACGCTTTTCGGGCTGCTGGGGCGGGTGGCGGCGGCAGGCGGCGCGGCGATCTCGCTGAGCCTGTGGCTGACCGTCAGCTGGGCCACCACGCCCTACTACTACGGCAACGACCTGGCGTACCTGATGGCCTGGCTGCCGCTGGTGCTGGCCGGGGCGCCCACCTTCTCGCTCGACTGGTGGCTGCGCGCACGCCGGGAGCGCGGCACCGTGCCGGGGGCGCGTAGCGCGCCGGCTACGGATGCCGGCGCGCCCGCCGGGCCCGTACGCTCCGCACCGCCTGCGTGAGGATGCCGGCCGCGGCGGCCAGAGCCAGGCCGCCGACGGCCAGCGGCCCGGCCTCGGCGGGGCGCAGATGCCACACCCCGCCCGCGTCCAGCAGGAAGAAGACCGTCAGGCTGAGCAGGACCAGGCCCATGACCAGGGCGGCGGGCTCGAAGCGGTGCCGTCTCACCGGACCACCTTGACCTGGCCGACGCCGACCTCGACCCGCAGGTCGATGATGCCGGTCGACGCGGTGCCCGCGGGCGGCTCCAGCGTCACCGTGCGGTGCTGTCCCGTCTTCACGTCCACGCCGTCGTTCACCTTTCCCGGCAGCACGGTCTCACCGACGCCGAGGTCGTAGTCGAGCACCACCGTGGCGCCCGGCGGCAGCAGCACCTCCACCTGGCCCGCGCCCACCTTCACGTGGGTGCGGACGGTGCCGCCGTCCAGCGGGAGCGCCGTCAGGTCGAGCCGGCCGCGGCCCGTACCCCTTTCGTACAGCTGGTGCACGCCCGCCGCGGTGACCGGGCGCCATGTGGTGCTGCCGACACCGTGGCCGGTCCTGGGCAGCGCGGTGGTGCCGACCAGGGCGGCCAGCGCCAGCACCGAGAAGAAGATCGTGCCGCCCCTGGCCCGCCCGGCGAAGGACGCGATCACGAAGGCGGTCCCGAGGACGCCGAGCGCCGCCGCGAGGCCGATCTCCAGGCTCGCGCGCGCCGGCTGGTGGGGCCAGGACACCCCGGTGCCGACGCCGAGCGCGGTCACCGTCAGCAGGAAGACCGCGAGCGAGAACGCCCAGTTGCGCTCCCGGCCCGCCTTGACCGCCTTCTTCCGGTCCCGCCACGCCTGCCGGTCGGTGTCGCCGTACGGGCCGTCGTCCGGGCCCCACAGATAGCCGGGCTGCTCCTTCGACAGCGGATCCCGCCACCACGACGGCGACCCGCCGGGCTCCGGCGGCGCCTGCACGGCGGGCGGCGCGTCCGCCACCGCCGCGGCCGCCGTCGCCGAGGCCGCCTCTCCGCCGGCCGCGCGGCGCTGCTGCGACCAGTAGACGGCGCCCGCGGTCGCGAACAGCAGGATCAGCGAGAAGGCCTGGTTGGCGCCGTTGCCGAGCATCGAGGCGTACAGGCCGCAGCCCACCAGCGTCATCAGCACCGCGGTCAGCGGCGCGCCCTCGATGCGGCCCGACATCAGCCGGTGCGCCTCGCTCTGCTCCTCGCCCTCCTGCGGGATGACCAGCCAGCCCATGCCGTAGATGATCAGACCGATGCCGCCGGTCAGCGACAGCACGGCCAGCACGATGCGGAGGATCACCGGGTCGATGCCGAAGTAGCGGCCCGCACCGTCGCACACCCCGGCGAGCACCTTGTGCTCCCGGCCCCGGGTGATGCGCGGCCTGCCCGTGTCCCCCTTGCCCTCCTCGGCGCCGGAGCCGGGGGTGTCGGGGGAGGGGGCGCGGGTGGCACCGGTCCGTGGCGCCTCGTCGTGCGGCTCTTCCGTCATACCCACCATGGTGGCCGCTCCCGGCGCCGCCCGGCACCCGCCCCGACCCTGGAAGGACCCTGATCCGACCCTGGGTGGTCACCCGGGGCAACCCTTGGGGGATCGACCCTGATGCCTCGAAGGGCCCGGACGTGTGACGATCGGGGGTATGTCAGCGAGCAGCGCCCCGTCCGGGGCGCACACGGGACCGCCCGGCGGCGGGCTGCGGGGCGGTCCCGCGGGCGGGCCGGGCGGTGTCTCCGCGGGTCCGCCCGGCGCCTCCACCGGTGCGTCCTTCCTCAACCCGCCCGAGCCCGCGGACCCCGGGGTGCGCAAGCTCTACCGCAGCTCCGAGGGCCGGATGGTCGGCGGCGTCGCCCGCGGCCTCGCCGGGCACCTCGGGCTGCCCGTGCTGTGGGTGCGGGTGCTCTTCCTGGTGCTCGCCGCCTTCAACGGCATCGGCGTGCTCCTCTACGCCGTCTTCTGGTTCTTCGTCCCCCTCGGCGTCGGCGGCGTCGCGGAGGCGAAGGAGCCCCGTGACGCCCGCTCCTGGCTGGCCGGGAAACGCCCCGACAAGGGCCAGGTCATGGCGCTGATCGCACTCGCGGTCGGCACCGGCATCCTGATCGACAACCTCAACCTCGGCGCCGCCAACCGCGCGGTCTGGCCGCTGCTGGTCATCGCGCTCGGCGTGTCCCTGGTGTGGCGGCAGGCCGACAACGCGCGCAAGGCCCGCTGGGTCGAGATGAGCCACGGCAAGCGCTTCTGGCCGCTGGTGAGGGCGGCCGGCGGTGTCGCGCTGGTCGTCGCGGGCGTCACCGGCTTCATCGTGGTCCGCGGCACCGGCAGCCACCTCGGCGGCATCCTGCAGGCCGCGCTCGCGGTGCTGGTCGGTGTCGCGCTGATAGCCGGCCCCTACCTGGTCCGCATGACGCAGGACCTCTCCGCGGAGCGGCTGATGCGCATCCGCGCCCAGGAGCGGGCCGAGGTCGCCGCCCACGTGCACGACTCGGTCCTGCACACCCTCACCCTGATCCAGCGCAACGCCGAGGATCCGCGCGAGGTCTCCCGGCTGGCCCGCGCCCAGGAGCGCGAGCTGCGCGCCTGGCTCTACCGCCCGGAGGGCACGGGCCGCGACGACGAGCCGACGACGCTGGCCGACGCCGTACGCGCCGCCGCCGCCGAGGTGGAGGACGCGCACGGGGTGCCCGTCGAGGTGGTCTGCGTCGGCGACTGCCCGCTCGACGACCGCCTCGTCGCGACGATGCAGGCCGCGAGGGAAGCCATGGTGAACGGCGCCAAGTACGGTGGCGGGGGGGCCGTCCAGGTCTACGCCGAGGTGGAGGACGGGAAGGTCTTCGTGTCGGTACGCGACCACGGACCCGGCTTCGACCTCGACGCGGTGCCAGGCGACCGGATGGGCGTCAGAGAATCGATCATCGGCCGGATGCGGCGCAACGGCGGCGAGGCCAGGCTGCGCCCCGCGCCCGGCGGCGGCACGGAAGTCGAACTTGAGATGGAGAGGGTGACGGCATGACGGACACGGGTTCGGCTGCGCAGGGGGAAGAGCGGCGGGTCAGGGTGGTCCTGGTGGACGACCACCGGATGTTCCGCACCGGCGTGCAGGCCGAGATCGGCACCACCGCGGAGACCGGCGTCGAGGTGGTCGGCGAGGCCGCCGACGTCGACCAGGCGGTCAGCGTGGTCACCGCGACCCGCCCCGAGGTCGTCCTGCTCGACGTCCACCTGCCCGGCGGCGGCGGCGTCGAGGTGCTGCGCCGCTGCGCGGCGCTTGCGGCCGACCCCGAGCAGCCGGTGCGCTTCCTGGCGCTGTCCGTCTCCGACGCGGCCGAGGACGTCATCGGCGTCATCCGCGGCGGCGCCCGCGGCTACGTCACCAAGACCATCACCGGGCCCGACCTGATCAACTCCGTCTTCCGGGTCCGCGACGGCGACGCCGTCTTCTCGCCCCGGCTGGCCGGCTTCGTCCTCGACGCCTTCGCCTCCACCGACGCCCCGCCGGTCGACGAGGACCTGGACCGGCTGACCCAGCGGGAGCGCGAGGTGCTGCGCCTGATCGCCCGCGGCTACGCGTACAAGGAGATCGCCAAGCAGCTCTTCATCTCGGTGAAGACGGTCGAGTCCCATGTCTCGGCGGTGCTGCGCAAGCTCCAGCTGTCCAACCGGCACGAGCTCACCCGCTGGGCGACGGCCCGCCGGCTGGTCTGATTCCGCGGCCACGGGGCCTTCGGCCCCCGGGCCGACGTCATGGGCGGGAGCGAACGTGAGGGGGACGACGATGGCGGCAGGCGGCGACGGCGTGGTGTTCTACTGGCGGCACGGCTGCGTGTTCTGCATCGACCTGCAATGGCGGCTGCGCAGGACCGGGCTGGAGTACACGCGGGTGAACATCCGCCGCGACCCCGGGGCCGCCGCCTTCGTGCGGTCGGTCGCGGACGGCAACGAGACCGTGCCCACGATCACCGTCGCCGGGCACGCGATGGTCAACCCGTCCAAGCAGCAGGTGCTGGACGCGGTGGCGGCGTACGCCCCGCACCTGCTGCCCGCGAGCAGCTGACCCGGCGTCCGCCACCGGCGCCGCAGGCGTCATCGGGTCCTGACGCAGGGGCCTGACACCGTGTCTGGACATTTCCGCGCGGATTTTGACACGGTGAAGGGCAGCGGCCACAGACTTGAAGGCATGGCCGAATCCCTCCAGGAGGATCCGCCATGGCCGTCGCCGCTCCCGCCCTCGCGCCCGAAGTCGCGGCGTTCTACGGCTCGCAGAGCGTCACCTCCGATCCCGGGGTCCACGCCGGGCTGTACGCGGACCTGCCGCGCGACCCGGCCCGGCTGGCCAGGATCGTCAGGGATGTGATGCTGCACCGGGCGGAGGGCGGGCAGTTCGAGGTGCCGATCGCCGAGGACCGGATGCGGGACGACGCCGAGACGCGCTACATCGACGACATCCTCGGGCTGATCGCGGCCCGCGACGGGCGGAGCCTGGCCTGCCGCCGGGAGTGGCAGGACCGGTTCATCGGCATCTGCCGGGACTTCACGCTGCTGCACGTCTCCTTCCTGCGCCACCTGGGGATACCCGCACGGCTCCGCTCCGGCTTCGCCGACTACTTCTCGGACGAGGGCTTCCACTGGGACCACGTCGTCACCGAGTACTGGGACGAGTCGCGCGGCTGGCTGCTGGCCGACCCGCAGATCGCCGACCCCGACCGCTACCAGGTGGACTTCGACCCGATGGACGTCCCCAGGGACCGCTTCCTGGTCGCGGGCAGGGCCTGGCAGGCGATCCGCGCGGGAGAGGCCGACCCGAGCCGTTTCGGCCTCGACCTGGAGGAGAACCCGATGGTCGGCTCCTGGTTCGTGGCCGGTGACATCCGCCTGGACCTGGCGGCGCTGAACAAGGTCGAGACGCTGCTGTGGGACATCTGGGGCACGGGCGCGGAGAACGAGGCCGGCATGACCGACGCGATCCGCGACCTCTACGACAGGGCCGCCGCCGTCACCGCGGGCCCCGACCCGGACTTCGCGGCCGTCCGCGACCTCTTCACCACCGAGGACGGCCTGCGCACCCCGCGGACCGTCCTCTCGCTCGCCCCGCTGCGCGGACCCTCCCGGGTCACCCTGCGCTGACCCCCACCCGCTCCCGCGGCGGTGGCGCCGCAGCGGTGGCGGGACGCCGCCACCGCGCTCCGGCTACCCGGGACGTACCGCCGCAGCGAAGGGCATCTCGCTGATCGGGGCGACACGGACAGGGGAGCCGGGGTGCGGTGCGTGGATCATGTTGCCGCCGCCGATGTAGAGGCCCACGTGGCTCGCGCCCGAGTAGAAGAACACCAGGTCGCCCGGCTGGAGCTGGGAGCGGGGCACCCGGGTGCCGGCGTTGATCTGGGTGTAGGTGGTGCGGGGCAGCGAGACCCCCGCCGAGCGCCAGGCGGCCTGCGTCAGCCCCGAGCAGTCGTACGCGTGCGGGCCCGTGGCGCCCCACACGTAGGGCAGTCCGAGCGCGCGGGTGGCGAAGGCCACCGCCTGGGCGGCGCGCGACGAGGGCGCCTTGACGGCGGTGAGCGGCGGGCGCGCGGTGTCGCGGGCGGCGGACCCCGGCGCGCCGGCGGCCTGGAGCGGCCCGTCCGACGCGGCCACGGCGGCCCGCTGGGCCGCGGTCAGCCGTGCGAGCAGCGCCTGGGCGGCGGCGAGTTTCGAGGTGACGGTGCGCTTGTGGTCCGCGACCCTGGCCTGCGCGTCACGCAGCGCGTCCAGCTTGTCCGCGGCCCGCGCCCTGGTGTCGGCGATGCCCTGCTGCTGGGTCGCCAGCCGGGACAGCGCGGCGCTCTGCCGGCTGCCTGCCTGGTCCATGTACGAGGCCCGGGCGAGATACGTCTCCGGGGTCGAGCTGAGCGCGAGTTGCAGCAGCGGGTCGACACCCCCGGTGCGGTACTGCGCCGCGGCGATGGTGCCCAGCGCGTCCCTGGTGCTGTTCAGCTTCGCGGTCTTGCGGGCCAGTTCGTCCTGGAGGGCACTGACCGCGGCGCTCGCGGTGTCGGCCTGCTCCTTGGCTCCGTCGTAATCCTCCGTGGCCTGCTCCGCCTGCTGGTAGAGCGCCGTCACCTGCGTCCTGACCTGGTCCGGGGTGAGCTGCGGCTCCGCGTGCCCGGTCTCGGCGAGCAGTGAGACGGAGGCGGCGGACGCCAGCGCGAGGGTGACCCCGATCCGGGCGGTCGTACGGGTGGAGGCCGAGCGGGTGCCGCCGTCGTTGCGGGCGGGGCGTTTCCTGCGGTGTGCGGCGGTGTGGACGGGACTGTGTGAGGCCATTGCGGGCCGTCACTCCTTCCAGGGGACGGCCCGGCGGCGCCTGCACGGGGGAGCAGGAAGCCGCCGGGCCTTCGGCGGGGGCGGCCGGTGCCGTCCCGATCGGACGGCAGTGGGGTGTCGGCCACCTGAGGAGCGACGCTAAACCTGCCGGGGGCCGCACCGGGCCGCGGTGACCGGGACTGTCCCGTATCGGTCGGCCCCTGCAAGGAAACGACCGCCGTTCGACGGGTGACCCGGCAGGAAAGGGACCCAGCCTGACCGATGAGCCGTTTTCCCGCTCATCGTCCGGCGTGCGCGCCCACGCCCGCGCCCGCCGGCGCCTCCCCGTACCCCGGCGCCTCCCGGTGTCCGGGCGCGCCCTCGTACACCGGCGGCAGCCCGAACACCGCGGGCAGGCCGGGGTCGGCGAAGACCGTGATCCGCGCGATCGCGGCGCCGGCGCCGTCATCGGCCGGTCCCGCGGTGAGCACGACGACACCGAAGGCCCGGTGGACCCCGCCGTCCCGCAGGTAGACCGCCGCCGCGGGCTGGCCGTTCGCGCCGGCCGGGACCATCCGCCAGTCCCCGGGCGAGCCGAGGCCGGCCATGGCCTGCGCCGCCGCGTCCTCCCCCGAGTACCAGACAGCCGACGGCGGCAGCTCCAGCGTGGCGTCGGCCCGCAACAGCTGCTGCAGGGCGGCCGCGTCCGCGGTCACGAAAGCCTCGACGTAGCGCGCGAGAAGCGCCCTGACCTGCGGTTCGTCCGGCTCGACGATCCGGTCCGCGGCCGGTGCGACCGCCTCGATACGGGCCCGGGCACGCTGTAGGCCGCTCTTGACCGCGACGACGGTGGTGCCGAGCATCTCGGCGACCTCCGCAGCCGGGAAGGCCAGCACCTCGCGCAGCAGCAGCACCGCCCGCTGCCGGGGCGGCAGATACTGGAGGCCGGCGATCAGCGCGAGCCGCAGGTGCTCCCGCGACACCGCGACCGCCTCGGGGCCGTCCGACTCCGCCGTCACCATCGCGTCGGGCAGCGGCTCCAGCCAGCCCGCGTGGCCCTCGGCGGCGACCGGCCCCACGCCCTCGCCCGGTGCGCCGAGCCCCGAGGGCAGCTGGCGCCGCGACCCGTGCCGCAGGGCGGTCAGGCAGGTGTTGGTCGCGATCTGGTACAGCCAGGTCCGCAGCGAGGACCGCCCCTCGAAGCGGCCGTAGGCGCGCCAGGCCCGCAGATACGTCTCCTGCACCAGGTCCTCGGCGTCGTGCACCGAGCCGAGCATCCGGTAGCAGTGCGCCAGCAGTTCGCGGCGGTAGGGCTCGGTGCGCCGGGTGAAGTCGGCTTCCGGCGGCGCGGTGGTCACGACGATTCCGCCGGGCCGATGTGGTTGGCCTCGATGAGCCAGCGGCCGTCGCGCCTGGCAAGGACCCAGGTCACCGTCTCGTGCTGCCCGGACCCGGCTTCGTCCTGCTCCGCCGTGACGGTGGCGCTGCGCGTGCGCACCAGGGCGACGTCCGGGGAGATCAGCCGGATGCGCTCGATCTCGTGGTTGCGCCGGGTGCCGTGCAGCGAGCCGGCGAAGGCGCCGGCCATGACGGTTCCGATCTCCTCCTCGCCCTCCAGCCGGCGGCCGGGCAGGATCACCCACGCCTCTGGCGCGTACCACGCGGTGAATGCGGCCGCGTCACCCGCCTCCCAGGCCCGCGTCATACCGCGGAAGACCTCGCGGACGGCGCGGTCGTGCTCGTGTTGCGCGGCGGCCTGGGGCGTCGTGGTGCTGGTCATGGAGGGCTTCCTCTCGTACCGCTCGGACCTGTCACGGGTATGGACACGGTGCGGCGGCGAAAGGAATCGGTGCGCGAGGAAGGCGTCCCCGTGGACCGGTCGGGCGGGGGCGGCCGGGCGGTCAGGCGACCCGGCGCGCGGTGGCGAAAGGCATCCAGCTCAGCGGGGCGACCTCGACGAACGCGCCGGTGTGCGGGGCGTGCACGATCTGCCCGTTGCCCAGGTAGATGCCCACGTGGGACAGCCCGGAGTAGAAGAAGACCAGGTCGCCGGGTTGCAGATCGGCCTTCGAGACGGGCACGCCCTCCTTGGCCTGGTCGTAGGTGGTCCGGCCGATCTTGACGCCCGCCGCGCGGTAGGCGGCCTGCGTCAGGCCGGAGCAGTCGTACGAGCCGGGGCCCGTGGCGCCGTAGACGTACGGCTTGCCGCGCTGGGCGAGGGCGAAGCTGATCGCGGCGGCGGCGCGGCCGGTCGCGGGGCCCGAGTAGGTGTAGCTCGTCTTGGACGACGAGCCCTTGTTCATGCCGGCGATCTTGGCGCGCTGCTCGGCGGTGAGGCTGTTGAGCAGCTTCTGCGCGGCCGCCAGCTTCGTCTGCACCGTCTTCTTCTGGGTGGCCAGCGTCTTCTGCGCGTTGGTGAGCTGGGTCAGGCTCGCGGTGGCCTGGGCCCGCTGGATCGACGCCTGCTCCTGCTGGATCTGGAAGTTCTTCAGCGCCTCGGTCTGCGTCGTGGACAGCTGGCTGACCATGTGCGACTGGTTGAGGAACTGCTCCGGGTCGGCGGCGAGCAGCAGCTGCACCGTCTGGTCGATGCCGCCGTCGCGGTACTGCTCGCTGGCGAACTGGCCCAGCACCCGGCGGCTGTCGTTCATCTGCTGGGTCTTCCGGGCGACCTGCGTCAGCAGCTGGTTGGTCTTGTCCCGCTGCGTGTCGGTCTGCTCCTTGGCCTGGTCGTAGTTCTGCGTGGCGACCTCGGCCTGCTGGTTCAGGGTGTCGATCTGCGCCTTGACCTCGGTGATGGAGGGCTTGGCGGGCGCCGCGGTCGCGCTCTCGCTGAGCAGGGTGACGGAGGCGATGGCCGCCGCGGTGACACCGACCGCCGCACGGGGGGCGGTCGAGGCGAGTATCCGAGGACGCGGCTTGCGGTGCGACGCCACGAAGGCGACTCCTTCCGTGAACCGCCGACCGGGTTAGCTGACGGGTTCGGGCTGGGAAGGTCGCCCTACGGGCCGGACGCATTGCTGCGTCTGTCCCGATTCACCCCAATGGTGCCTGGTGGGTCCCCGGTTCCGGCCTGGGCCGGATTGAGCGGAGGCGGCGCGGTACCGGCACTTTCACCGGCGGCGAACGCACCACCTAGCGGGATACCGTACTCAACTTGTACGGAGGTTGGGAAGTTTGGATTGCAACGTGAGCGAAATCGCTTTGTGATCTTACGGTTGGTGATCGGGTCGGTGGGGATCCGTGCCGGATCAGTAGGGGCGAACCGCCCCATAGAACGGCATTTCGGTGATCGGTGCGACCTTGACGACCGTTCCCGTGTGCGGAGCGTGGATCATGTTGCCCTCGCCGATGTAGATGCCGACGTGGCTGTGGTCGCTGTAGAAGAAGATCAGGTCGCCAGGTTCGAGGTCCGACTGCGACACCCGGGTGCCCACGCCGACCTGCTCGCCGGTCGTCCGCGGCAACGTGATGCCGGCCGCCTTGTACGCCGCCTGCGTCAGGCCCGAGCAGTCGAAGGACGAGGGGCCGGTCGCGCCCCACACGTAGGGCTTGCCCAGCTGGTCGTGCGCGAAGGCGATGGCCTTGGCCGCCACCGACGAATTCGCCGGGGTCGTGGGCGCCTTCGCGCCGGACTTCGCGGCCGCCTTCGCCGCGGCCGCCGCCTTGGCCTTCTCCTGCGCCGCGATGGCGGCGGCCTTCTTCTTGGCCTCCGCCTCCTGCTTGGCCTGGAGCGCCGCGAGCCGCGCCTTCTCCTGCGCGGTGAGGCTGTTCAGCAGTTGCTGTGCCGCGCCCAGCTTGGTCTGCACATCGGCCTTGGCCGTCCGCAGTTGCGCCTGCTGGGTGGTCAGCGTCGCCAGGCTCTTGGCCGCCTCGATGCGCTGCTGGGTGGCTGCCGCCTGCTGCACCCGGTAGGACTCGACGGCCGTCTTCTGCCGCTTGCCCAGCAGGCTGGTCAGGTGCGACTGGTCGAGCAGCGACTGCGGGTCGGTCGCCATCAGGTAGCGCCCGGTCGAGTCGTCGCCGCCCGAGCGGTACTGCGCCGCCGCGTACTGCCCGAGCACCCGGCGGGAGTCGTTCAGCGCCTGCGTCTTCTGGGCTGCCTGCGCCAGCAGCTTGTTGACGGTGGCGTTCTGCTGTGCGGTCGTCTCCTTGGCCCCGTTGTACTTCTCGGTGGCCACCTCCGCCTGGTGCATCAGCGAGTCGACCTTCGCCTTCACCTCGGCGATCGACGGCTGCGGCGCGGGCGCGGCGGGCGCGGCGCCCGCGGTCTCGGAGAACAGGGTCACGGTGGCCAGCGCGGCCGTCGTCAGCCCCACGGCTGTGCGTGGGGCGGTGAGTATCGCGGTTCGGGCCTTACGGTGTGTCGCCATGCCGGGCGGACTCCTTTCGGACGCTGCCTGGTGCGGCACCGTAGCCGGGCGACGGCACCGCTGGGAAGGGCGGTGTCCGATAGGCCCGATACCTTTTCGTAATCAAGTCGGATTCCCGGCCGCTCGTCACGCAGGGTGGCAACGAGGCCACCCATGAGGAAGCGGGCATCGGTGTCGGTGCGGACGCATAGACTCGGGAGGCGATGAGCAGCCTCTTTGACGACGACTTCCTGCCCGGTCTGCACGTGGCGCCGGAACCGGCCGATCCCGACGCGCCGCCGCCCCCGGAGGACTGGGGATCCGGCAGCGGCCCCGGCGGCGGACGCGACGCGTACTACCGCGACGGCGCCCCGCGCCCCGCCACCGACCCCGCCCAGCTGCTCGAAGGGCTCAACCCCCAGCAGCGCGCGGCCGTGGAGCACGCAGGCGGCCCGCTGCTCATCGTCGCAGGCGCGGGCTCCGGCAAGACCCGGGTCCTCACCCACCGCATCGCCCACCTGCTCTCCGCCCGCGACGTCCACCCCGGCTCGATCCTCGCGATCACCTTCACCAACAAGGCCGCGGGTGAGATGAAGGAGCGGGTCGAGCAACTGGTCGGCCCGCGCGCCAAGGTGATGTGGGTCTCCACCTTCCACAGCGCCTGCGTGCGCATCCTGCGCCGCGAGTCGAAGGTGCTCGGCTTCACCTCGTCGTTCTCGATCTACGACGCCGCCGACTCCAAGCGCCTGATGGCCCTGGTCTGCCGGGACCTCGACCTCGACCCGAAGCAGTACCCGCCGAAGTCCTTCAGCGCGAAGATCTCCAACCTCAAGAACGAGCTCATCGACGAGGAGACCTTCGCCGCGCAGGCCGACGGCGGCGCGTCCCAGGCCGGAGGCTCCGGCGGAGGGTTCGAGCGGAAGCTCGCCGAGGCCTACGCGCTCTACCAGGCGCGGCTGCGCGAGGCCAACGCGCTGGACTTCGACGACATCATCATGACCACCGTCAACCTGCTCCAGGCCTTCCCCGACGTCGCCGAGCACTACCGGCGGCGCTTCCGGCACGTGCTGGTCGACGAGTACCAGGACACCAACCACGCCCAGTACACCCTGGTGCGCGAGCTGGTGGGCACCGGCGAGGACACCGCAGAGCTGTGCGTCGTCGGTGACGCCGACCAGTCCATCTACGCCTTCCGCGGCGCCACCATCCGCAACATCCTCCAGTTCGAGGAGGACTACCCGGACGCCCGCACCATCCTGCTGGAGCAGAACTACCGCTCCACGCAGACCATCCTGTCGGCCGCCAACGCCGTCATCGAGCGCAATGCCGGGCGGCGCGCGAAGAACCTGTGGACCGAGTCGGGCGACGGCCCGGTCATCACCGGCTACGTCGCCGACCAGGAGCACGACGAGGCGCAGTTCGTCGCCGAGGAGATAGACCGCCTCTCGGACGCGGGTGACGCCAGGCCAGGCGACGTCGCCGTGTTCTACCGCACCAACGCGCAGTCCCGGGTCTTCGAGGAAGTCTTCATCCGGGTCGGCCTGCCCTACAAGGTCGTCGGCGGCGTCCGCTTCTACGAGCGGCGCGAAGTCCGCGACGTCCTGGCCTACTTGCGGGTGCTGGCCAACCCCGAGGACGGCGTACCGCTGCGCCGCATCCTCAACGTGCCCAAGCGCGGCATCGGCGACCGGGCCGAGGCGATGATCGACGCGCTCGCGCTGCGCGAGAAGATCTCCTTCGCCGCCGCCCTGCGCCGGGTCGACGAGGCCTACGGCATGGCGGCGCGCTCGGCCAACGCCGTCCGGCGGTTCAACACCCTGCTGGACGAGCTGCGCACGATCGTCGAATCGGGTGCGGGTCCCGCCGTCGTCCTCGAAGCGGTGCTCGAACGCACCGGGTATCTCGCCGAGTTGCAGGCCTCCACCGATCCGCAGGACGAGACCCGGGTGGAGAACCTCCAGGAACTCGCAGCGGTGGCGCTGGAGTTCGAGCAGGAGCGGGCCGAGGAAGAGCCGGGCACCCTGTCGGACTTCCTGGAACGCGTCGCCCTGGTCGCCGACTCCGACCAGATCCCCGACGACGACGCGGAGAACAACGGCGTCATCACCCTGATGACCCTGCACACCGCCAAGGGCCTGGAATTCCCCGTCGTCTTCCTGACCGGCATGGAGGACGGCGTCTTCCCGCACATGCGCGCGCTCGGGCAGGTCAAGGAGCTCGAGGAGGAGCGGCGGCTGGCGTACGTCGGCATCACCCGCGCCCGCGAGCGGCTCTACCTGACCCGCTCGATGATGCGCAGCGCCTGGGGGCAGCCCTCCTACAACCCGCCCTCGCGCTTCCTCGAGGAGATCCCGGAGCCGCTCATCGAGTGGAAGCGCACCGGGCCCGCGGTCGGCGGCAGCCCGGTGTCGAAGGCGGCCGCGTCGCTGTCCTCGACGCTCGGCGGCGCACGGCGCGGCGGCTCCTCCGGCTCCGGCGGGTTCGCGACCCGGCGCTCGGCGGGCGACCGGCCGGTCATCTCGCTCAAGGTGGGCGACCGGGTCACCCACGACCAGTTCGGCCTGGGCACGGTCATCTCCGTCACCGGGCAGCCGGGCGACGAGAAGGCGACGATCGACTTCGGCGACGAACGCCCCAAGCAGCTGCTGCTGCGCTACGCGCCGGTGCAGAAGCTGTAGGCAGGACGGCGGGCGGGCCGGGCCGTCCGGCCCGCGGCCCGGCGAGGGCTGGGCCGTGAGCGGGTCGCGGGCGGTCCTGCGGATGCCGGCCTGTCGAGGGTGCGGCTATCGCGGGTCGAGGCCGTGCTTGAGCAGCCACGGCAGCGGGTCTATCGGCGAGCCGCCGTTCGGCCGTACCTCGAGGTGGAGGTGCGGACCCGTGGTGTTGCCGGTGTTGCCCGAGTAGGCGATGACGGTGCCGGCCTTCACGGAACCGCTGCGGATCTTCGTACTGCTCAGGTGGCAGTACCAGGTCTCGGTGCCGTCGGGGGCCGTCACGATCGCCATGTTGCCGTAGGAGCTGTTCCACTGCGTGCGGACCGTGCCGTCGGTCACCGCCATCACCGGGGTGCCGACCATCACCGGGAAATCGATGCCGGTGTGCAGGGCCATCCAGTTGACGCCGGCCTGCCCGAAGTAGGCGCTCAGCCCCTTCTGCTTCACCGGCAGCACGAACTTCGGCCGCAGCGCCTCCTTGCGAGCCGCCGCGGCCGCCGCGGCACGCTTCGCCGCCGCCTGCCGGTCCTTGAGGTCGATCCGCTCCTGGGTACGGCTGGCGCGGTCCGCGAAGTCGTTGGCGTCCTGGCTCACCCCGGCGAGCTGCCGGTCGAGCTGGGTCGTCGGCGCCTTGCCGGTCGTCGGGGCGTCGGCCTGCGCGCTGCCCGAGTCCTGCGCCACGCCCACTCCGGTCACGGCGGCGGCACCGACCGCGGCCACACCCATCACCGCGACCGAGGGCACGGCGACGGTGAGCAGCGCGGACCGCTTGGCGGGCTTGCGCCGCCGGCTGCGGGCCACCGGCACGCCGGGCTCGTAGCCGTCGGCGGCGTAGTCGTGCCGCTCGGCGGCGGGTTCGGATTCGGGCTCGGGCTCGGATCCGAACCCGGGGGCCTCGGGCTCGTACGGGTAGGCGTACTCGTACTCGTCGGGCGCGGTCGGGGCCGCGGCCTCCGGTGCCGCCTCGGCCCCGGTCTGCACCGCGGCCGGATACTGATCGGGCTCCGGCGCCTGCTGGTGCTGCTGCTGCGCGTACGGGTCGTACTGGTCGTGCTGTCCGTGCTGCTGCGCGGGGAACTGCTCGTGGACGCCGGTGTCCCCGGCGGCGTCGTAGCCGTACCCGTAGCCGTAGGCCGGGTAGGCGCCCGAGTCCCAGTCCTGCTGCGGGGCGTAGGCCTGCGGCTCGGGCTGCGGCTGGTACGACGTGAACTGCTGGGCGTCGTAGGTGCCGGTGTCGTAGTACGTCGCGCCGGCCGGGTATCCGTAGGGGTCGTAGCTCTGCTGCTGGGCCTGGGGCTCCTGCTGGACCTGCGGCTCCTGCTGGGCGTGCGACGGGCCCTGGTCGTAGCCGTAGCCGGTGCCGTACGCGTAGTCCTGGCCCTGTGGAGCGGCCTGCGGCTGGTCGTAGCCGTACTGCGCCGTCTGCGGCGGGATGTACGCATACGTCCCGGTGGTGGTGTCGTCCGCGAAGACGGTTCCGACAGCCTGGTAGCCGCCCGTGGAATAGACGTCGTACGCGTAGGCGTCGTAGTCGGGGGCGTACCCCGACGGGTGACGTTCGTTCACCGCCAGCTTCTCTTTCGCCTCGGCAGCAGGAGAATTAGCGGTGACTGTAGCCGCCTGTAGGGGACGGCGACAATCTCTGCCCGTAACCTGACGTCCGGCTTGCCCGGCGTTCGGTCGAAATCCGACCGTTATGTGTCCGTTATGCGGCCTCGATGGCCCGCCGGAGCGGTCCACCCCCTGTCAGGGCCTGCCTGATCTCCGCCACCACCGTGTCGTGCACCGGCAGCGCGAGGTGTCCCACCCCGCTGACCTTGACATTCTCCGCCGGCAGGTCCGGATGCACCAGCCGGGCGGCCTCCACCGGGATCATCAGCTGGTCCAGGTCGCTCCAGAACGCAACGAAGCGTGTACGGCACCCGGGAGCGGGCCCCGCCAACTCGGTCAGCACCTCAGAACCCGGCCGCATCTGCCGGATGATCGGATGCGGCGCGAGAGCCGGCACCGCCCGGGTGCCCGCATGCGGTGTACCCAGCGTGACCAGGGTGCGGATCCGGTGGTCACCGCCGAGGCGCTGCACGTAATAGCGGGCGATCAGCCCGCCGAGACTGTGCGCGACGATGTCCACCTTGCGGCGGCCGCTGTGCGCGCAGATGTCCTCCACATGGCGGTCCAGAAGCTCGGCAGCGGCCCGGATGTCGCCGATCAGCGGTGAGTAGTTGAACGCCTGCACCTGCGTCCAGCCGTGCTCGTGCAGGGACCGGCGCAGGACGCCGAACGCCGAGCGGTTGTCCACGAAGCCGTGCAGCAGCAGCACCGGCTGGTGCGCCCTGACCGTGTCCCGCGCCTGATCGCGCTCGGGGAACATGCCGGTCGGATACTGCACCAGGTGCCGCGCAAGGACCGCCAGGTCCACCGCGGTGGCCCTGGCCAGGCCGACCCCGTGCCACAGGCGGCTCCCCGTGCCGCCTGCGGCCTCGGACCCGTCGCCGGGCCCGTCCTCCGGGTCCACACCCTTTCCCTGACCCTCTCCGGGGCCCTTTTCCGCGCCTGCACCCTGCTCCGCCCCCGACGACTGGCCGGCCATGGCCCACCTCCCGTCGCGGCCCGGAGTCCGCATTGACCCCGGCGCCATCGGAGAAGCCGGTGCCCGCGGACGATTCCGCGGATGCCGCATCACCGCGCCCTGCGGCTGGTGAGCGCGGCAATGCGGCGTCCTGACAGCGGCTCCTCAGAGAACCCGACGGGTCGGCGGACAGCCCGGGCGTGTCCCTCGCCCTCGGAGGCCGCCGTCGGCCCGACATCTGGGGAATGTGTCCCACTGTGTGATTTCCCCCTCGGCGCCCTCCGTAAAACTGACGGGTGCGGGAGGTGGACGATAACGTTCGTTCACACGCGTTCACGCAGCGCTGTCCGAGGCCCGCGGGTCATACGCATGGAGGCAGAAATGGGTGTGTCCGGTCCGATCCGTGTAGTGGTCGCCAAACCTGGGCTCGACGGCCACGACCGGGGGGCGAAGGTCATCGCCCGGGCGCTCAGGGACGCCGGCATGGAGGTCATCTACACCGGTCTCCACCAGACCCCCGAGCAGGTCGTCGACACCGCCATCCAGGAGGACGCGGACGCGATCGGCATGTCCATCCTCTCCGGCGCCCACATGACCCTCTTCGCGAAGGTGATCGAGCTGCTCAAGGAGCGCGAGGCCGAGGACATCAAGGTCTTCGGCGGCGGCATCATCCCCGAGGCGGACATCCCATCCCTCAAGGCGCTCGGCGTGGCCGCGATCTTCACCCCCGGCACCCCGACGGGCGACGTCGTGGACTGGGTCAACGCGAACGTTCCCTCGGCGGCCTGAGGCCTCCGGCGCCGCCCGCGGCCGCGACAGTGGACCCCACCCGGGCCGCCGGACGACCCCGGTGCCGGATTACCACGTACCGACCGACCGTGCAGGGGGACGATGAGCTTCTTCGACCGGTCCGACAGCCCGTTGCTCCCCGCCGCCGGTGTCCCGCCGCGCACCGCGGCCGAGGTCCGGGCCGCCCTGCTCGGGCTCGACACCTCCGACGTCCCCTACGTCATCCGCGACGGCGCCCCGGAGGGCGTCGACCTCGTCGGGGAGTGGCAGCACCTGCGCGGCACCCGGCGGGGCGTCTTCGGGCACTTCACACCGGGCGAGGCCTTCCAGATCCGGATGCGCCTGGTCCCGGAGGCCCGCGAGGTCCGCGCCATGGACCACTCCATGGAATTCACCCTGTCAGGGGACGGCTTCACCCGGCGGAGGACCACCTCGCACAGCCGAGGCCAGATGCGGCGCAGATTCCAGGGCACCGCCCACGGGCCCGGACCTGACGGCCGGCGCGAGAAGACGGAGACCCACCGCTTCGACACCGACGACCTCAAGCACGCCCTCCAACACGTCGTCCTCACCGGCGGCTGGAGCTGGCACGGCCTTGTCCGAGGCAGCCTCTGACCCCCGGTGGCGGCCCGGGGCCACACCCCGGCGGGGTCACGCCGGGGCCGCCCGCAACTCGCCCAGCATGGTCGCGCGCAGCCCCAACGTGGCGCTCAGCCGCAAAAACGCCTCACCCCAGTACGCTGCGGCGCCCGGCGCGGAGTCGGCCGGCTCGTCCCCGCCCCCGGCCAGCGCGGCGACCTGGTCCGCCGCCGCCGGGTCGAGGCAGCGCTCGGCCAGCCCCATCACCCCGCTGAAGCTCCACGGGTAACTCCCCGCGTCCCGCGCGATGTCCAGCGCGTCCACCACCGCCCGCCCCAGCGGCGCGGCCCACGGCACCGCGCACACCCCGAGCATCTGGAACGCCTCGGACAACCCGTGCGCCTCGATGAACGCCGCCACCCACTCCGCCCGCTCCTCCACAGGCAGTATCGAGAGCAGTTTCGCCGGATCGCCGACCGCGGCCAGCGGTCCCGAAGGGGCGGGCGGCGGCCCCAGCAGCGCCCGCGCCCACGCGGTGTCCCGCTGCCGGACGGCGGCCCGGCACCACGCCGCGTGCAGATCCGGCTGCCAGTCGTCCAGCACCGGCAGCGCGATGATCTGCTCAGGGGTGCGGCCCCCGAACCGCGCGGGCCAGGTCGCCAACGGGGCCGCGTCCACCAGCTGCCCCAGCCACCACGCCCGCTCCCCGCGGCCGTTGGGCGGCCGCGGGGCCACCCCGTCACGCTCCATCGCCGCGTCGCACTCGTACGGCGCCTCCACCGATATGCCGTCGGGCCCGAGCGACACGCAACTGCGGGCACGGGCCGCCATCCGTGCGGCCAGCGCCGATTCCGGCAGCGCCGACAGGAGTTCGGCCGCCGTCGCCCGCACATTGCGGCTGCGGTCGGTCAGCGCCTGATCGAGGAACGCCTCGTCCGCCGCGGACAGCCCCGACCGCAGCGAGTCGAGGAACATCAGCCGGTCCTCGGCCCGCTCGCCCTTCCATGTCGCGGTCAGCAGCGCCAGGGCGTCGGCGGGCGCCGCCAGCCGCAGCCGGGACAGCAGGGCGATCCGCTCCGCGAACAGCCCCTCCTCCCACAGCCTTTCCACCTCGTCCCGATCCTGCGGGCCCGGCCCGGGAACCGCCCCCGCGCCGGCCCGCAAGGCGTACTTCCAGTCCGGATTCAGCCCCGCGAGCCACTGACCGCGCGGGCCGGCGAAGGCCAGCGCGTCCGTCCGCAGATCCGTCCGCGCCCTGGCCGCGTCCAGCAGCGCCGGCAGCAACTCCGGCGGTGCCGCATAGCCCTCGCCGCACGCCGCCGCCAGCCACTGCGGCAGCAGTTCTGCCAGATTCGGCGCGGAGCCGCGCCGGCTCCCGCCGGTGCCGCCTGCCCGGTCGGCCAGCAGCACCGCCAGCCGGCGGCGAGCCGCCTCCGGCAGCTCCGCCCGCCGGTCGTCCGCCGCCACGGCGGGCCGCTCACCGGCCGAGGCGGGCCGCAGCCCTGCCCGCCGACGGACCGCCCCCGCGGCCGCGGCGTCCAGCAGGCCCGCGGCGGCCTCCTCCGCATCCCCCACCACACCGCCGGGCCGCCGCCGCTCCGTCCCGAGCAACGCGCTTCCGACGAGGTCGTCCCAACCGGCGTCCATCCGCATCCCTCCGCGTTCGATCACGAGCACCTGCGGCGCGGTCCGCCGCGCCATCGCGTCCCCCGAACCCGGTCGGCCGAACCCGCCCCCGTCCGCCCCCCTGGGCCGCCATCCGTCCGCCGACCGCCTTCCACCCCCGGTCCTCCGCCGCGCCGGTCACCTCCCGCCTTCGGTCACCCCCCGCCCCCGTCCGCTCCCGTTCGCCGACCGCCTTCCACTCCCGTCCCCCGGGCCGCCCCCGGCTCCTGTTCGCCGACCTCCCCCAGCTCTCGACCGCCCCCGGCTCCCGTTGGCCGACCTCCCTCCACTCCCGGCTCCCGACCGCCTTCCGCCTCGACCCCCCCCCGGGGCACCGGCTCCCGTCCGCCGACCGCCTTCCCCAGCTTCGGAACGCCCCCCGTCGCCGGGCCGAGTGCCGTGCCGGGCCCGGGAGTGCCGCTTGCCGCTCGGGCGCGGCTCAGGCGAGAACGGTGCGCCCGGCCGTGGACGCGGGCGGCGCTCTGCGGCGTCGCGCCCTACAGCGGAATCGGTCGGGGCGAGGCCCGCGTCCACCCCGCGAGCGGGCGCAGGCCCGTGGCGCCGGCCTCCGCGAAGAGGGTGACGGGATGCCCTCCGGATATCGCGGCGAGCCGCCAGTGCTGCGAGCCGAGCAGCGGTACCGCCGCGTCGCCCGTGGCGTCGGCCACATGCCAGCGGTCCCGGCCCGGAAGGGGGACGACGTCGGTGAGCAGCACCGGCCACGCGTCGAGCCAGGGGTCGTCGGCGAGTGCGGTGCCGTAGGAGTCGAGCGCCTGGCCGACCCCGATGCCCGAGGGCACCGCCTCGGGCAACCCGGTGCCGTAACGGGCGCCGAGGACCGCGCGGAGTGGCACCGCGGCCGGGTGGAAGGCCACTTCCGCGTCGAGCACCGAGCCGACCGGCAGCGCGAGCTCGGGTGCGCGGCCCGCCGCTCCGAAGGAGAGGACGAGAGCGAAGCGCCCCGACGCCCCGTCATACAGCCAGATCCGGCGGGTCGTCAGCCGCTCGTCCGCCGAGTCGTACTGCGCGAGGACCAGCCACTGCCCCCTGACCAGCGGCCCCGCCAGCAGCTCTGCCGAGTCGACAGTGAAGCCGATCCGGGTGCGCACCGTCTCGGCCAGCGGTGCCGGGAGCCGCTGGCGGCCGAGGAAGCCGCGGGCCAGCAGATGCAGCAGACCCGTCTCCTCCAGCATCCGGGAGGGCCAGTCGCCCCCGGAACCGGCCACCGCCCCCAGCTCGCGCACCCGGGTGGCGAGACCGGGGGCCTGAGCGTCGACCATGCGGGCGGCGATCTCGTCCCACTGCTGATACCCCGCGCGATCCGACCCCGCGAGACCCCCCCTCAGCAGGTCGGTGAGCCGCTGCTCCAGCTCGGCGGCGCCCCCCTCCACCCTGACCGCCCGGCGATCGGCCCGCTTCCTCGCCGCCTCCTGTCCGGCCTGACCGGGCACAGGAGGCGGCGCTGACGCGGCGGCCTCCGCCGCCTTCTTGCGCCGCGCCGCCGTCCACTGCTCGGCCCACTCCGGCTCCGCCGCCCCCTCCGGCACCGGCCCGCCGTCCCCCGCCGCCCAGAGCAGGAGCAGCCCGAGCGCGTGCTTGCAGGGAAACTTCCGGCTCGGGCACGAGCACGCGAAGGCCGGCCCGGTCAGATCGACGGCCGTCTGATACGGCCGGCTCCCGCTGCCCGCGCACAGCCCCCACACCGCGGTGCGCGACGCCCCCGTGCCGGACCACGGCGCGGGCGCCGCGAGCCGTGCTCCCGCGGTGCGTGACGCCGTGTCAGGTGCGAGTGCGAGCACCTGGTCCGCTGTCCACCGAGCTTCCGTCTCCTCCATGCGAACCACGGTAGGACCGACCACTGACAATCACTCTGACCTGCATGGATAGCGCGCTGTGACGGATTGTCAGTGGTGGGGTGCAAGGTGGGAACAGCACGGATCGAGAGGGTCCGTTCGAGGAGTGGGGGAGAGCCATGACCGCTACGACGAGCGCCGCGGCCGGCGCCGAGCAGGCCCTGCGGCCGCATGCCGAGGAGGCCTTCGCGGCCGAGCTCGGCGCGCTCGCCGCCGCCGACGACCGCCCGCGCCCGGCGCGCTGGAATCTGTCCCCCTGGGCGGTCGCCACCTATCTGCTCGGCGGGAGCCTGCCGGACGGCACGGTCGTCACACCCAAGTACGTGGGGCCGCGGCGGATCGTGGAGGTGGCCGTCACCACCCTCGCGACCGACCGGGCGCTGCTGCTGCTCGGCGTGCCCGGCACCGCGAAGACCTGGGTGTCGGAGCATCTGGCCGCCGCGATCAGCGGCGACTCGACACTTCTCGTGCAGGGCACCGCGGGCACCCCGGAGGAGGCGATCCGCTACGGCTGGAATTACGCGCAGCTGCTCACCCACGGCCCGAGCCGTGACGCGCTGGTGCACAGCCCCGTGATGCGGGCGATGGCGGAGGGCCGGATCGCCCGGGTGGAGGAGCTGACCCGCATCCCGGCCGACGTGCAGGACTCGCTGATCACGATCCTGTCGGAGAAGACGCTGCCGATCCCGGAGCTGGGCGCGGAGACGCAGGCCGTCCGCGGGTTCAACCTCATCGCGACCGCCAACAACCGCGACCGGGGGGTCAACGACCTGTCGAGTGCCCTGCGCCGCCGGTTCAACACCGTGGTGCTGCCGCTGCCCGCCAGCGCGGAGGACGAGGTGGAGATCGTCTCCCGCCGGGTCGACCAGATCGGTCGCGGCCTCGACCTGCCGGCCGCTCCCCGGGGCGCCGACGAGATCCGCCGGGTCGTCACCGTCTTCCGCGAACTGCGCGGGGGCGTCACCGAGGACGGCAGGACGAAGGTCAAGTCGCCCTCGGGCACGCTCTCGACGGCCGAGGCGATCTCGGTGGTGACCAACGGGCTGGCCCTGGCAGCCCACTTCGGTGACGGGGTGCTGCGCGCGGGCGACATCGCGGCCGGCATCCTCGGCGCGGTCGTCCGCGACCCGGCGGCGGACCGGCTGGTCTGGCAGGAGTATCTGGAGACGGTGATCCGGGAGCGGGACGGGTGGAAGGACTTCTACCGGGCCTGCCGTGAGGTGTCGTCATGACCCGGCCCGCCATGGACCGGCCGACCGGTGCCGCCGCGCCCGACGCTGCCCGGGGTCCTGGCGCGCCCGGTGCCCCGCTGGACCCGGGTGCGCGGGAGGCCGCCGACCGCGCGGCCGCCACCGCGGTGGCGCGGGCTGCCGGGGACGTCGTCCTGCTCGGGGTGCGGCACCACGGGCCGGGCTCCGCCCGTGCGGTGCTGGCCGCGCTCGATGCGTATCGCCCGCAGGCGGTGCTGATCGAGGGGCCGCCGGAGGCCGACGCGCTGGTCGGGCTGGCCGCCGACCCGGCGATGCGCCCGCCGGTGGCGCTGCTCTCCCACGTCGTCGACGACCCGGCGCGGGCCGCCTTCTGGCCCTTCGCGGAGTTCTCGCCCGAGTGGGTCGCCCTGCGGTGGGCCGCCAAGGCCGGCGCCGAGGTCCGCTTCATCGACCTGCCGGCCGCCCACAGCCTGGCCCTTCGCCCGGCGACGGGGGAGGAGCCCTGGCCCGTGCCGGGTCGCCGTCCACCGGGGGCGCCTTCGGCGACCGGGCCCGAGCCCGTTCCGGCCTCGGGCGATGGCCCGTCTGGGGGTTCCGGCAGTGGCGCGGGTGTTCCGGATGTCTCGGGGGCGGGGGCGGAGCGCGGCCTGGCTCCGGGCGAGCGGCGGGGGAATTCCGGCGGCGACCCGCTCGTTCCCGAGCCCTCGGTGCCGAGGGCGCGTCCGGCGACCGGCGTGGAGCCCGGTCCCGCACCTGGGCACCTCCCGGCGGACGGTGCGGCGCCTGGGGCGCCCGGCGCCGAGGGGATCGACGTGCGGGTCGATCCGCTGGCGGTGCTCGCCGCGACGGCCGGGTATGACGACCCGGAGCGCTGGTGGGAGGACGCGGTCGAACACCGGGGCGGCGACGGCGGGGACCCGCTGGCACCGTTCGCCGCGCTCGGCGAGGCGATGGCCGCGATCCGGGCGATCCACGGGGACGGGGGCCACCCCCATGACCCGGTGCGGGAAGCCCACATGCGGCTGCGGCTGCGTGAGGCCCGGCGGGCGCACGAGCGGACGGCCGTGGTGTGCGGCGCGTGGCATGTGCCGGCGCTCGCCGCGCGTACGGCGGTGGCCGCGGATCGGCAGCTGCTCAAGGGGCTGCCGAAGGCCCGGGTCGAGACGACCTGGGTGCCGTGGACGCACCGCAGACTGGCCCGGGCGAGCGGATACGGCGCGGGGATCGACTCGCCCGGCTGGTATCGGCATCTGTTCACCGCCGCCGACCGGCCGGTCACCCGGTGGATGACCAAGGTCGCGGGCCTGCTGCGGGAGGAGGACCTGCCGGTCTCCTCGGCGCATGTCATCGAGGCGGTGCGGCTCGCCGACACGCTCGCGGCGATGCGCGGCCGTCCGCTGGCGGGGCTCGGCGAGACGACGGACGCGGTCCGTGCCGTGATGTGCGACGGCTCCGATGTGCCGTTGGCGCTGATCAGGGACCGGCTGGTGGTGGGAGACGTGCTCGGCGAGGTCCCGCCGGACGCGCCCGCGGTGCCGCTGGCCCGGGACCTGGCGAGGGAGCAGCGCACCCTGCGGCTCAAGCCGGAGGCCCTGGAGCGCGAGGTGGACCTCGACCTGCGCAAGGACACCGACGCGGCCCGCAGCCGGCTGCTGCACCGGCTGGCGCTGCTCGGCGTCGGCTGGGGCGAGCCCGCGAGGGGCCGGGAGAACAAGGGCACCTTCCGGGAGGCGTGGCGACTGCGTTGGGAGCCGGAGTCGGCGGTGCGGGTCGCCGAGGCCGGGATATGGGGGACGACGGTGGTGTCGGCCGCGACCGCGCGGGCGGCGGACGCGGCGACGCACTCCCGCACCCTCGCCGAGGTCACGGGGACAGCCGAGGCGTGCCTGCTGGCCGGGCTGCCCGACGCGCTGCCCGTGGTGATGCGGGTGCTGGCGGACCGGGCGGCACTCGACACCGATGTGGCGCACCTGGCGGCGGCGCTGCCCGCGCTGGTCCGGGCGGTGCGCTACGGGGATGTGCGCGGCACGGACTCGGCGGCGCTCGGCGAGGTCGCCGCGGGCCTGGCACTGCGGATCTGTGTCGGGCTGCCGCCGGCCTGCACGGGTCTGGACGCTGATGGCGCCGCCGCCATGCGGGCGCTGGTCGACGAGGTGCACCGGGCGGTGGCGCTGCTCCCGGATCCGGCGCTGCGGGACCGTTGGGCGGCCGCGCTGCGGACCCTGGCGGAGCGCGACGGCGGCATACCCGGGCTGCTGCGCGGCGCCGCCGCCCGGCTGCTGATGGACGACGGGCGGCTGGACGCGGACCAGGCGGCCCGGCTGATGGGCCTCGCGCTGTCGGCGGGGACGGGCCCGGCGGAGTCGGCGGGCTGGATCGAGGGCTTCCTCGCGGGCGGCGGGATGCTGCTGGTGCACGACGAGAAGCTGCTGGCGCTGGTGGACGGGTGGCTCGGCGGGGTGTCGGCGGAGGCGTTCAGCGATGTGCTGCCCCTGCTGCGGCGGACCTTCGCCGAGTTCGAGCCGGGGGTGCGGCGCACCGTCGGGGAACTGGTGCGGCGCGGCCCCTCGGCGGCGCGGCGGGCTGGCGGGGCAGCCGCGGAGCCGGGGCTGCCCGGTTTCGGCGCCACCCTCGACCCGGCCAGGGCGGACGCGGCGGCGCACACCGTGCGGCTGCTGCTGGGGACGACCACGACGACCGACCTGGGCACGCTCGGGGATGGGGGAGCGCAGGATGACTGACACCGGAGGCACCGGAGGCATCGGTAGCGCCGGGAGCACCGACGTGCCCGAGGAGCGGCTGCGGCGCTGGCGTCTGGTGCTGGGCGGCGGCCCTGCGGCCGACGGCACGGGCTGCGAACTCGCCGGGCGTGACGCGGCGATGGACCGCACGCTCGCCGCGCTGTACGGCTCGGGCCGCACCGGCGGCGGGCAGCAGAGTCGCGGCGGCGACCGTGGCGCGGGTCTCGGCGGGTCGGCCCCGCAGGTCGCCCGGTGGCTCGGTGACATCCGCCGGTATTTCCCCAGCAGCGTCGTCCAGGTCATGCAGCGGGACGCCATCGACCGGCTCGGGCTGTCCGCGCTGCTGCTCGAGCCGGAGATGCTGGAGGCGGCGGAGGCCGACGTCCACCTGGTCGGCACCCTGCTGTCGCTGAACAAGGCGATGCCCGAGACGACCAAGGAGACCGCGCGGGCCGTGGTCAGGAAGGTGGTCGACGACCTGGAGTCCAGGCTCGCGACCCGCACCCGGGCCACGCTGACGGGGGCGCTCGACCGGTCGGCGAAGGTGAGCAGGCCCCGGCACCGCGACATCGACTGGGACCGCACCATCCGGGCCAACCTGCGGCACTACCTCCCCGAGCACGGCACGGTGGTGCCGCAGCGGCTGATCGGTTACGGCCGTGCGGACCGCTCGGTGAAGAAGGACGTGGTGCTGTGCATCGACCAGTCCGGTTCGATGGCCGCGTCCGTCGTCTACGCGTCGGTCTTCGGCGCGGTCCTGGCCTCGATGCGGTCCATCGCCACCCGGCTGGTGGTCTTCGACACGGCGGTGGTGGACCTCACCGAGCAGCTGGACGACCCGGTCGACGTGCTGTTCGGCACCCAGCTCGGGGGCGGCACCGACATCAACAGGGCGCTCGCCTACTGCCAGTCGCTGATCACCCGTCCGGCGGACACGGTGGTCGTACTGATCTCCGACCTCTACGAGGGCGGCATCCGGGACGAGATGCTGAAGCGGGTGGCGGCGATGAAGGCGTCAGGGGTGCAGTTCGTCGCACTGCTGGCGCTGTCCGACGAGGGCGCGCCCGCCTACGACCGGGAGCACGCGGCGGCGCTGGCCGCGCTCGGAGCGCCTGCGTTCGCCTGCACCCCCGACCTCTTCCCCGAGGTGATGGCGGCCGCGATCGAGAAGCGCCGCATCCCCGTACCCGAGGCCTGAAACGGGGGAGGTGGCAGCCGATCTGTGACCGTTCTCACCGCTCGCAAGCGATCCGCGATTTAGGACGTGCCCGTGCGCGGCGATAGCCTGCAAGACGGACATGCCGCGTACTCGGACACCGCGTGCGCTTCCCTGGTGACAGCTGGTGACGTGCCGTCGCCCTGCCCGTAGCGGCACGCCCAGCCGGCAGGCGGCGCTGTACTCATGGCGGCAGCCTCCTGTCGACGTCGGAGTGACATCCAGGCTTACTTCCAGCGGATTCCAGGGAAAAGGGAGACGGACGCGCGTGGACCTGTTCGAGTACCAGGCGAGGGATCTCTTCGCCAAGCACGGTGTACCGGTGCTGGCCGGTGAAGTCATCGACACGCCTGAGGCGGCACGCGCGGCGGCGGAGCGACTCGGCGGCCGAGCGGTCGTCAAGGCGCAGGTCAAGGTGGGTGGCCGCGGCAAGGCCGGCGGTGTGAAGCTGGCCGCGGACCCGGCCGACGCGGTCGCCAAGGCCGAGGCCATTCTCGGCATGGACATCAAGGGCCACACGGTCCACAAGGTGATGCTCGCCGAGACCGCGGACATCAAGGAGGAGTACTACGTCTCCTTCCTGCTGGACCGCACCAACCGCACCTTCCTGGCGATGGCGTCGGTCGAGGGCGGTGTCGAGATCGAGGTCGTGGCCGAGGAAAACCCGGACGCGCTCGCCAAGGTCGCGGTGGACGCGCTGGAGGGCGTGACGCCGGAGAAGGCCGCCGAGATCGTGGCCGCGGCGAAGTTCCCCGCCGACATCGCCGACCAGGTCGCCGACGTGCTGCAGCAGCTGTGGACCGTCTTCATCAAGGAAGACGCTCTGCTGGTCGAGGTCAACCCGCTGGTCAAGACCGGCGAGGGCAAGATCGTCGCGCTCGACGGCAAGGTCTCGCTCGACGAGAACGCCGCCTTCAGGCAGCCGGAGCACGAGGCGCTGGAGGACAAGGCCGCCGCCAACCCGCTGGAGGCCAAGGCCAAGGCCAAGGGCCTCAACTACGTCAAGCTCGACGGCGAGGTCGGCATCATCGGCAACGGCGCGGGGCTGGTCATGTCCACCCTCGACGTCGTCGCCTACGCCGGCGAGGCGCACGGCGGCGTGAAGCCCGCCAACTTCCTGGACATCGGCGGCGGCGCCTCCGCCGAGGTCATGGCCAACGGCCTGGAGATCATCCTCGGCGACCCGGACGTGCGCTCGGTGTTCGTCAACGTCTTCGGCGGAATCACCGCCTGCGACGAGGTCGCCAACGGCATCGTGCAGGCCCTGGCACTGCTCAAGTCCAAGGGCGAGGACGTCACCAAGCCCCTGGTCGTGCGCCTGGACGGCAACAACGCGGAGCTGGGTCGGAAGATCCTTTCCGACGCGAACCACCCCCTGGTGCAGCGGGTGGACACCATGGACGGCGCGGCCGACAAGGCCGCCGAGCTGGCCGCGAAGTAAGGGACGAGGACACAAGACAACCATGGCTATCTTCCTCACCAAGGACAGCAAGGTCATCGTCCAGGGCATGACCGGCGCCACCGGCATGAAGCACACCACGCTGATGCTCGGCGACGGCACGAACATCGTCGGCGGTGTCAACCCGCGCAAGGCCGGCACCACCGTCACCTTCGACCAGGGCCGCGAGGTCCCGGTCTTCGGCGGCGTCAAGGAGGCCATGGAGGCCACCGGCGCGGACGTGACGGTCATCTTCGTCCCGGAGAAGTTCACCAAGGACGCCGTGGTCGAGGCCATCGAGGCCGAGATCCCGCTGGCCGTCGTGATCACCGAGGGCGTCGCGGTGCACGACTCCGCCGCGTTCTGGGCGCTGGCCCAGCAGAAGGGCAACAAGACCCGCATCATCGGTCCGAACTGCCCCGGCCTGATCACCCCCGGCCAGTCCAACGCCGGCATCATCCCGGGCGACATCACCAAGCCCGGCCGCATCGGCCTGGTGTCGAAGTCCGGCACCCTGACGTACCAGATGATGTACGAGCTGCGCGACATCGGCTTCTCGTCCGCGGTCGGCATCGGCGGCGACCCGATCATCGGCACCACGCACATCGACGCGCTCGCCGCGTTCGAGGCCGACCCCGACACCGACCTGATCGTGATGATCGGCGAGATCGGCGGCGACGCCGAGGAGCGGGCCGCGGCCTTCATCGAGAAGAACGTGACGAAGCCGGTCGTCGGCTACGTCGCCGGCTTCACCGCGCCCGAGGGCAAGACCATGGGCCACGCCGGCGCCATCGTCTCCGGCTCCTCCGGCACCGCGCAGGCCAAGAAGGAGGCCCTGGAGGCCGCGGGCGTCAAGGTCGGCAAGACCCCGTCCGAGACCGCCAGGCTGGCCCGCGAGATCCTCGTCGGCTGACACCGCGTCACCCCGCGACGGCGTGGGCCCGCCCCTGCACGGGGGCGCGCCCACGCCGTCGCCGTAGGGTCAGCCGCCCGCTGCCGGCTCGGCGTGCTGCTGGTGCGCGGGACCGTGCCTGGGCGGCGTGCCATGCTGCGGTCCGACGATCATGCCCACGGTGGTCGCCAGCACGACCGCCCCGGCCACCGTGAAGGCCCCGACCGTACGCAGCCGGGTGCGCCGCTCGCTGGTGTTCCGTACCCGCGACGGCTCGGGCTCGCCGCCTGGCGCGTCCCGCTCCGCCGCCAGCAGGGCGGTCAGCAGCGGGCCCGCGTCGCCGCCGTCGTAGTCGTCGGGCAACGCGGCGGCCAGTTCGCGCCGGGCGCCGATGATCCGGGACGCCACGGCGGTGGTGCTCGACTCGACCTCCGCGGCGGTCACCGACAGGCTCAGCCCGAGGCCGTCGTGCAGCAGCAGCGCCCGCCGCCGCTCCGGGTGCAGCCGTACCAGCGCCCGGTGCGGGTCGCCGGTGGCGGCGGCGCGGCGCCGCCGCAGCAGCCGCTGCCACGGGGTCAGCGCGTAGCCGTGCGCGGCGGCCCGCACCCACCCCGCGGGGTCGCTGTCGCGGGCCACATCGGGCCAGTTCTGCCAGGCCAGGTCGAACGCCCGCCGTGCCGCCCGCGCCGCCAATCCCCGGTCCGCCGTCAGTACGGCCACCTGCTGCCGCAGGGCGGCGGCGCCGTGCAGGTAGAGCATGTCGAAGGCGCCCCTGGGGTCCTCGGCGGCGGCCGCACCCTCGGGGCTCAGCGGCATGACGGTCGCGGCGACCGGGCGGTAGACGACACGTACCCGCATCGGGCCGGGCGGTCGCACGCCGGGGCGGCACGTCGAGGGTCCGGGCTTGCGCGGGCGGGAGGTCTTGGGGCCGGGCGGGGGAGCGGGGGTGGTGGCGGTGGCCTGGTGGGCCGCGGCCGTCGCGCGGGACGCGGAAGGCGGCTTCCGGTCCGCCTTCGACCCGGTCCTCTGTGACCTTTTGCGCCCGCTCACCGGCGAAGCCTTTCGTCCGACGGTCCGAAAAAAGCACGTATACGGGACATCATGGGCGACACGACGACCAAACGCCCGCTGCTGGGGCGAAACGGGTGTTCTTGGCACCATGGAACGCCGTGACCCAACTGACCGAACAGGCACAGCCCTACCCGCCCGCGGAATCCGACCCGGAGACCCGGCGGGCGGCCGCCGCGGCCCGCGCGTCGGCCGCCGCCACCGGGGCGGCCGCGGCCGGGCTCGCCCTCGCCGTGCTGGCCGCGGTCGTCCTGCTGCTCTGGGTGGTCTCACCGTTCCCCGACAGCGGAATCGGCGGGGCACTGCACCTCGGCGCCTCGGTGTGGCTGCTCGCGCAGGGCGCCGACCTGGTGCGCGACGACACGCTCTCCGGGGTGCCGGCCCCGATCGGCGTCATGCCGCTGCTGCTCAGCGCACTGCTGGGGTGGCTGCTGTACCGGGGGACCGCGTCGGCGGTCGCGAGCAGTGGTACGTACCGCTCCGCCGGGTGGGTGCTCAGCGGCTACCTCTCCGTCGCCGCGCTCGTCGCCGGGTACGCGGCCCGCGGGCCGCTGCGGGTCGACGCGCTCTCGGCGGCTGTCTGCGTACCGCTCTTCGCGGCCGCGGCCACCGCGGCCGGAGCCTGGGCCGGCAGCGGCAGGCCACCGCTGGAGCGGTACGTGCCGTGGGGCGCGGACGCCGCCGTCGCGCTACGGTCCGGCGGCATCGCCACCGGTGTCCTGGTCGGCGGCGGCGCGCTCGTCGGCGGCACCGCGCTCGCCTGGCACGCCGGTGCCGCGGGACGGACCTTCGGGCAGCTCAGCGCGGGGCTCGCCGGGCAGGCGGCGGTCATGCTGCTGTGCGTGCTGCTGGTACCGAACCTCGCGGTGTGGTCCGCCGCCTACGGTCTCGGGCCGGGGTTCGTACTCGGCGCCGGCCGGACGGTCGCGCCTGACGGTGTGTCGGCACACCCGCTGCTGCCGCGCTTTCCGCTGTTGGCCGCGGTGCCGGGGCCCGGCGGCCACGGTGCCGGCTGGGCCGCGCTCGCCGTGCCGGCCGCCGCGGGGTGCGCGCTGGCCGTCTGCTGCGTCAGGGCGCGCCTCGGAGTGCGCAGTACCGCCCTGGTCGCCGCGGGAGGGTCCGCCGTGTGCGGGCTCGCCTTCGGCCTCCTCGCCGCCGCGTCCGGCGGGGCCATGGGTACGGGGGCGCTCGGCGCTTTCGGGCCGGCCTGGTGGTCGTGCGCGGCCGCCGCAACGGTCTGGCCGCTGGCCTTGGCGCTCCCGACCGCCACCCTCATCTCCTGGACCCGCACCCGCCCGTCACCCCTCCCCCCACCACCCCCTTACCCCCCGACCCCACCCCTCCCCCCACACTGACCCGCACCAAAACAAGGCAAGGGGCACCCCCTGAGGGGTGCGAGGAACGGCGCGCCCAGCCACCGCGAGCCGGCGGCCAACCGCCTACCGCAAGGGGCCCCCCGTCAGGGGTGCGAGGAACGGCGCGTCCGGCCACAGCGGACCGGCGGCCAACCGCCCAACGCAAGGGGGCACCCCGTCAGGGGTGCGGGGAACTGCGCGCCCAGCCACAGCGGACCGGCGGCCAACCGCCCACCGCAAGGGGGCACCCCGTCAGGGGCGCGGGGAACTGCGCGCCGGGCCACCGCGGACCGGCGGCCAACCGCCCACCGCAAGGGGGCACCCCGTCAGGGGCGCGGGGAACGGCGCGCCCAGCCGAGACCGCACCGGCGGCCAACCGCCCCCCGCGGGCCCCCAGGGGCGCAAGCCCCCGGAGGTCACCCCGCCGCGGGCGGCCCGTCGGCGCAACCCCGCGGTGGAACCGCCTAGCCGCGAAGTGCGGGAATGCTCCGAAGCGGCTCGGGCAACAGCTTCTGGCACGCCTGCGACGCAGGATGCGTCAACGCATCCTGCTTGCACGTGTAGTAGTCGCGGTAAGCGAGATGCAGCGCAAAGCTCGATGCGACGATCGCGATCGTCACCGCACTGGTGACGATCCCGCTCCACGCCGCGGTCATGAAGGACCGCTGCGCGTCGGGCCCCGGCGCCGGCGGCGTCGGCCGCGGCGTCTGCGTGGCGTCGGCGAGGGCCGACGCGGCGGTCGCCCTGGCCTCGGCCCGGTCCTCCGGGGTCATCCGCAGTGCGCTGATCCCCCAGTAGAGGGCGAGCGCCCCGAGCAGCAGGCCGACCTCGACCCAGCCGAGCACCGCGAAGATCAGGCCCCAGCCGCCGCAGACGAGCGCGTAGCGGGACCGCCGCTGCGCGGGGTCGGTGGGGTCGAAGCGCGGTCCTGTGCCCTGGGGGCCGTTCGGGCCCTGGTGGGGGTTGGGGCGGCCGTCCTGCGGCTGCTGGTTCCCCCATTGGTGGCCCCAGGCCTGGGGCGCGCCGGGCCGCCGTCCCGGCGGCGGGGGCGGGGGCGTACCCCCGGAACCTGACGGATCGGACGAGCCCGAGGACCCGGACGGGCCCGTGGAACCGTGCGTGCCCGAGTCGGCGTCGCCCGATCCATCGGGCCGCCTGGGCTGCCAGGGCCGGTCCGGCGTCCCCTCCGGGGGCGGCGCGAACGGGTTGTCCTGGTCCTGGTCGCCCTCGGGCGCGCGCAGCGCAAGATGATTACGGCCGCTGCTCATGATGTGATGCGCCATCCCCTTGGGCTCGACTCCTCTTACCGGGCTCTTCGCCGTCCTGCACCACAAGTCATACGTGACACAGGTGTCGGATACATCACGTTCACCCGCGCGCAGCGCGCGCGAAGTCCCGTGCTCCCGCCAGACGCTACCGCCCGCGCGGTCCCCCGTCCCGTGGGGGCCGTCCGGAGTGCCGGTATCGTTGCTGACGGTCGGCGGTCTCGTAGGGTTCCCCGGAATCCGGCCAATCCCCGACTCGTACGATCATCCGAACGATTTTCAGCGAGAGAAGAGCCCCCGCCAGTGGCTGCCCACACTCCCGCCAGCACCCCGGCGCGCTTGGTCGTCCTCGTCTCCGGCTCCGGCACCAACCTCCAGGCGCTGCTCGACGCCATCGACGCCGACCCCGCCTACGGCGCCAGGATCGTCGCGGTCGGCGCCGACCGCGACGGCATCGCGGGGCTGGAGCGGGCCGCGCGCGCCGGGCTGCCCACCTTCGTGGTGAAGGTGGGCGACCACCCGGACCGCGCCGCCTGGGACGCCGCGCTGACCGGGGCGACGGCCGCGTACGAGCCCGACCTCGTGGTGTCGGCCGGCTTCATGAAGATCGTCGGCAAGGACTTCCTCGCGGCCTTCGGCGGCCGGTTCATCAACACCCACCCCGCGCTGCTGCCGAGTTTCCCCGGGGCGCACGGCGTACGCGATGCGCTCGCGTACGGCGCCAAGGTCACCGGGTGCACCGTCCACTTCGTCGACGACGGCGTCGACACCGGCCCGGTCATCGCCCAGGGCGTGGTCGAGGTCAGGGCGGACGACACGGAGGACGCGCTCCACGAGCGCATCAAGGACGTCGAGCGGCGCCTGCTCGTCGACGTCGTAGGGCGGCTGTCGCGCGACGGCTACCGCATCGAAGGACGAAAGGTACGGATTCCGGCATGAGCGCCGAAGACACCCAGGGCCAAGGACAGGGCGCGGGCACTCGCCCCTTCCGCCGCGCGCTGATCAGCGTCTACGACAAGACCGGTCTCGAGGAGCTGGCCCGCGGCCTGCACGAGGCGGGCGTGGAGCTGGTGTCGACCGGCTCGACGGCCGCCCGTATCGCCGCCGCCGGGCTGCCGGTGACGCCGGTCGAGGAGCTGACCGGCTTCCCCGAGTGCCTGGACGGCCGGGTCAAGACGCTGCACCCGCGGGTGCACGCCGGCATCCTCGCCGACCTGCGGCTCGACGACCACCGCCGGCAGCTGGACGAGCTGGGCGTCAAGCCCTTCGAGCTGGTCGTGGTGAACCTCTACCCGTTCAGGGAGACGGTGGCGTCCGGCGCGGGCGACGACGAGTGCGTCGAGCAGATCGACATCGGCGGGCCCTCGATGGTGCGCGCCGCCGCCAAGAACCACCCCTCGGTCGCCGTGGTCACCAGCCCGGCCCGCTACGCCGACGTGCTGGCGGCCGCCGAGTCGGGCGGCTTCGACCTGCACACCCGCAAGCGGCTCGCCGCCGAGGCGTTCCGGCACACCGCGGCGTACGACGTGGCGGTGGCGTCCTGGTTCGCGGACGGCTACGCGGCCGACGAGGACAGCGCCTTCCCGGAGTTCGTCGGCGAGGTCTTCACCCGCCGCCAGACCCTGCGCTACGGCGAGAACCCGCACCAGCCCGCCGCGCTCTACGTCACCGGCGACGGCGGCGGCCTGGCCGGCGCCGAGCAGCTGCACGGCAAGGAGATGTCCTTCAACAACTACGTGGACACCGAGGCCGCCCGCCGGGCCGCCCACGACCACGAGGACATCTGCGTGGCGATCATCAAGCACGCCAACCCGTGCGGTATCGCCGTCGGCTCCGATGTCGCGGACGCGCACCGCAAGGCGCACGCCTGCGACCCGCTCTCCGCCTTCGGCGGCGTCATCGCCGTGAACCGGCCGGTGTCGGTGGCGATGGCCGAGCAGGTCGCGGAGATCTTCACCGAGGTCATCGTGGCTCCGGACTACGAGGACGGCGCCGTCGAGGTGCTGGCCCGCAAGAAGAACATCCGGGTGCTGCGGGTCGCCGCCGCCCCCGACGCGGTCGCCGAGTACAAGCCCATCGAGGGCGGCATCCTGCTCCAGGTCAAGGACCGGCTGCAGGCCGAGGGCGACGACCCGGCCACCTGGACGCTGGCCGCGGGCGAGCCGCTGGCGGCCGCGGAGCTGGCCGAACTGGCCTTCGCCTGGCGCGCGTCGCGTGCCGTGAAATCCAACGCGATCCTGCTGGCCAAGGACGGCGCCACCGTCGGCGTCGGCATGGGCCAGGTCAACCGGGTCGACTCGGCCAAGCTCGCGGTGGCCCGCGCCGGCGCGGAGCGCGCTGCCGGCTCGTACGCGGCGTCCGACGCCTTCTTCCCCTTCCCCGACGGCTTCGAGGTGCTGGCCGAGGCCGGCGTCCGCGCGGTGGCGCAGCCCGGCGGCTCGATCCGCGACGAAGCGGTGATCGAGGCGGCGCGGAAGGCCGGCGTGACGATGTACCTGACGGGCACCCGGCACTTCTTCCACTGAGCCGCCGACGCCCGGGGCGGCAGAGCCGCAGCGCACCGAGGCCGTACCCCGCGCCAGGGGTACGGCCTCGGTGCGTCCGCGCCTCGCGGCTCAGAACTGGTCTTTGATCACCACGGTGCTGACCATCTTGTCGGCCCAGGTCTGGTTCTTGTCGTCCCACAGCGGCCACAGGAAGCCCAGGGCGCAGGGGACGGCGTCGAGCAGGTGCAGCCAGCGGCGGCCGAAGGCGCGGCCGAAGCCGAGGGCGGCGCCGTCGGAGGCGCGCAGCAGCCGGATGCCGACGATCTTCTTGCCCGGCGTCTGCCCGGTCTTCCCCTCGCGGATGCTGAGGAAGACCAACACGGCGAGGCTGAGGATGCCGCCGACCACGAGCAGCGTCACGCCGGTGCTCGACATGTGGGGCAGTTCGCAGCTGCCGGACGGGATGCCCTGGTCGGTGCAGGCGTCCCTGGCGTCCTGCACCTTCATGCTGTACGGGATGTCCGCCGCGAATATCAATCCGGTCGGCACCAGGTTGAACATCAGGAAGTCGAGCATGTACGCCCCCAGCCGCGCGCCCCAGCTCGCCAGCGGCGGTACGCCCGGCGGCAGCCCGCCCGGCTGCGGGTAGGCCCCGTACTGCTGCTGCGGAGGGTAGCCGTAGCCCGGCTGCTGCTGCCCGTAATACGGCTGCTGCGGGATGCCGGGGGGCTGCTGCTGGCCGTAGGGCTGCTGGGGAGGGCCGCTGTACGGGTTCGGCGGGCCGGGTGGCTGACTCACGTGCGGATTCCTTAGTGAGCGGGAGGACGGGACGGATCCGCCACATCGTCCGGCCCGGCGGCGCCGGGGCGCAAGGGGCAACACTGCACAGGAAGGGGACTGATTGGTACCGCAGGCCCCCGATCCGGGAGTATGGGGTCCATGACCGCCCAGATTCTCGATGGCAAGGCCACCGCCGCCGCGATCAAGTCCGAACTGACCGAGCGCGTCGAGGCGCTCAAGGCCCGCGGTGTCGCACCCGGCCTCGGCACCCTGCTGGTCGGCGACGACCCGGGCAGCAAGTGGTACGTCGCGGGCAAGCACCGCGACTGCGCGCAGGTCGGCATCGGCTCCATCCAGCGCGAACTCCCCGACACCGCCACGCAGGACGAGATCGAGGCGGTCGTCCGCGAGCTCAACGACGACCCCACCTGCACCGGCTACATCGTGCAGCTCCCGCTCCCCAAGGGCATCGACACCAACCGGGTGCTCGAGCTCATGGACCCCGCCAAGGACGCGGACGGGCTGCACCCGACGAACCTGGGCCGGCTGGTGCTCGGCGTGCCCGCCCCGCTGCCCTGCACCCCCAACGGCATCGTCGAACTCCTGCGCCGGCACGGCGTGGCCGTCAACGGCGCCCATGTGGTGGTCGTCGGCCGCGGCATCACCGTCGGCCGCTCCATCGGCCTGCTGCTCACCCGCAAGTCGGAGAACGCCACGGTCACCCTGTGCCACACCGGCACCCGCGACCTGTCCGCGCAGCTGCGCCAGGCCGACATCATCGTCGCCGCGGCCGGCGTGCCGCACATCGTCAAGCCGGAGGACGTCAAGCCCGGCGCCGCCGTCCTCGACGTCGGCGTCAGCCGTGACGAGCACGGCAAGATCGTCGGCGACGTCCACCCCGGCGTGGGCGAGGTCGCCGACTGGATCTCCCCGAACCCCGGCGGCGTGGGCCCGATGACCCGTGCGCTGCTGCTCCAGAACGTGGTGGAAGCGGCGGAGCGGGCGGCGACCGATGTCCGGTGACCTCGGGCCCGGCGGCCGCCCCGCCGTGACCACCTCCACTGCCCGCCCTGAGGGCGGCGGCCGCGCCGCCGCCGGGGGCGCGCCCGCCCCCGCCCGCCAGTGGCCCATCCTGCTGGTCATCGGCGGCGCGGTGGCCGGCCTGGTCGTCACGGCCGCGGGGCAGTTCCGCGCGGGCGCGATAGTGGTGGGGGTCTCGCTGCTGGTCGGCGGGGCCCTGCGGTGGGGGATGCAGTCGGTGGGGATGCTGGCGGTGCGCAGCCGCTTCACCGACGTGATCACGTACGGGATCCTCGGCGTCGCGATCGTCCTGCTGGCGCTGATGGCTCAGCCGGATCCGCTGATCCGGATCCCGTTCCTCGAGGACATCATCCACTTCTCCGTGCGCTGACCCCCCGGCGGCCGCGACGGGCACGCGCCGGGGCAACAATGCCACAACGGTGCTGCGCGCGTGCGGAGTTGGCGAAAGAACATCCGTACGGTCAGCGGTGTCCTACCGTTGCCCCGGGTATTCGGCGGGACACGGAGGGTACGTCATGGGGCAGTGGGAGCCGCTGGCCGACCGCATCCCTGTGGACATGCGGCGCCTCGCGACGCAGTTGCGCCGGATGAAGGACCGCAGCGGCATGACGGTGCCCGCACTCGCCGCGCGGACGGCGGAGCCCGCCGACGCGTGGGCCGCCTACCTCGCCGCCCGCAAGGTGCCGCCGCTCGCCGCCGTCGAGGTGCTGGCGCAGGCGAGCGGCGCGGACTACGACCGCGTCGGCGCCCTGTGGAAGCTCGCCGAGAAGGCCTCCGCCGGCACCGGCGACCGCGGGCAGGGCAAGCCCGTGCCGCAGCCCGACCCGCTCGACCCGCTGAGCGCGCAGGACGGCCTCCCCCCAGGCCGCAGGCGCCTCGTCCTGCTCGCCGCCGCTGGCCTGCTCGCGGTGGGCGCGCTGCTGGCGGTGGTGCTGATGGCGGGGACCAGCGACGGCCGCGCCCCCGGGGGCGACGCCGGCACCCCGGGCGACGGCACCGCCGCCACCGGCGCCTCCGTACCCGCCGGTGCCTCGCACCCGACCCGTAAGCCGGCGCCCGGCGCGAGCCTGCCGGGCCGCGGCCCGGCAGCTCCGAGCGCGGCGGGCACGGCAGGCGGCGCCGCGCCGTCCGCCCCGACCACCGCCGCCGCCCCGACCGCGCCCGCGGCGGGCGGCTCGCAGCCGCCGCCGTCCGCCGCCGGCACGACGGCGGCGCCGCCCGCGCCGGGCACCGCCACGCCGACCGGCACCCCCGCACCGACCGCGTCGGGCGGCGGCGCCACCCCGAGCCCGACGCACACCGGCCTGTGCCTGGGACTGATCGTGCTGGGCGTCTGCATAGGCTGACCCCGGGCCGGCGGGTCCTGACGCGGTGACCGCCGCCACACGACCGCGGTCCGACGGCGTGCGCGGCGCGCGATAGCCTGACGGGTGGCTCTCTTGACGACGAGAGATCCGCGTTCGGGGCCGCTCGGGCCACTGCCGTAGCGGCCAACCCCGCGACCGCAGCAGACCGCAGCAAAGGCCAGGAGAAGGCAATGACTCGCACTCCCGTCAACGTCACCGTCACCGGAGCGGCCGGCCAGATCGGCTACGCCCTCCTCTTCCGCATCGCCTCGGGCCACCTGCTCGGCGCGGACGTGCCGGTGAAGCTCAGGCTGCTGGAGATCCCGCAGGGCCTCAAGGCCGCCGAGGGCACCGCCATGGAGCTCGACGACGCCGCCTTCCCGCTGCTGCGCGGCATCGACATCACCGACGACCCGAACATCGCCTTCGCCGGCGCGAACGTCGCCCTGCTGGTCGGCGCCCGCCCCCGCACCAAGGGCATGGAGCGCGGCGACCTGCTGTCCGCCAACGGCGGGATCTTCAAGCCGCAGGGCAAGGCCATCAACGACAACGCGGCCGACGACATCAAGGTCCTGGTGGTCGGCAACCCGGCCAACACCAACGCGCTCATCGCGCAGTCCGCGGCCCCCGACGTACCGGCCGAGCGCTTCACCGCGATGACCCGCCTGGACCACAACCGCGCCATCGCGCAGCTGGCGAAGAAGACCGGCGCCGCGGTCGCCGACATCCGCCGCGTCACGATCTGGGGCAACCACTCCGCCACGCAGTACCCGGACATCTTCCACGCCGAGGTCGCGGGCAAGAACGCCGCCGAGGTCGTCGACGACCAGCAGTGGCTGGCCGACACCTTCATCCCGACCGTCGCCAAGCGCGGCGCCGCCATCATCGAGGCCCGCGGCGCCTCCTCGGCCGCCTCGGCCGCGTCCGCCGCCATCGACCACGTGCACACCTGGGTCAACGGCACCGCGGACGGCGACTGGACCTCGATGGGCATCGTCTCCGACGGCTCCTACGGCGTCCCGGCCGGCCTCATCTCGTCCTTCCCCGTCACCACCAAGGACGGCGCGTTCGAGATCGTCCAGGGCCTGGACATCAACGACTTCTCGCGGACGCGGATCGACGCGTCGGTCAAGGAGCTCGAGGAGGAGCGTGCCGCGGTGCGCGAACTCGGCCTGATCTGAGCCCGATCGCTCCGATCCGGGCCCGATGGCTCGTCACGGCCCCGCCGCCGCACGCCGGCTGCGGGGCCGGGGTGTGTTCCGGTGGACCCCGCCCCACTCCACGTCACCGACCCGCGCCTGCGCCCTGTCAGGCCATGTGAAGGACTCCTCCTCCTGACGGCCGGCGCGGCCGGGTCCGCTTCACGCCCTGGTGCCGAGCGCGTCGCACAGGAGGTCGAGCGCGGTCGCGAAGGCGTGGTCCGGCGGGGTGCCGTAGCCGACGACCAGGGCCGGGGGACGGCCGGGAGTCGAGCCGAAGTCGGACAGGCCGGGGACGGCCAGGCCCAGCCGGTGGGCGCGGGCGATCACGGTGTCGAGCGGCGGCGCGCCCGCCGGGAGTTCGACCACCGCGTGCAGCCCGGCGGCGATCCCGGACACCCGCGCCCCCGGCGCCCGCGCGGCCAGCACCTCCACCACCCGGTCCCGCCGGGTCCTGTACCGCACCCGCATCCGCCGCACATGCCGGTCGTAGGAGCCCGAGCGGATGAACTCCGCAAGCGTCAACTGGTCGAGCGCGGGGGACTGGTGGTCGGCGAGGCGCTTCTCCCGCACCACCGCGTCCAGCAGTTGCGGCGGTACGGCGATCCAGGCGAGCCGCAGCCCCGGGGCCAGGCTCTTGCTCGCGGTACCGGCGTAGACGACATGGTCGGGGGCGAGCGCCTGAAGCGCCGCGACCGGCTGCCGGTCGTAGCGGAATTCCCCGTCGTAGTCGTCCTCGACGACCAGTCCGCCGGTGGACCTGGCCCAAGCGACGACCGCGGTGCGGCGCTCGGGGGACAGCCGCACGCCCAGCGGGAACTGGTGCGCGGGGGTGAGCAGCACCGCGGGGACGCCGGCGTCCAGGTCCGCCACGCGGGCGCCGTCCGCGTCGACGGGGAGGGCCACCGGGTCGAGCCCCGCGGACCGCAGCACCGTCGGGATGTCGGGCAGGCCGACCGACTCGACGGCGACCGCGCGCGCCCCGCGGCCGCGCAGGACCCGGGCGAGCAGGCCGACGGCCTGGGTGTAGCCGCTGCACACCACCAGGTGGTCGGGGTCGGTGCGGACCCCGCGGACCCGGGCGAGGTAGCCGGCCAGCGCGGTGCGCAACTCCGGGCGGCCGCGCGGATCGGTGTAGCCGAAGGCCTCGTTGGGCGCCGCGGTCAGCGCGCGGCGGGCGGCCTGGAGCCAGGCGGCGCGGGGGAAGGACGACAGGTCGGGCGATCCCGGCCACAGCACGTAGGGCAGCCGGATGTCGTGCGGTACGACGTCCCTGGTCCCGGTACGCGGCAGGACCTGGGCCGGCGGCGCGGGCGGCGCGGGCGGCCTGCGCGGCGGCACCGCCGGACGCGCGGCGACCGTCGTGCCCGAACCCTGCCTGGCGGTGAGCCAGCCCTCGGCGACCAGCTGGCCGTAGGCGTCGGCGACGGTGTTGCGGGCCAGGCCCAGGTCATGGGACAGCACCCGGCTGGACGGCAGCCGGGTGCCGGGGGCGAGGCGCCCGTCGCGTACCGCCGCCCGCAGCGCCTCCTCAAGGCCGGCCCGGGTACGCTGCCCCGCCAGGTCGATCAGCAGGTCGTAGTTGCCGCTGCCGCGCTTCGGAGTGGCCCAGTCGTTCACCCTCCAAGTGGACCACAGTGCCGTGCCACTTCGCGTCTACGGTGGCTGCATGACCACGATCTCCCCAGTTGAAGAAGCCGTTCCCGCTCCGGTCCGCCGGATCGACCTGAACGACAAGGCGCCGGACTTCTACCAGGCGATGTTCGCCCTCGACAAGGCCGCGGCCCTGGGCCTCGACCCGGTGGTGCGCGAGCTGGTCAGGATCCGCGTCTCGCAGCTCAACGGCTGCGCCTACTGCGTCGACAAGCACACCGCCGACGCCCGCAAGATCGGCGTGTCCGAGCAGAAGGTGCACGGCCTGACGGTGTGGCGCGAGACGCCCTTCTTCACCGCCCGCGAACGCGCCGCGCTCGCCCTGGCCGAGGCGATGACCCACCTGGGCGGCCACGGCGTGCCCGACGACGTCTACGACGAGGCCGCACAGCTCTTCGACGAGGACGAGATGCCGCGGCTCATCGCGATGGGGGTGGCGATGAACGCCTGGAACCGCATCGGCGTGACCTGCCGCCTCTCCCCGGCGCCGCGCCCGTAGTCCCGCGGGGCAGGCCGACCCGGCGGCGCGCCTGCGGGCCGCCGCGGGAGGTGCTGCCACCGTCCCGTCCCGGGGCTGCCGCGGGGGGAGTCCCGGGACGGTGCGGCGGGTCAGCCGGGGGTGCCGCGGGGGAGGCGCCCGCGGGTCTTCGAGGCGCCGCGGGCGGTCTCAGCCGGTGCCGTGGGAAGGGGTGGCCGGCGCGGTGGGCTCGGGGGCGGGCTCCGCGGGGGGCGCGGGGGTGCCGACTTCGCCGAAGCGGGCCAGCACCAGGGCGCCCAGGACGGCCAGCGCGAAGCCCGCGACCGCGACCGGGCCCCAGCCGGGGCGGGTGCGGTCGTGCAGGGCCAGCACGCCGACCAGGGCCGGTCCGACGGTCTCGCCGATGACCATCCCCGCGGTCGCCGTCGTGACGGAGCCGCGGCTCAGGGCCGAGGTCAGCAGCAGGAAGGCGGCGCCGCCGCCGAGCAGCAGGGCGTAGAGGGCCGGGCCGGCCAGGCCGTCGACGAGCCGCACCGCGACCTCGACGACGCCGAAGCCGAACCCGGCGCCCAGACCCAGCACGGCGGCCCGGGTGCGGTCCGGCAGCCGCCCCGCGGCGACCCCCACCAGCAGCACCGCACCGGCCGCCGCGAGCGTGCCCCAGCCCAGCGCGGCACTGCCGTGCCCGTGCCCCTCGCTGCCGGAGGCCAGCCCGAGCAGGGCCAGGCCGCCGCAGACGGTGCCGACCGCAGCCCACTCGACGCGTTGCAGCGTCACGTGCAGCAGCCGGCTCGCGGTGACGGCGGTCACCGCGAGGCTCGCGGCGATCGCGGCGCCGACGGCGTAGATGGGCAGCGCCTTCAGCGCGACCAGCTCCAGCGCGAAGCCCATCGCGTCGAAGGCGAGCCCGGCGACGTAGGTGCGCTGGGCCAGCGCCCGCGCGAGCAGCCGGGTGTCCACGCCCGAGCCGCTTCCCGGCTCCGCGGCGCGGGCGCCCACGGCTTGCAGCACGGACGCCACGCCGAAGCACAGGGCCGCGCCGAGTGCCGCCACCATCCCGATGATCACCCCCGCACCCTACGGCTGCGGGGGTGCCTCCCGCCGTCCCGGCGGCACCGCCGCGCGCGGTGGTGTCCGCGGGACCCCCGGTGGGGGCGGTACCGCACGTGGGGGAGGGCGGGTACCTCAGGAGGTGAGGACGGTGCGGAGCTGCGTCAGCGACCAGTCCAGGTCGTCCTTGGAGATGACCAGCGGCGGCGCCAGCCGGATCGTGGAGGTGTGCGTGTCCTTGGCCAGCACGCCCCGCGCGAGCAGCGCCTCGGAGACGCTGCGGCCGGTGCCGAGGGCCGGCGGGATGTCCAGTCCCGCCCACAGCCCCCGCCCCCGTACCGCGGTGAGCGAACCCGCGGCCAGCAGGGTGCCGAGCTCCCGGTGCAGGTGGTCGCCGAGGTCGGCGGCGCGCCGCTGGTGTTCGCCGGTACGCAGCATCCCGATGACCTCGAGGCCGACCGCGCAGGCCAGCGGATTCCCGCCGAAGGTGGACCCGTGCTCGCCCGGCCGGAAGACCCCGAGTACGTCCCGCGACGACACGACCGCCGAGACCGGGACGACCCCGCCGCCGAGCGCCTTGCCGAGGACGTACATGTCGGGCACGACGTCCTCGTGCTCGCACGCGAAGGTGCGGCCGGTGCGGCCGAGGCCCGACTGGATCTCGTCGGCGATGAAGAGCACCCCGCGCTCGGCGGTGAGCCTGCGCACCCCGGCGAGATAGCCGGGCGGCGGGACCAGCACGCCCGCCTCGCCCTGGATCGGCTCGAGCAGCACCGCGACGGTGTCCGCGTCGACCGCCGCGTCGAGCGCGGCCAGGTCGCCGTAGGGGACGATCTCGAAGCCGGGGGTGTAGGGGCCGAAGTCGGCCCGCGCCTCGGGATCGGTCGAGAAGCTGATGATCGTCGTGGTGCGGCCGTGGAAGTTGCCGTCGGCGACGACGATCTTCGCCTGGCCGTCGGGTACGCCCTTGACCTGGTAGCCCCACTTGCGGGCCGTCTTGACGGCGGTCTCCACCGCCTCCGCCCCGGTGTTCATCGGCAGCACCATCTCCATGCCGCACAGCTCCGCCAGCTCCGTGCAGAACTGCGCGAAGCGGTCGTGGTGGAAGGCCCGCGACGTGAGGGTGACCCGGTCGAGCTGCGCCTTGGCCGCGGCGATCAGCCGCGGGTGCGCGTGGCCGAAGTTCAGCGCCGAGTAGCCGGCGAGCATGTCGACGTAGCGGCGGCCCTCGACGTCGGTCACCCAGGCGCCCTCCGCCTCGGTGATCACCACCGGCAGCGGGTGGTAGTTGTGCGCGCTGTGCGCCTCGGTCTCGGCGATCTGCCGGCCGGTGGCGGAGGCGGCGGAGGCGGCGGGGCTGCCGTCGGCAGCGGGGGTCCGGGATGTGCTGGTGCTCACGTGGGTACTCCGTTCGTCGTGCGTCGGGAGCCAGGCCCTCGCCTGGGAGCGGGGCGGGGTGTGCCCCTGGGGCTGCGGCCCCATTTCTATCGTCGCTCACCGGCGATGGCGTGAAACCTTACGGCGAAAACGCCGTGTCGTCGCAGATCCGCCCGTCACGATCAGGGGTGTGGGACCGCGCGCCGACCTGAGAGAATGGTGAACATGGCCACAGACCGTCCCCGCGCCCTCTCGGGCATCCAGCCCACCGCCGGCTCCTTCCACCTGGGGAACTACCTCGGTGCGATCCGCCAGTACGTGGCGCTCCAGGAGTCGCACGACGCGTTCTACATGGTCGTGGACCTGCACGCGATCACCGTCCCGCAGGACCCGGCGGAGCTGCGCGCGAACACCCGGCTGGCAGCCGCCCAGCTGCTGGCCGCCGGGCTCGACCCCGAGCGCTGCACGCTCTTCATCCAGAGCCACGTGCCCGAGCACGCGCAGCTCGGCTGGGTCATGAACTGCATCACCGGGTTCGGCGAGGCCTCCCGGATGACGCAGTTCAAGGACAAGTCCGCCAAGCAGGGTGCCGACCGCGCCACGGTCGGCCTGTTCACCTACCCGATCCTCCAGGTCGCCGACATCCTGCTCTACCAGGCGGACGCCGTCCCGGTCGGCGAGGACCAGCGCCAGCACATCGAGCTGACCCGCGACCTGGCCGAGCGGTTCAACGGCCGCTACGGGCAGACCTTCACCATCCCCGCCCCGCACATCGTGCGCGAGGTCGCCAAGATCTACGACCTCCAGGACCCGGCCGCCAAGATGAGCAAGTCTGCGCCGTCCCCGAAGGGCCTGGTCAACCTGCTGGACGACCCGAAGGTCTCGGCGAAGAAGTTCCGCAGCGCGGTCACCGACACCGACACGGTCATCCGGTACGACGAAACGGAAAAGCCGGGCGTCAGCAACCTGCTCACCATTCACTCCGCCCTCACCGGTACCGGAATTCCGGAACTGGAACAGCAGTACGAGGGTAAGGGCTACGGTGCGCTCAAGACCGACCTCGCGGACATCTTCGTGGAGTGGGTCACACCGTTCCACGAGCGTACGAGGGAGTATCTGGGGGATCCGGAGAGCCTGGACTCCGTACTGGCCAAGGGTGCGGAGAAGGCCAGGGCCGTCGCGGCGGAGACGCTGGCGGCGGCGTACGACCGACTGGGCCTGGTGCCCGCCAAGCACTAGCGCGGGGCGGCACGGGGAGCACGAGGCACGACGGCAAGGACCAAGGGGACGACGCGGACGACGGGGTACGCACGAGGAAAGACGCAAGGCGACGGCGACGATCTGCCGTCGGCACCGACCTGGGGGAAAGGGGTGAACGCCATGGAGACCACCACCACGATCGGCGTGTCCATCGCGGTCCCGGAGCCGTACGGACGGCTGCTCCAGGATCGGCGGGCGGCCTTCGGCGACCTGGCCGCTTACGCCATCCCCACCCATGTGACGCTGCTGCCGCCCACCGAGGTCGCCCGCACCGAGCTGCCGCCCTTCCGGCGCCATCTCGCCCAGGTGGCCGCGGAGGGCGCGGCCTTCGCGATGCGGCTGCACGGCACCGACACCTTCCGCCCGCTGTCCCCCGTGGTCTACGTCCGGCTGGCCGAGGGCGCGGGGGCCTGCGCCGAGCTCCAGGAGCGGGTCAGGTCCGGGCCGGTCGTCCGCGACCTCCAGTTCCCCTACCACCCGCATGTGACCGTCGCGCACGGCATCCCCGAGCCGGCCATGGACCGCGCCCAGCGCGAGCTCGCCGACTTCGCGGCGCACTGGACCGCCACCGGCTTCGCGCTCTACGAGCAGGGCGGCGACGGGGTGTGGCGCAAGATGCGTGACTACCCTTTCGGCACTGAGCCACCGACCGTCCCGCACCAGCAGACGGCCCGCGCCACCACCCGCCTGTGACCACCCCGCCTGTGACCACCCCGCCTGTGACCGCCCGCCTCTGATCGGCCTTCGCTGCGGCCGGCCGCCAATCGGGTGGCGGCCGCCGGGCCGGAGCTGTGACCATGGGGCGCATGCGCGAACTCGAGGACGACCGCGGCCGGCTCTGCTACGTCGTCGAGGGCGAGGGCCCGCCCGTCGTCCTCGTGCACGCAGGCGTCGCCGACCACCGGATGTGGGACGCGGTCGTGCCCGCCCTCGCGGAGGGGCACACCGTCATCCGCTACGACCTGCGCGGATTCGGCGAGTCCGCACCGCCCAGCGGGCCGTTCGGCGAGACCGACGATCTGCGCCGGCTGCTCGACCACCTCGGCCACGACCGGGTCCGGCTCGTGGGCGCGTCGTTCGGATGCCTGGTGGCCGTGGAATTCACCCTCACCCACCCCGGCCGGGTGCACTCCCTCGCGCTGTTCTCCCCGCCGTGGCCCGGCAGCCCCAGGTCAGCCGAACTGTCCGGCTACGACCGCGCGGAGGCGGCGGCGCTGGCCGCGGGCGACCTGGACACCGCGGTCCGGGTGAACCTGGACATGTGGCTGCGCGGGCCCTCGCGCGGCTGGGAGGACGTCGCCCCCGGCCTGGCCGAGGCGCTGCGCGGCCCGCTGCGGACGTCGCTGGTGAACCAGGACACCGTCGAGGGGTACTCCGAGGACACCGACGCCGGCGTCGCCGCCGACATCGCCGTGCCCACCCTGGTGGGCATCGGACTGCTCGACGTCGCCGACTTCCAGGCCTTCGGCCGCCGCCACGCCGCGGAGATCCCGGGCGCCGCCCTGGTCGAATTCCCCGGTGCCGCCCACCTGATCCCGCTGGACGCCCCCGCGGAACTCACCGCGGTCCTGCGGGACTTCCTCAGCCGCTGAGCCCGGCCCGCCCGCCGGGGAGCGGCGCCCCGCGGGGCGGCTCACATCGCCAGGCGGCGGAAGAGCGGGCGGGGCAGGTGGCGTACGGCGGACATCACCACGCGCAGCGTGCCGGGGACCCAGATCGTGCCGCTCCTGCGGCGCAGGCCCAGCTCGATCGCGGTGGCGACCGCGTCCGGTGTGGTGGCGAGCGGGGTCTCGTGGCGGCCCGCCGTCATACGGGTGCGGACGAAACCGGGCCTGACCGTCATCACGTGCACCCCCGAGCCGTGCATGGCGTCGGCCAGGCCCTGGCAGAAGGCGTCGAGGCCCGCTTTGCTGCTGCCGTAGATGAAGTTGGTGCGGCGGGCCCGCTCGCCCGCGACCGAGGACAGCACCACGAGCGAGCCGTGGCCCTGCTCCTGGAGGGCCGCGGCGCACACCAGCGACGCGGAGACCGCACCTGTGTAGTTGACCTGCGCCACGTGCACGGCGGCCATCGGCTCCTGCTCGTCGCGCGCCTGGTCGCCGAGCACGCCGAAGGCGAGCAGCACCATGTCGATGTCGCCCTCGGCGAAGACCTTGCCAAGGGCGACCTCGTGCGAACCCGGGTCGAGCGCGTCGAAGGCCACCGTGTGCGCCTCCGCGCCGATCGCGCGCAGCGACTCCGCGGCCGCCTCCAGCTCGTCGGACGGCCGCCCGGCCAGGAAGACCCTGCGGGTGCGGCGGGTGATCAGCCGGCGGGCGGTCGCCAGCCCGATCTCCGACGTGCCGCCGAGGACCAGCAGGGTCTGCGGCGCACCGAAGGCGTCCTTCATGGGCTCTCCTCGGGAGTGGGGTCCTGCCTCATACGCCCAGTCGTCGGGCGAGGTCGGAGGTGATGGCGCCGCGCGGGTCATAGCGGGCGCGCAGCGTGCGGAAGTCGTCGAGGCGCGGATACATCCGGGCGAGCACGTCGGGTCGCAGCCGGGCGTCCTTGGCCAGATAGACCCGGCCGCCCGCCACCGCGACCTCGTCGTCGAGCTCGTCGAGGAAGGCGGCAAGGCCGGGCAGCGTGGCCGGGATGTCCAGGGCCAGGGTCCAGCCGGCCATCGGGAAGGACAGCCAGCCGGGATCGCCCTCGCCGAAGCGCTTGAGCACCGCGAGGAAGGAGGGGCAGCGGCGCGAGCCGATCCGCCGGACGATGCGTCGCAGCGCGTCCTCCTCACCGCGGCCGACGACGAACTGGTACTGCACGAAGCCGCCGCGGCCGTAGATCCGATTCCACTCGGGCAGGCCGTCGAGCGGGTGGAAGAAGGACGACAGCTTCTGGAGCCTGCCACGCTGCTCGCGCGGCGCCTTGCGATACCAGAACTCGTTGAAAAGGCTCACGCTGCGGCGGCCCAGCAGGCCGTCCGGCAGGTGCCGGGGGGTCGCCGGAAGGCGCCCGGGGCGGAAGGCGAGCGGGGTGGCGCGGGCGCGGGTCGGGAGCGCGTCGAGCGGGGCGTGGTCGCCGCGGGTCAGCACCGCGCGGCCGGTCTTCGCGCCGCGCGCGAGCAGGTCGATCCAGGCCACCGAATAGCGGTAGCGGTGGTCGTCCGCGGTCAGGCGCGCCAGCAGGTCGTTCAGATCGTCGGCCCGCTCGGTGTCCACCGTCATCAGCGACGTCTCCACCGGCAGCAGTTCGATCGTGGCCGCCAGGACGATGCCGGTCAGGCCCATGCCGCCCGCCGTCGCCCAGAACAGCTTCGGCTCGTCCTCGGGTGTCACCAGCCGGGTCTCGCCGTCACCGGTGAGCAGCTCGATGGCGCGGACATGGCGGGAGAAGGAGCCGGACTGATGGTGATTCTTGCCGTGGATGTCCGCGCCGATCGCCCCGCCGACGGTGACATAGCGGGTGCCGGGGGTGACCGGAACGAACCAGCCCAGCGGCAGCAGCACCTCCATGAGCCGGTGCAGCGAGACCCCCGCGTCGCACACCACCAGGCCGTTGACCGCGTCGATCTCGTGGATGCGGTCGAGACCCGTCATGTCAAGCACCGCACCCCCGGCGTTCTGCGCCGCGTCGCCGTACGCGCGCCCGAGCCCGCGGGCGATCGTGCCGCGCCCGCCGCACTCGCGCACGGCACGCACCGCCTCCTCGTACGACCGGGGACGCAGCACCTGGGCGGAGCTGGGCGCGGTGCGGCCCCAACCGGTGACGGAGGTGGTCTCGGCGGCGAAGGGTACGGGCATATCGCTGACCGTATCGTCCGGAAGATACCAAAAGGGGGTTATGCCGCATTTCTCACCGTAAAGGGTGAGTGCCGCTGCGTGAGCGGGCTGCCCGCACGGTAATCACTCAGGGCTGGACGCATCGCGGTGCGGCGCTCGCCCCCTACGTCGCCCCACGTGCGGACAGCCCGAGCACGCCCGGCGTGCGCCCCGCGGAAAAGCTCCGCGGGCGGCCCGTGGACACACCGCGGGCCGCGGCCTCGCGGCCACCACCGCGGGCCACCACGCGGAGGGAGAAACCGCCGATGCGCAGATCCGACTCCACCGCACAGCGCGGCACCTCGATATCCCGGCAGCCCCGCCCCGTCGCGGCCGGGCCGCCCTGGCCACCCGGTCCGACCCAGCCGCTCGCCGCGGCGGCCGCGCGGGCCGAGCGCAGGCTGCTCACCGCCCTGCGCGACTGCGGCACCGACCCGCGGATCGCCGGCGCCGCCCGGGTACTCGGGCAGATCGGCGAACACAGCGCCGTGTGGATGGCCGCGGGCGCCGCCGGCGCCCTCGCGGACGGCGAACGCCGCCGGGCCTGGCTGCGCGCCACCGCCGTCGTCGGCGCCGCCCACGGGGCGAGCATGGGCGTCAAGCGGCTGGTACGCCGCCCCCGCCCGCGCATCCCCGGCGCGGCACCCCTGGTCCGCACCGCGGGACTGCACAGCTTCCCCTCCTCGCACGCCACGTCCTCGGCCGCCGCGGTGATCGCCTTCGGCGCGCTGCTGCCGGGCGCGACCACGGTGCCCTTCGTCGCCGGCGCCATATGCGTCTCCCGCCTCGTCGCGGGCGTCCACCACCCGAGCGATGTCGCCTGCGGCGCGCTGCTCGGAGCGGCGGCGGGCCGGCTGGGGCGCACCTGGTCCCTGACCGGGCGCCCGCCCGCCACCCCCCGGCTGGCCCTGCCCCTCGCCGCCGCCGTCCTCGCGGGCGCGGCCCTCACCCGCCCGACCCGAGCCGCCCGCCGCCAGGGCCGCCCCGCCGGTTCCGCCCCCGCGGACGCGGGGCCCGGGCCCACCCCTGCCAGGCCGGCGCGGGTCGAGGCGGCGCGCGTCGCCGGTATCGCCGTTTCGGGTGAGAGGTTCGGGGTCGCCCATGGCGGCCGGGTCCGGGCGGCGGGTGCGGACCTCGTGCCGGCCGCAGGTCCTGGCGTCCTGGGTGCGGGGCTCCAGGCCACCCCTGCGGGTGCGGACGTGGCGCGCGTCGCCGGTCTCCCGGTTCCGGGGGCGGCCGGCGGTTCCGGGGGCGGGTGGTGCGTGCTGCCCGTCGCCGGGTTCGCCGCCGGCTTCGCGCACACCGGCGCGGCCGCCGGGTCCATGGGCGCCCTCGCCGCACGCGTCCTGCCCGGGGGCGCCGCGCGTGCGGCCCGGCCGGCGCGGCCGGTGGTGAGGAACGTCCGGGCCGTGGTGCACGCCGCGGCGGCGGGGCGGGCCGTGCGGGCCGGTGCAGGGGGTGGGCTCCATGGGTGACCCCTCAGCCGTCCTCGTCGAGGAGACCTCGGGCGCGGCCGGCGTCGCCGGGATCGCGGTGCGCGGCAAGCCCGCGGGCGGGCTGCCCGCCGGGCTGCTGCGGACCGCGCGGCCGCGGCAGTGGGTCAAGAACGGCCTGGTGCTCGCCGCCCCCTTCGCCGCCGGCCGGCTGCTCTCGCTGCGCGACTCCGTCCAGCTCGGCGTCGTCCTCGTGCTGTTCACCGCCTGCGCGTCGGCCGTCTATCTGATCAACGACGCCCGCGACGCCGAGGCCGACCGGGCCCACCCGGTCAAGCGGCAGCGCCCCGTGGCGTGCGGGCAGGTGCCGGTCGGCGCCGCCTACACCGCGGGCGGCCTGCTCGCGGTGGCCGCGCCCGCGACGGCCGCGCTGGTGTGCAACCCCGACACCGCGGGCCTCCTGGCCGGCTACGTGGTCATGCAGCTCGCCTACTGCGTCTGGCTCAAGCACATGCTGGTCGTCGACCTGGTGATCGTCACCACCGGCTTCCTGATGCGCGCCATGGCCGGCGGCCTGGCCCTCGGCATCGGCCTGTCCCGCTGGTTCCTGATCACCTCCGGCTTCTGCGCGCTGTTCGTCGTCGCCGCCAAGCGCTACTCCGAGCTGGTGCTGATGTCGGCCGAGAGCGGCGAGATAGGCGCGTCGCGCGCGCTGCTCGGCGAGTACACCACCGGCTACCTGCGCTTCGTGTGGCAGCTCGCGGCAGGCGTCGGGGTGCTCGCGTACTGCCTGTGGGCGATGGAGACCGGCGGTGAGGCGTCGGGCTGGCTGCCGTGGCGCCAGGTGTCGATGGTCCCGTTCATCCTCTGGGTGCTGCGCTACGCCGTCTTCGCCGACGCGGGATCGGCCGGCGCCCCGGAGGACGTCCTGCTCCGCGACCGCGCCCTCATGGTGATCGGCCTGGCCTGGGGCGCGCTCTACGTGCTCGCCGCGGTCAACAGATGAGCGCTCGCGCGGAGCCGGCCCGCAAAGCGACGCCACGGCCGCCACGCCGTACGCACCGCCCGCGCAGGAGGCGCGGCGGCCGGCTGCGCGCGATGCTGCCGGAGATCGCCGGCTTCGCGCTCGCGGGGGGCGCCGCCTACGCCGCCGACCTCGGCCTTTTCGTCTGGCTGCGCGCCCACACCGGCCTCGGGCCGCTCACCGCCAAGTCGCTGTCCTTCCTGGCCGGCTGCACCGTCGCGTATCTCGGCAACGCCCTCGGCACCTACCGCCGCCGCGTCCCCGTGACCAGCCGCGCCCGCCGCTACGGCGTCTTCTTCGCCGTCAACACCGCGGGCGCGGGCGTCCAGCTGCTCTGCCTGACCGGGTCGCACTACGTCCTGGGCTTCACCAGCCCCGGCGCGGACATCGTGTCGGGCGCGGGTGTCGGGATGGCGCTGGCGACCGCCCTGCGCTTCTGGGGCACCCGCACCCTGGTCTTCCGCACCGCCAACCGGCGTAGCGGCGGCGTGCCGCGGGCGGAGGAGGGTAGCCGACCCACATGGACTGGCTGACCCGGGTGCCGTGGATCGGTCCACGGCTCGGGCCGTGGTACGGCAGGCGTGTGCAGCCGCTGGTCGACCGCGGGGCGCGGACCCACGCCTGGCGGGCGTTCGCGCATCTGCTGGACGTGCACTGGACGCGGCTGGCCGCCGCGATGACCTTCACCAGCTTCCTGGCGCTCTTCCCGCTGATCACCGTCGCCGCCGCGGTGGGCGCGGCACTGCTGTCGCAGCGTCAGCTCGACCGGCTGGAGAGCAAGCTCACCGACCAGATCCCCGGCATCGCCGACCAGATCGACATCAACGGCCTGGTCGCCAACGCGGGCACCGTCGGCCTGATCGCCTCCGGGGTGCTGCTCTTCACCGGGATCGGCTGGGTCAGCTCGCTGCGGGACTGCCTGCGGGCGGTGTGGCGCAGGGACAAGAGCGACCAGAACGTGGTGGTGGGCAAGCTCACCGACGCGGGCATCCTCTTCGGCCTCGGCATCGCCGTGCTCGTCTCGCTCGGCGCGTCCGGCTTCGCCACCGCCGCGGTCAACTGGACCGCCGACCACATCGGCCTCTCGGAACACAGCGGCGGACGGGTCCTGCTGACCGTCGTGGGCTACCTCATCGCCGTCGTCGCCGACTTCCTGATCCTGATCTACCTGCTGACCCTGATGCCGGGCGTCGACCCGCCCCGCCAGTCGGTGGTCGTCGCCTCGCTGATCGGCGCCGTCGGCCTCGAAGCCCTCAAGGTGGCCCTCGCCGGCTATCTCCAGCAGGTCGCGGGACGCAACATCTACGGTGCCTTCGGCACGCCCGTCGCCCTGCTGCTCTGGTTCAACTTCATGGCCAAACTGCTGCTCTACTGCGCCGCCTGGACCGTGACCCCGCGGCACGCCCCCGACCCGCTGCCGCCCGAGGAGCCGCAGGAGCAGCCCGAGGGCGGCGCGACCCGCTGGAAGCCGTGACCCGCTGGAAGCCGTGGCCGCGGGGGCGTGACGCCCGTACGGCCACGGCTTCCGGCCGGCGGCCGGCCGCGTCAGGCCGCGGTGCGCCGGCGCCGCGAACGCAGCACGAGCAGCAGGGCCCCGCCGAGCAGGCCGCATCCCAGGGCGATCTCGCCGATCAGGGCGACCGGGCCGCCGCCGGTGGCGGCGAGGTCGCCGCCGGAGGACCCGGAGGTGCCGCTCGTACCGCCGGTGGCGCTGCTGCCTCCCGTGGTGCCCGACGCGCTGCCGCCCGTGGTGGTGCCGCCCGCCGTGGAGCCGCCGGCACCGCCGGTCTGGCCGCCGCCGGAAGCGGCGCCCGAGGTGCCGCCGCCCGCCGAGGCGTTCAGCACGATCTTCACCGTGTTGTTCGCCGGGTTCTTGTCGTACGGCGTCACCGACTCCGGCGCGATGGTGGCGCTGCCGGTGGCGTTGGGAATGACCTTGTCGATCCGCAGGCCGAAGCTCTCGGTGGCGGTCGCGCCGGCCAGGAAGTAGTACCTCTGCTTGCAGGTGTAGAGGACGCCGGGGACCCCGTAGCCCAGCCGCTTGCCGTTCTTGTCGAAGGCGTCGCAGAATTCGCTCGCCTTGACGACGGTGGTGCCGGGCGGCGGCCGGAAGTCGATGCGGGCCGCCGACCTCTCGTTCCAGTTGTCCGCGTAGCCGGCCGGGCCGTTGTTGGTCATGTCGACCTTCGCGGTGACGACCGCGCCTCTGGCGCCCTTGAGGTTCGCCGTGGCCAGCGAGAAGTCCGCGATGTTGTCGACGGTGATCTTCGCGTCGGCCCAGTCGTCGCCCGAGTAGGGCCAGGCCTGGGTGGTGGCGCCGGCCTTCTCCGGTGCCATCGCCGGTCCCGTGCCGGGGGTCATCGAGTGGCCCTTGCGCATCTGGTCGAGCCTCGCCTGCGAGTACGGGCTCAGATCGAACTCGGCGTCCTCGATCAGCGAGTCGGGGCCGGCGACGAAGGACAGCCCCTTCCCGTACGAGGCGGTGGCACCGGCCTCCACCGGGTCGAGCACGCACAGGATCCACTTCGCGTGCGGGCGGCCGGCGGTGCCGCTCTCCTCGTACTCGCAGTTCGAGTGCCGCCCGACGACGTCGAGCCCCAGCGTCGGGATGATCTGGAGGATGCTGCCGGGGCCCGGCTCGCCGCCGCGGTTGGTCAGCGCGAAGGGCAGCGCCAGGGTGTCTCCCGGCTTGGCGGTCATCCTCTGCGGCACCCCGCTCAGGAAGATGTCCGGCTGCGACCGCACGGTCACCTTCGTCTGCCCGTGCACCTCCGCGAGGCCGGCGGCCCCTGAGCCGGTGTAGCGGAGCGCACCGGACGTGCCGTCGCCGGAGCCGTGGGCAGGCGTCAGGCTCAGCACGATCGTGCCGTCGCTCGTCCCCGTGTCGGTGGGGGCGTCGCAGGTGGCCCCGCCACCGCCGGCGGCCGGCGTGCAGGCCGCGGGCCAGGCCACGTCCGCGACACCTGCGAGGTCCGTGGTGTCGAACACCAGCCGGCCCTCGGCAGGGTGCTGCCAGTCGGAGTGGTGGAGTTTCACCGAGAGCGTCTTCGCCGGCACGCTCCCGCCCTCAGGCCCCAGCGGCAGCGTCAGCTCGGCCGGGCTCGTCAGGGACAGGCTGTCGGCGGCGAAGGCCGGCGCGGCGCCGCCCGCCCACAGCACGCACGCCGCCGCGAGGACCGCGGCCGCCCCCCTTGCCGACCGCATCGCCCACCACGGCTTCCGCCCCCTCGATCTCCGCGCCTTGTACCTCGCCATGACAACGCCCCCCCTGCTCTCGTTCATGAACGACAAGACCATCAGGGGTGAACAACGGTTGTACGGCTACGGGTTGCGTGATCACCGGCGGCGCCGGCGGTGGCCCTTCTCCCTGGGTCGCGGGGTCGCCGTGGTGGCTTCGGCGGCACCGGTGGCTTCGGCGGTACCGGTTCCTTCGGCGGTACCGGTTCCTTCCGACGTCCCGGTCGCCGAGGGCTCGTCGGACACCGCGGACGCCTCGGCAGTCCCGGACGTCCCGGGCCCTTCCGACGTCCCTGCCCCGGCGGCTCCCTCAGCCGGCAGCGGGCGCCGGCGGCGGATGACGGTGATGACGACCGCCAGGACCAGCGCGGTACCGAGGGTGATGCCGGCGGCCGTCCACATGCCGTGGGACGACGAGGACGACGAGGTGCTCGCGGACGCGTCGATCCGCTTGGCGCCCGCGGTGCCGTTCGGCTTGGGCGTGGCCGAGGCCGACGCCTTCACCTGGCTGAGCGGCGGCACGAGCGTGCCGACCGGCTGGGCGGTGCCCGCGGCCTTGAAGCCCCAGTCCAGCAGGGCGCCGGCCTCGCGGTAGACCTCGTTGTGCCCCGGCGCCGGGTTCATCACGGTGACCAGCAGGGTGCGCCCGTTGCGCTGCGCGACGCCGGTGTACGTGGCGCCGGCGTTGGTGGTGTTGCCGTTCTTCACACCGGCGATGCCCGGGTAGCGGGCGAGGTCGTAGTCGCCGCTGAGCAGGCGGTCGGTGTTCTGGATCTGGAAGGACTCGCGGATCTTGGTCGGCTTGCCCTTCTTGTCCTTCTTGAAGTCGCCGGGGAACTGCGCGGTGACCGTGGAGCAGTAGGCGCGGAAGTCCGGGTTCTGCAGGCCCTGCCGCGCGAAGAGCGTGAGGTCGTAGGCGCTGCTGTGCTGGCCGGGCTCGTCGTAGCCGTCGGGCGTGACGACGTTGGTGTCGTTCGCCTGCAACTCCTTGGCCAGGGCGTTCATGTCGGACACGGTCTTGGGCACGCCGCCGTTCATCGCGGCGAGGACATGGACCGCGTCATTTCCCGAGCGCAGGAAGACGCCGAGCCACAGGTCCTTCACGGAGTAGCCCTGGTTCTCCTGTATCCCGACCAGGCTGCTGCCCTCGCCCATGCCCTTGAGGTCGCTCGCCGCGACGATGTGCTGCTCGGTCTTGGGGAATTTGGGCAGCACGGCGTCCGCGAAGAGCATCTTCAGGGTGCTGGCCGGGGCGAGCTGCCAGTGCGCGTTGTGCGCGGCGAGGATGTCGCCGGTCTCGGCGTCCGCCACGATCCACGAGCGGGCGCTCAGCTTGCCGGGCAGCGCGGGCGCCCCGGCGAGGTCCACCTGGGTGCCGGGCGACCCCAGCCGGTCGCCGCCGACAGTCGACATCCGCGCGGGCGGCTGCGGCACCTTCGGCCCGCGGCCCGGGGCGGCTCCCGCCGTGCCGGCGAGTGCGGTGCCGCCCAGCAGTACGGCGGTCGTGGCGGTCGCGGTCACGGCCATGACGCGGTGGCGCAGCGTGCGGCGGGCGGGCGCGGTCTGAGGCGTAAGCACCCGCAAGAACGTACAGGGCTCAGGTGCCGGCGCCCTCGCCAGGGTGCGCACGCAGCCGGGTGAAGATGCCCCTTTCCCGGGTCCCGCCCCGGTTGCCGGGTGCACCCCGGTGCCGCCCATACTGGGACGTATGAAGCTCAGTCGCCCGGTGTCCTGGTTCCTCGCCGCCTTCGGGGTGTGGTCGTGGATCGTCTGGGTCACCTTTGTGAAGAATCTGTGGAAGGACACCAGCGGTCTGGCCTTCCACCACGGAGACCACTCGTCGCCGACCGCGTACTTCTGGATCCACCTGACCCTGGCCGTGGTCTCCACGGTCTTCGGCACTGCCATCGGCGTCATCGGCCTGCGCGGCCTGCGCGGCCTGCGCGCGCTGCGCCGCCGGCAGCCGGAGGTCACCGAGCCGCAGCGGCAGGACCCGGCACCCGCAGGAAGGTGAGGCCGTCCGCGCAGGGCGTGTCGGGGTCCTCCACCACGCACAGCATCAGCGTCGACCCTGTCCTGTAGACGTCCAGATGAGCCTCCAGGCCGCCGGCGGCTCCGGCGCTGAAGGTGAACCCGCTGACATGGGTGTCGCTGTTCCAGCCGTACGACCAGGTGCCGGCGGCGTCGGTGCGGTCGTCGAACTCCGAGCCGAGGGTGAAGAGGCCGCCCGACACTCCCGTCGCGGTGAACCGGCCGTCCGCCTCCAGCCGCAGCAGGCCGCCGTTCGAGGTGCGCCATCCGCCGACCAGTGAGGCCTGTGTGACGCCCGCCGCTCGGTGCGGCGTGGCCTCGCCGTAACCCGTGGCGCCCCACCATCCGCCGCCGACCAGCGCGGCCGTGCCCAGCGCGAGGACGGCCGGACGTATCCAGGGCCGCAGACCCCGGCGGGTGGCGAACCGGACGGCGAGCGCCGCTGCCTGCACCGGCCACAGGATCGCGAGCGCCATGCCCGCGTCCAGCACCGCGATCCGCCGGGCGGTGGCCCTGCCGCCCCGCGCCGAAGGGGCGAAGGCCGCCACGACGGCGGCGGCCCCTGCTGCGGTGCCCCAGAGCAGCGCGGTGAGGAGGTAGGCGTCCCAGCGGTCCTGGTCCGGCAGAACTGACGGCGGACCGCCGAGCCGCGTCCCGGCCAGCACCCCGCACACCAGGGTGCCGAGCAGGGCGGTCATGACCAGGAGCGCGCAGCCGCAGCCGGCCCGGTCGTCGGCCGGGGCGCGCGGGGGCCATGCCTCGGGGAGGTGGGTCGTTGCGGGCATCGCCGGGCCTTTCCTGGGGCGGGGGCGGCGACGCCCGACCCTGGGTCAGGTGCGCCGCGGGGGAGCGGACGGTGGGGCGCTGCGGGTGACGGCGGTCCTGCCGATGGTCGGCAGGATGAAGTCGTGGATCAGGCCCTTGGCGTCGCGGACCATCGGGCGGAAGACCCGGTAGCGGGACAGGGCGATCAACTTGGCCACCAGCGGGGTGGAGCGGCGGACGAACTCGCGGGTGCGCTCGGTGTCGGGGGTGCGGTCGAAGACCCAGTAGAGGACGACGACCATCAGGTGCAGCCAGAGCAGGTCGGGCAGCAGCTCCGCCAGCTCCGCGTCGAGCTTGGGGGCCAGGTCGGACCCCGACAGGACGTCACGGAAGAGCTCGACCGCGGTCTCCCTCGCCGGATGCGACTCGTTGGAGAACGGGCTGAGCGAGCTGTCCGGGTCGGCCGCCGTACGGAAGAACTGCGCGGCGAACCCGTGGTACTCGGCCGCGCAGTCGAGCCAGGACTCCAGGGCGGTCCGCAGCCGGACGTCGAAGTCCCGCTCGCCGGCCATCCGGGCGGTGGCGTCCAGCGCGTGCGCATACGTCATCCGGTCGTAGAAGCCCTGGATCAGGAATTCCTTGGACTCGAAGTAGTAGTACGCGTTCCCGACCGAGACGCCGGCCTCCTGGGCGATGGCCCGCATGGTGGTCTTGTCGTAGCCCCGCTCCTTGAAGAGCCGCATCGCGGTCTCCAGGATCAGCGCCCGGGTCTGCTCGCTCTTGCCGGTCTTGGGCCGCGCCCGGCCGCCCGGCAGCTCCTCGGCGGAGCCTGCGGCGGCACCGGCGGCGGGATCCGCGGCGGGTCCTGGCGTAGGGCTGCTGTTGTCCTCCATCACCGTGAGCCTAGGGCCTCTCGTGGGCGGGAATGACCCGGGAGGTCCCGCTCGGCCGCCGCCTAGGGCGGTGGTTCGCAGCCGTCGGCGCAGCCGCCTGCCGACGGGCGGTCGGCGGGGTCCCGGCCGAGCGCGGTCCAGCCGCCGTCGCCGTCGTATGACCAGGCCGTACGCGTGCGGGCGGCCTGGTGCCCGCCGGCCAGCGGGGCGCCGCGGGGCGGGGGTGCGTGCCGCCGCCCGCTGGGCCGGCGGGTAGGACGGCAGTCCGCCGCCGTGACCGCCGCCGTGGCCTGCGCCGGGGGCGCTGCTCTGGGTGCCGCGGTATTTGGCGACGGCCAGCAGCGCCGCCCGGGCCAGCCGGCGGCCTGCCGGGGTGCTCATGGTGTGGGCGAGCGTCCTGTGCTCTGCGAGCGCCCACAGGCACACCACCCAGGCGGAGTCGCCGATGTAGACCTGGCCGGCGTCGCCGACGACGGTGATCTCCCTGCGGGTAGCGCCGTCGTGGTCGAGGGCGGGGAAGAGCCTGCGGGCCTGCGCGGAGCCGACCGGGACCAGCAGGACCGGGATCAGCTTGCGCTGCCGGTTCAGCCAGCTCCCGACGAAGGCGCAGACCCGGCAGTCCGGGTCGAAGAGCACGGTCAGGCCGCGCAGCGGCTGCCGCCGCGGGGCCGCCTGCCGGCCGGCCGCGGCGGGCCCTGCGGGCGGCGGCCCGGGGGTGGCAGGGGTGGTCGGGGTGGCAGGGGTGGCAGGGATGCCCATTTCAGACCACCGCGGGGTGCGCGCCGGTCGCGGTCTGCCCGTCGGGGTCCACCGGCGGGAACTGCTCGCGCTCCAGCAGGCCGCGGCGGCGGATCTTGTTGAGCACGTACACGTTGCCGAGGTGCATGACGCCGAGCACCAGCAGCACCACCCCGAGCTTGACCGACAGCTGCTCGAAGACCCCCCGGGCGTTGTCGACGGTGTCAGCCGACTTGAGGTAGAGGGCGACGAAGCCCAGGTTGACCAGGTAGAAGCCGACGACCAGCAGGTGGTTGACGGCGTCGGCGAGCTGTTCGTTGCCGTGCAGCACATCGGCGAGGAAGACCCTGCCGTTGCTGCTGAGTGTCCTGGCGACCCAGACGGTCAGCCCGATGCTGATCACCAGGTAGACGGCGTAGGCGAGGACGGTCAGGTCCATGTCGAGTTCCACTCCCCAGACATTCCTTGAACGTGTTCAAAACTCTGATGTCGCCGACACTAGACCCGTTTTTGAACATGTTCAAGCTGGCGCTGGGGTGCCGGTCTGTGACCCGCCGCACACCCTCGCGGGCAGAAGAAAAGGACCGGCCCGGCTCCGAGTGTTCGGAGCCGGGCCGGTCCTTCGCGCCTGCCGGATCTGCCGGATCTGCCGGATCTGCCGGCGCGGTCGTGCCGGTCGTTGCCTCAGTCGGCGGAAGAAGCCAGCGCCAGGTCGTGGGGGTGCCCGTCCTTCGGCGCGGCCGGCTCGTCCTCGGCCGGCTCCACCGCCATGTGCGGCAGCCGCTTGTCCAGCCAGGCCGGCAGCCACCAGTTCGCCTTGCCGAACATGTGCATCAGCGAGGGCACCAGCACCGTCCGCAGGATGAACGCGTCCAGCGCGACCGCGCCGGCCAGGCCGATGCCGAACATGCCCAGCACCCGCACCCCGCTGAGCGCGAAGGCGCCGAAGACGCAGATCATGATCACGGCCGCCGAGTTGATCACCCGGCTGGTCTCGGCCAGGCCGACCCGCACCGCACGGGCGCTGTCCTTGGTGTGGACCCACTCCTCGTGCATCCGGCTGACCAGGAAGACCTGGTAGTCCATCGACAGGCCGAACAGCAGCGCCAGCATGATCACCGGCAGGAAGGCGTCGATCGGCCCCTCCCGGGTCGCCCCGAGCAGGCTGCCGCCCCACGCCCACTGGAAGGTCGCCACCAGCACGCCGAACGACGCGGCCGCCGCGACCATGTTCATCACCGCCGCGGTCAAGGGCACGACCACGCTGCGGAAGGCGAGCAGCAGCAGCACGAAGCCCAGCGCGATGATCGCCCCGATGAAGAGCGGCAGCTTGCCGCCCAGCACCGACGCGAAGTCCTTGAAGGTGGCGGTCGGACCGCCGACGTAGGCCTTCATGGTGGTGCCGCGCTCTGCGGCAGGAACCACGTCGTCCCGCAGATGGTTGATCAGCTCGGTCGTGGCCTTGTCCTGCGGCGACGTCGTCGGCACCGCGCGGACCAGCGCGACCGTGCTGTTCGGCTGCATCGGCATCGCGGCGGCCTGGGCGATGCCCTTGGTGTGGCCGAGCGTGGTGACCAGGCTGTCGAGCGCCGCCTTGTCACCGGCGCCGCCCGGCACCTCCGCCAGGATGGTCAGCGGCCCGTTGAAGCCGGGCCCGAAACCGTCCGCGAGGATGTCGTACGCCTTGCGGGTGGTGCTGGACTTCTGGTCATTGCCCTGGTCGGACGAGCCGAGCCGCAGCGCCAGCGTCGGGATCGCCAGCGTCGCCATCACCACGACCGCGACCACGGCCAGCGACTTCGGGTGCCGCTGCACGAAGGTCGACCAGCGCATCGCCGCGCCGACCGCGTCCCCGGTCCGCGGTCCGGTCGCGGCGAACTTCCGCCGCTGGCGGCGGCTGAGCACCCGCATCCCGAACACCCCGAGCATCGCGGGCAGCAGCGTGATCGCCGCCAGCACCGACACCACCACGGTCATCGCGGCCGAGATGGCCACGCCGTAGAGCAGCGGCAGGCCGACCGTGAACATGCCCAGCAGTGCGATGCAGACCGTGCCGCCGGCGAAGAGCACCGCACGGCCGGAGGTGTTCACCGCCGTGACCGCGGACTCCTCGGGCGACTTGCCGCTCAGGATGCCCTTGCGGTGCCTGGTCACGATGAACAGCGCGTAGTCGATGCCCACTCCCAGGCCGACCAGCATGGCCAGCTGGCCCGCGAAGTCCGGCACGTTCATGGTGTGGGTGAGCAGTGTGATCATCGACCCGGAGATCGCGATGGCGAACAGGGCCGTCACGATCGGCGTCAGCATGCCGAAAAGCGAGCCGAACGCCAGGAAGAGCACCACCGCGGCCGCGGCGATGCCGACGAACTCGCTCAGCCCGGCGGGCGGCTCCTCGACCGAGGCGATGATGTTGCCGCCCAGTTCCACCTTGAGCCCGTCGGCCCGCGCGCCCTGCGCCGTGTCGATCAGGTCGTGCACCTGCGACTTGTCCAGCTCGGCGCCGAGCACGTCGTACGTCACCGTCGCGTACGCCGTCCTGCCGTCCTTGCTGATCTGAGCCGCCCCCGCCGGGTCGTAAGGGCTCACGACCTTGCCGACGTCCTTCTGGTGCCGGACCTTCTCCAGCATCGGCGCGATGCGCTGCCGCACCGACGCGTCGCGTACCGAACCCGAGTCGACATGCCACACCACCGTGTCGGACTCGCCCGACTGGTCGTGCACCGCCTTGTCCAGCAGGTCGATGACCTTGCTCGACTCGGTGTTGGGGAGCGAGAACACATTCGAGTAGGTGTCGCCGGCGATCCTGCCCGCGGACCCGGCACCGAGCAGCGCCGCCACCCACAGCAGAATCACCAGCCATTTGTGCCGGAAGCACCATCGCGCCAGAACGGCCACGATCCATCCCCCATCTACGTCATCTACGTCATCTACGTCGTCATGCCACGTGATCCGTCGCCACGTGACCGTGTCGGCTGATCCACTCGCCCCACTCCAGAGTCAGTGGTCCTCGCGCCCGGACCAAGCCGAAACGACTTCTCTCAAGGAACTCCAAAGTTCGCGGCCGCCGACGGCGACCCGGGGTGCGGATACTTGACACATGGAGACAGCTGTCGGCACGGCTCCCAGGGTGCTCGTCGTCGAGGACGAGCCCGGAATCGCAGACATCCTGCGCATCACGCTCAGCTACAACGGCTTCACGGTGCACTGTGCCGCGACCAGACGGGAGGCGCTCGCCGCCGTCCGGGCGCACCGCCCCGACCTCGTCCTGCTCGACGTGATGCTGCCCGACGGCAACGGATGGGAGGTGTGCCGCGCCCTGCGCGCGGAACACGCCGCAGAACATGCCGCGGAACCCGGAACGGACGACCTCGCCGTCATCTTCGTCACCGCCCGTGACGCCCCGCGCGACGTGGTCGCGGGCCTCGCCCTCGGCGGCGACGACTACATCACCAAGCCCTTCGGCGTCGACGAGGTCGTCGCCCGGGTGCACGCGGTGCTGCGCCGCACCCGGCGTGACACCGGCGTCGCCGACCGGGTGCTGCGGCACGGCGACCTGGAGATGGACGAGGCCACCTACTCCGTCCGGCGGGCCGGCCAGCCCGTCGAACTGACCCCGACCGAGTACAACCTGCTGCGGCACCTGCTGCGGCACGCCGGGAGGATCATCTCCAAGGAGCAGCTGCTCCAGCACGTGTGGCAGTACGAGACCGTCGTGCCGTCGACCGTCGTCGAGACCTACATCTCCTACCTGCGGCGCAAACTCGACCGCTTCGGACCGCCCATGATCGAGACCAGGCGCGGCATCGGCTACGGACTGCGGGCGGTGGAACAGGCGTGACCCCGTGACCCGAAGAACCTGCGCATCGACCCCGGGGACAGGCGTGGCACGGTGACCCGACGACGCCTGGTGCCGCAGCCCAAGACCCTGCGCGCCCGCCTCACCCTCGCCAACGTCGCCTTCGTCGCGCTCGGGCTGCTGGCCACCGCCGCCTTCAGCGTGATGGCCACCTACAAGGTGCTGGGCACCGAGATCGACAACACCCTGCGGGACTCGCAGCGCTCGGTGAGCAGCGCACCGGTCACCGCCGTGGGCCTCCAGCAGCTGTGCACGCTCGCCGACATCCTCCAGGACGGCAAGGAGGACGGCCTGTCCTTCGCCAAGGCCTTCAAGCAGGACCTGTTCGTGGTGCTCGACTCCGACGGCGGCAGCTCGTCGGTGTGCGAGAAGACCAGCGGCGCCAACAGCCGGATCCGCGAGGACCTGAACAAGGCACTGGCCGACCCCGCCGGGCTCGCCCGCAGCGGCAAGCCCGTCAACGTCCGTGCCGACGGCACCGACTACCGGGTGGTCGTCACCCGGCTCAGCGACGGCAGCATGGTCGTCCAGGGCATGCGCTACAGCGGGCTGGAACACGCCATCCACAAGCTGCTGATCTGGGAGTCGATCGCCGGGCTCGGGCTGCTCGGGCTGCTCGCGATCGGCTCGCTGACCGCCGCCAGGCGGCGGCTCAGCCCGCTGGAGACCATGGTCGAGACCGCCTCCGCCATCGCCGAGGGCGACCTGTCACGGCGGATCGCCACCGCACGCCACGGATCGAGTGAGGTCAGGCAGTTGAGCACCGCGCTCAACGCGATGCTCCAGCAGATCGAGACCGCGCTCACCGAGAGCGAGCGCGCCACCGCCCAGCTGCGGCACTTCCTCGCCGACGCCTCGCATGAGCTGCGCACCCCGCTGGCCTCCGTCCAGGGCTACCTCCAGCTCTACGAGAAGGGCATGCTCGACGCCGACGACAAGGAGCGCGCCCTGCACCGGGTGGCCGCGGAGGCCACCCGGATGAGCCGCCTGGTCGACGAACTCCTGGCGCTCGCCCGGCTGGAGGAGCGCCCCGCGCTGGACTTCCAGCCGGTCGACGTCTGCGCGCTGGTACGGGACGCGGCCGCCGACCTGGCCGCCCAGCAGCCCGGCCGCCCGCAGACCCTGCTGCTGCCTGCGGACGGCCGCACCGCGTACGCGCTCGGCGACGAGGCGGAGCTGCGGCAGATCGTCGGCAACCTGCTCAGCAACGTCAGGATCCACACGCCCCCGGACGCGCTGCTGGTCATCGAGGTCGAAGGCGACGAGTCCGCGGTGCGGCTGCGGGTCGCCGACTCGGGCCCCGGGCTCGAACCGCGGGACGCCGCCAGGGCCTTCGACCGCTTCTTCCGCGCCGACCCCGAGCGCGCCCCCGACACCGGCGGGGCGGGTCTTGGCATGGCGATAGTCCAAGCCGCCGTGCAGGCCCACCACGGCACCGTCACCCTCGACACCGCGCCCGGCCAGGGCTTCACCGTCCGCATCACGCTGCCGCCCGCCTGCCCACCCGCCCCCGCGCCCGAGCCAGCGGCCTCGGGAAAGGGACTTGCGTTGGAGTGAACTCCAACTCGTAGCGTCGTGACCATGACGCCAGCACCCGCTTCCGCAACGCCCTCCGCATCCGGCACCGACGACCGCTACGCCCGCGGTCTGGCCGCGCTCAGCCTGGTCACCGGCACCGAACACCCCACGGTGCTCGACCCGGTCGCCGAGATCGCCCCGGACCTGGCCCGCTTCACCGTCGAGTTCGGCTACGGCGACGTCTGGTCGCAGCCCGGCCTGACCCCGCGGCAGCGGCAGATCGGCACGGTCGCCGCCCTCGCCGCCCTCGGCAACGCGGCCCCGCAGCTGCGCTTCCACATCGCCGGGGCACTCAACGTCGGCTGCACCCGGCGGGAGATCGTGGAGACCGTCATCCACACGACCGTCTACGCCGGCTTCCCCGCCGCCCTCAACGCGCTGACCGCCGCCCGCGAGGTCTTCGCCGCCCACCCCGAGGGCGCGGGGGACCCGGAGCCGGAGTCGACCCCGGCCGACGAGCGCCGCGCCCGCGGTGTGGCCCTGCTCGAGCAGGTCGACGGCCCGGCGGGACCCCGCATCATCGACTCCCTGGCGGACCTGGCCCCCGACCTCGGCCGCTTCGTGGTCGACTACGTCTTCGGCGACGTCTACGCCCGCACCGGCCTCGACCTGGTCACCCGTGAACTCGCCTCCGTGGCCATGTGCACCGCCCTGGGCACCGCGGCCCCGCAACTGCGTGTCCACATCCGCGGCTTCCTCAACGTCGGCGGCACCCGGGAGGAGCTCGTCGCCCTCCTCACCCAGCTCGCCGGCTACGCGGGCTTCCCCGCCGCCCTCAACGGGGTGGCCGCCGCCCGCGAGATCTTCGCGGAGCGGGACGCGGCCTCCTGACCCCCGCGCCCGGTGCCGCGGGCGCGGCCGGCCCTCGGGGCCCGTCCTTCACCCCACCCCGAACCACCGTCCCCCCGCGACCCGCAGCTCCCCGAATTCGCGCGCGTCCGGGACCGGGGCGGAGGAGGCCCAGGCGACATACGAGTCGGGCCGGATCAAAGCCGCCGTGAAGCCGGCCCCGGCCGGCGGCCGGGCGTGGGCCGTCACCACGTCCACCCGGTCGGACCAGCCGGCCGCCACCTTCGCCGCCGTCGCCGACTCGGTGAGGTCGAGCAGCAACGGGCGTCCGCCGCGCATCAGTTCCGCGAGCCGCGTCGGGCCGGCCGCGGTGGTCAGCGCCACGTCCCTGACGTGGTACCCGACCAGCGGGTGGGCGCCGTCGGAGCCGGGGTCGTAGCGCAGATCGGATCCCGCGACGAGGGCGCCCACCCGCTGGACCGCCGCCGGGTCCCCCAGCAGCTCGCCGAACACCGCACGCAGCGCGTCCACATCGCTGCCGGGTGCCAGCAGCGCGGCCTGCGCCTGGGCGGAGACCAGGGTGCGGCGGGCGGCGGCGGTGCGCTCGGCGGCATAGGTGTCGAGCAGCCCCTCGGGCGCGGTGCCGGCCAGCTGCGCCGCCAGCTTCCAGCCGAGGTTGAGGGCGTCCTGGAGCCCGGCATTCAGCCCGGGGCCGCCGCCCGAGGCATAGACATGGGCCGCGTCGCCGATCAGGAAGACCCGCCCGTCCCTGAACCGGTCGGCCACCCGCGTGTTGCCCCCGAGTAGCCGGCGCAGCACGAACGGCCCCTGCCCCTCGGGCGCCGCCACCGGCACCTCGGCCCCGAGCACCCTCCCTATGCTCGCCGCCATCTCGGCCAGGCTCATCGGCTCGTCGCCCTCCACCGGATCCCACTCGGTGGTGGCCACCAGCGGCGGCCGGCCCGGCAGCGGCGCCCAGGTGAACGCCCCCCGCTCGGTGCGCCGCGGCAGGAACGGCGGCACCGCCCCGGCGCCCGGCACTCGCAGCCCCTCGGGGCCCGCCCACCCGTCGGGGACGCTCACATGCGCGTGGCGGTTGACCGAGCGGTCGTAGGTGACGCCGGGGAAGCCGATGCCGGAGAGCTTGCGTATGACGCTGTGCGCCCCGTCGGCGCCGACGGCATGGCGGGCCGTCAGCCGGTAGGGCCCGTCGGGCCCGGCTGTCTCCAGCTCGACCCTGTCCTCCCGCTGCGCCAGGCCGGTCACCCGGTGCCCGGCGCGGATCTCCGCGCCCAGCTCGGCGGCGCGGGCGGTCAGCACCTGCACGATGCGGTGCTGCGGCACCGCGAGGGTGTGGACCGGGCTCTCCTCCAGCCGGCTCAGGTCGAGCGGCAGCCCGGCGAACATGAAATACGCGGTGTCGGGCTGGGGCGGTCCCGCGCTGCCACTGAGGCTCTCGAAGAGCCCGCGCCGGTCGAGCGCCTGGACGACCTGGCCCACCAGCCCGTTCGCCCGGGGTTCAGGACTCGGCTCCCGCAGGCTCTCCAGCACCACGGGGCGCACGCCCAGCAGCCCCAATTCCGCGGCCAGCATCAGTCCGGTGGGACCCCCGCCGACGATCGCGACATCCACATCCACATCTGCTTCGTTGGCCATCACGACGCACCCCTCTCGACTCTTCGTGCCTCGACTCTTCGTGCCCGGTGTCCTCGTGTGCCGTGCCGCGGGTCAGGCCGGCAGGTCCGGCGGTCGGCTCCCGGTGCGTGCCGGTGCGGGCAGGCCGGCCGTCAGCTGTCCGAGCACGTCGCTTATCAGCGGTCCCAGCGGGACCGGGGGATCGGCCCGCAGCCAGTGGCCCAGCGCTGTGCCGATGGCGGCCCCGACCGAGGCGGCGACCAGCTTCGGATAGAGGTCGGCCCGCGGGTCCGAGCCGGTGCGCGCGCCGATCGACTCGGCCAGCACCACCTGCGCTGCCTGGTCGGCGCGCAGCACCTCGCCCTGCACGGCGGGCTCCGAGAGGACCTTCCAGATCGCCGCGGTGTGCCGCCTGCCCGCCGCCGGGTCGGCCGGCCTGCTGTCCTCGGGGCTGAACTCGGCTTGCACCGACGCCTTTATCGACTCCCACAGCGGCTCCCCGGCCGGCCGCTCGTCCAGCGCCCTGGCGACGCGCAGCATCCGGTCCAGGTGGGTGGCGGCCACCGCCTCCGCCCTGCTGGAGAAGTAGTTGCGGAAGGTGCGCTCCGAGACGTTCACCGCCGCGGCGATGTCCTCCATCCGGACCCCGTCCCAGCCGCGCTCGACGCTCAGCGCGATCGTGGCCCGGCTCAGCGCGGCCCGCGTCTGCCGCTTCTTCCGCTCGCGCAGCCCGTCGGTGGCGTCGGCCGCGTCCGCCGGCTCCACCGGGCCCTCCCTGGTGTCCATGCTTGCCAATCTAGCATTTTTGCCGGTCCGGAAAAATCTCCCTGTGGAAAACTTTTCCGGAACGGAAAGATCATCGGATACACCCACCAGCACCCGACCACCCGCGCACCCGAACACCTGGGCCGCCGACCCGTCCCCTCGGCCCTTCGCCCACCCCGCCACCGGGGTGCGGGCGCCCGGAGCCCCTGTTGTCAGTGGCCGCCCCTACGCTCGCGGTCATGGGAATGGTGACCTTCGTCGACGAGACGACATCAGGGGAGACCCGCGGCTCCTGGGGGCTGGATTTCGCGGAAGAGCGCCTCAGCGCCCGCGAGTTGATAAGGCGCCGGGTCCTCAGGGAAGTGGCGGAGTACAACGCGCGGCAGCCCGAGGTCTTCCACGGCCTCGTCCAGCCCACCGACACCGAACACACGCTCAACGGCTACCGGTTGCGCACTCCGCGCCGCCTGGACCCCGAGCGGCAGTGCGAGCTGGCGCTCGACGCCTTCGGCCGCAACGGCTTCCTGATGCTGGTCGCGGACCGCCAGGTCGAGGACCTGGACGACGAGGTCGACCTGCCCGCGGGCACCGAGGTCGTCTTCCTCAAGCTCGTTCCGCTGGTGGGTGGCTGATGGCCAGTCCTGGGGAGCACGTGGTGGCGGTGCGGCGGCTCGCCGCCGCCGGGGACGTCGAGGGGCTCGCCTGCCGGCTGGCCGACGCCGTCCAGAGCCCGCCGATGCTCGACCACAGTTCCACCCGGAAGATGCTGGCGTGCGTCGCGGAGCTGACGACCCCGCAGCGGCTCGAACTGGTGGAGCGGCTCTCTGACCGGCACGACGCGACACCGCCGTCCGCCGACGACGCGCGCTACGCCCTGCTGCTGCTTGCCATCATGGCCGCCCGCGGCCTCGACGCCGACCCGCTGCCGGAGGAGCGCGCCGCCCGGCTCGCCGAGTTCACCGGGGTCAGCACCGTCTGGCACGACCACAAGCGCCCCGACCTGCTCGCCGAGGCCGAGATCGCCGCGGGCCGCACGGTGCCCGCCGACGCCGTCGCCGTCATGCGCAGGACCGCGGCCTGCACGTATCCCCCCGACGGCCTGCCCGCGCTGCTGAGACGGCTCCCCGATCCGCCGGTCAACGCGGGCGAGGAGTGGTCGGACGACGCGCTGGCCACCGCGGCCCTGCTCGGCGACCCCTGGCCGCGGCTGCTGCGGCTGGCCGCCGCCGCGACCGCCGCCCGGCCCTCCCCCCGCTGGGAGAAGGACGCCAGGGCGCTGATCGACCGGCTCGGCGCCGACGCCGTGCAGGAGAAGGCGGTGCGCTGGCTCGGCCTGGCCGGGCGCCCGAGGCCTGTGCCCTTCGCGCCCCAGGAGTACGGCCCCGACCCCAACACGCTGCTCGACCCCTTCAACGCCAACGCCCTGCGCGGCCTGGCCTGGCTGCTGGCACTGCTGCCGCCGGACCCCGCCATCACGCGGGCGCTGGGCGCGCTGGTGGACATGTCGCTGCGCAAGGTCCCCGGCCACGGCCCACGCAACCCCAAGCTCGCCAACGCAGGGGTGCTCGCGCTGGCCCGCTGCGAGGGCGGGTCCGCGCTCGGCGAGATCGCCAGGCTGGCCTCCCGGGTGACCTTCCGCGGCACCCTCAAGCAGCTCGACCTGGCCCTGGAGGCGCGGGCCGCGGCCCTCGGCCTGAGCCGCGAGGAGGTCGAGGAGCTGGCGGTGCCCGCTTACGGCCTGACCGAGGTCGGGCTGCTGCGGCATGAGCACGGCGAGCTGGCGGTGCGCGCCGGCAAAACTGTCCTGAGCTGGCGCAACGCGGCGGGCAAGGAGGTCAGGGGCATCCCCGCGGCGGTCCGGCGCGACCACCCCGAGGAGGTCGCCGAGCTCAAGGCCGCCGCGAAGGACATCGACCGGATGCTGACCGCACAGGCCGAGCGGCTCGACCGGCAGTTCCTCGCCCGCAGGCAGTGGGCGTACGAGGCATGGCGGGAGCGCTGCCTGGACCACCCGCTGGTCGGCACCCTCGCCCGCCGCCTGCTCTGGACGGTCGACGGGCGCTCCTGCGGATACGCCGAGGGACAGCTGCGCACGCTCGCGGGCGCGCCCGTGCCCGCGGGGAGCACGGTGGAGCTGTGGCACCCGGTGGACCGGGAGCCCGCCGAGGTCGTCGCGTGGCGCGACTGGCTGGAGCGGCACGCGATCACCCAGCCCTTCAAGCAGGCGCACCGCGAGGTCTATCTGCTGACCGACGCGGAGCGCGGCACCCGTACGTACTCCAACCGCTTTGCCGCGCATATCCTGCGGCAGCACCAGTTCCAGTCGCTTGCCGCCGTCCGCGGCTGGACCAGCAAGCTGCGGCTCGCGGTGGACGACTGCTACCCGCCCGCGGTGCGGGAACTGCCGCAGTGGGGGCTGCGGGCCGAGTTCTGGATCGAGGGCGCGGGCGAGGACGACCTCACCGAGTCCGGCAGCTTCCGCCACCTGACCACCGACCAGGTCCGCTTCCACCCGCTGGACGAGCCGGTCAACCAGGCCTACGCGGGAGGCGGCGGCTACCACCACCCCTCGGGTGGCGCGCCCGCCGACGGGCTGCCGCTCGACCAGGTGCCCGCGCTGGTCCTCAGCGAGGTCCTGCGCGACGTCGACCTCTTCGTCGGGGTCGCCAGCGTGGGGAACGACCCCGCCTGGCAGGACGGCGGCCCGCAGGGGCGCTACCGCGACTACTGGCAGTCCTTCGGCTTCGGCGACCTCACCCAGACCGCCCAGGGGCGCCGCGACCTGCTCAGCCGGCTCGTCCCCCGGCTGGCGATAGCCGACCGGTGCAGCGTCGAGGGCCGATTCCTGCACGTGCGCGGCGACCTGCACACGTACCGGATCCACCTCGGCTCGGGCAACATCCTGATCTCGCCGCACGACCGCTACCTGTGCATCGTCCCGAAGTCCGGGCCGGGCACCGGCTACGACGGCTATCTCCCCTTCGAGGGCGACCGCACCCTCAGCCTCATCCTGAGCAAGGCGCTGATGCTGTCCCGCGACAGGGAGATCACCGACCGCACGATCCTCAGCCAGTTGTGACGGCCGGGCTCAGCGGTCGTCGGTGAGCACGGGCTTGACGTCCAGGACCGGGGTGCCGTCGAGCGCTTCGAGGCTGCGGACGTGGATGTGCGTGCCGGCGATGGCCAGGACGCGGACGGTGTGCAGCCCGATCGGGTTGGGCCGGTCGGGCGCGCGGGTGGCGAAGACACCGCTGAGCGGGCGGGCGGCGTCACCGCGCGGCCGCACCGTGAGCGTGTCCCGGTCGGCACGGTCGAGCCAGGTCAGCAGCACCACGTCCATGCCGGGCTCGAGGCCTTCCAGGGCGGGCGCGTAGCGCTCGTCCAGGATCAGCCAGGCGTCCGGCGCTCCTTCGTCGGCCTGCTTGGGCGCCGCCGCCCGCTCGGTCAGCGCCGACTGGACGCGCCCGACGGGGCGCAGTGCGTACTCGGTCACAAGCTCACGATCCTCTGCCCGGGAAACCTGCGGGTCTGGATTGTCTCCCGGACCGGGGGAGCGGCCGCACCAGGGAGGGGCCACGGCCGAGTTCGCGCCGGCCGCCGGGTGCCGCCCTCGGCGCGGCACCCGGCGGTGTCGGTACGGTGGGACGCACGACGCAGACCCGCCGCCCCCGACGGAAGGCACCCATGCCGCTCTCGCGACTGCCGTTCGGAGACGCGCTGCGGGAAGTACTGGGGCCGCCCCGGCGGCCCCGCAGGCTGGGCAGCAGTCCTCGCTCGCGGGTCTGGCGCGTCGAACTGGCCGCCGGGCCCGCGGTCGTGAAGCAGATCGTCGGCGGCCCCGACGCCGAGCAGCGGTACGCCCGCGAGGTGGCCGCACTGCGGCTCGCGCTGCGGGCCGCGGCGCCCGTGGTGCCGGCGCTGCTGGGGACCGACCCGGCCGAGCGGGTCCTGGTCCTCGAACGCGTGGAGGACCGGCGGCCGGGCGCCTACTGGATCGTCGACTACGCCACCGCGCTGGCGCGGCTGCACGCCTGCGCGGGACCGGCCGTGGCGGATGTCCTCCCGCGCTGGAAGGGCCCGGACGCGGCCGACGCCGAGGCCTTCCTGCGGCTGGCCGACCGCCTCGGAAGCCCGGTCCCGGCCGGCGCCGCCGCGGAACTCGACGCGCTCGTCGACCGCCTCGCCCGGGCACCTGGGCAGGCTCTGCTGCACGGCGACCCGTGTCCCGGCAACGACCTGCACACCGCGGGCGGCGTCAGATTCATCGACTTCGAGCAGGCGTCCTGGGGCAGCGGCCTGGTCGAACTCGCCTACCTGCGCATCGGCTTCCCCACCTGCTGGTGCGTCACCGCCGCCGCCGCGCCGCTGCTGGAGCGGGCCGAGCAGGCCTACGCCGCCGCCTGGCACGCCGAGACCGGCACCGGTGTCGACCTCGGCCCCGGCCTGACCGACGCGTGCGCGGGCTGGCTGATCCGGGGCGACGCCCTGGTCGAGCGCGCCCACCGCGAGTCCGCCGACCACCTGGCGCGCCTTCCCGACCGCGACTGGCAATGGGGTACCGCGACCGCCCGCCAGCGCCTCGCCCACCGCCTGGCCGTCGTCACCCGTATGACCGCGGCTTCCGACGCGCTGCCCGCCCTGCACACCCTGACGGCCGCCCTCCACGGCCGGATGCTCGCCCGCTGGCCGACCCTCCGGCCGGTCCCCGCCGACCGCCCGTGAGCTGGGCCTCGACACGCCCGCCTGGCCGCCCATGAGCCGGCCGGTGCGGACCGGCCGCTGTGGACGGCCGCCCATGAGCCGCTCTGGACCGGCCGCGGGCACGCCGAAGGCCCGCCCCCGGTGAAGGGGAGCGGGCCTCGGGTGTGGAGAAGGGTCAGAAGCGGCGCGTGATCAGCGCCCGCTTGACCTCCTGGATCGCCTTCGTCACCTCGATGCCGCGCGGGCAGGCGTCCGTGCAGTTGAAGGTGGTGCGGCAGCGCCAGACGCCGTCCTTGTCGTTCAGGATCTCCAGGCGCTGCTCACCGCCCTCGTCGCGGGAGTCGAAGATGAAGCGGTGGGCGTTGACGATGGCCGCGGGACCGAAGTACTGGCCGTCGTTCCAGAAGACCGGGCAGGACGAGGTGCAGGCGGCGCAGAGGATGCACTTGGTGGTGTCGTCGAAGCGCTCGCGGTCCTCGGCGGACTGCAGGCGCTCGCGGGTGGGCTCGTTGCCCTTCGTGATGAGGAAGGGCATCACGTCGCGGTAGGCCTGGAAGAAGGGGTCCATGTCGACCACGAGGTCCTTGAGCACGGTGAGGCCCTTGATGGGCTCGACCGTGATGGGCTTCTCGGGGTTGATGTCCTTGATCAGGGTCTTGCACGCGAGGCGGTTGCGGCCGTTGATGCGGACCGCGTCCGAGCCGCAGACGCCGTGGGCGCAGGAGCGGCGGAAGGTGAGGGTGCCGTCGATCTCCCACTTGATCTTGTGGAGGGCGTCGAGGACGCGCTCCTTGGGGTCCATCGGCAGCTGGTAGTCGACCCACGCGGCCTCGGCCGAGACCTCGGGGTTGAAGCGGCGGACCCGCATGGTGACCGTGATCAGGTGGGATGTACCGCTCTCCGCGGCGTCCAGTGCGGACGAGTGCTTGTCCAGCGTCGGAGTGTTCGGGGTGCTCATCAGTACTTACGCTCCATCGGCTGGTAGCGGGTCTGCACGACCGGCTTGTAGTCCAGGCGGATCGACTCGGCGCCGCTCGTGGCGTCCACCTCGCGGTAGGCCATCGTGTGCCGCATGAAGTTGACGTCGTCGCGGTTGGGGTAGTCCTCGCGGTAGTGGCCGCCGCGGGACTCCTTGCGGGCCAGCGCGGAGACGGCCATGACCTCGGCGAGGTCCAGCAGGTTGCCCAGCTCGACGGCTTCCAGCAGGTCGGTGTTGAACCGCTTGCCCTTGTCCTGGATGGACACGTTGAGGTAGCGCTCGCGCAGCTCGCCGATCTTCTCGACGGCGGTCTTGATGGTCTGCTCGGTGCGGAAGACCATCACGTTGGCGTCCATGCACTCCTGGAGCTCGCGCCGGATGTCGGACACCCGCTCGCTGCCGGTGGCCGAGCGCAGCCGCTCGACCTGGGCCTCGACGAGCGAGGCCGGGTCGTCCGGGAGCGGCGCGAAGTCCGAGGAGTGCGCGTACTCGGCGGCGGCGATGCCGGAGCGGCGGCCGAAGACGTTGATGTCGAGCAGCGAGTTGGTGCCGAGCCGGTTGGCGCCGTGCACCGAGACGCAGGCGACCTCGCCGGCCGCGTACAGGCCGGGCACGACGGTGGTGTTGTCGCGCAGCACCTCGCCCTGGACGTTGGTGGGGATGCCGCCCATGGCGTAGTGCGCGGTCGGCTGGATCGGGATCGGGTCGGTGTACGGCTCGATGCCCAGGTAGGTGCGCGCGAACTCGGTGATGTCCGGCAGCTTCGCGTCCAGCTGCTCCGGCGGCAGGTGGGTCAGGTCGAGGTAGACGTGGTCGCCCTCGGGACCGCAGCCGCGGCCCTCGCGGATCTCGGTGTAGATCGCCCGGGAGACGACGTCGCGCGAGGCGAGGTCCTTCATGACGGGGGCGTACTTCTCCATGAAGCGCTCGCCGTCCTTGTTGCGGAGGATGCCGCCCTCACCGCGGGCGCCCTCCGTCAGCAGGATGCCCATCCGCCAGATGCCCGTCGGGTGGAACTGGAAGAACTCCATGTCCTCCAGCGGCAGCCCGCGGCGGTAGACGGCCGCCTGGCCGTCACCGGTGAGGGTGTGCGCGTTGGAGGTCACCTTGAAGAACTTTCCGGTGCCGCCGGACGCGTAGATCACGGCCTTCGCCTGGAAGACGTGGATCTCGCCGGTGGCCAGCTCGTACGCCACCACACCCGCGGACCGCTGCACGCCGTCGACCTCGGTGAGCAGCTGGTCGAGGACGTAGAACTCGTTGAAGAACTCCACGCCCTCCTTGACGCAGTTCTGGTAAAGCGTCTGGAGGATCATGTGACCGGTGCGGTCGGCGGCGTAGCACGCCCTGCGGACCGCGGCCTCGCCGTGGTTGCGGGTGTGGCCGCCGAACCGGCGCTGGTCGATCCGGCCCTCGGGCGTCCGGTTGAACGGCAGGCCCATCTTCTCCAGGTCGAGGACCGCGTCGATGGCCTCCTTCGCCAGGATCTCGGCGGCGTCCTGGTCGACCAGGTAGTCGCCGCCCTTGATCGTGTCGAAGGTGTGCCACTCCCAGTTGTCCTCCTCGACGTTCGCGAGGGCGGCGGCCATGCCGCCCTGGGCGGCGCCGGTGTGGGAGCGGGTCGGGTAGAGCTTGGTCAGGACGGCGGTGCGGCTGCGCTTGGTGGCCTCGATGGCGGCGCGCATACCGGCGCCGCCCGCGCCGACGATGACGGTGTCGTACTTGTGGATCTGCATGGGGTCGCTTTCCCTGTCCAGCCCTGGCTTAGCGGATGTTCGGGTCGAAGGTGAAGATCACCAGCGAACCGAGCACGATGGTGAACGCCACTGCGGTGAACAGCAGCGTCTTGAGCCAGACGCGGGTGTTGGCCTGCTCGGCGTAGTCGTTGATGACGGTCCGCAGACCGTTGCCGCCGTGCAGCATCGCGAGCCAGAGCATCGCCAGGTCCCAGTACTGCCAGAACGGCGACGCCCAGCGGCCCGCGACGAAGGCGAAACCGACCTTCTGCACACCGCCGTCCAGCACCAGCTGGATCAGCAGGTGGCCGAGCACCAGCACGACGAGGACCACACCGGACAGCCGCATGAAGAGCCAGCCGTACATCTCGAAGTTGGTGCGGCTGCTGCGCGGGGTGCGCTTGGTGCGGGCCCGCGGCGGCTCGATGACCGGGGCGGGATTCTGCGGGCTGTACGGGGCGACGCTGGAGCCGGTCAGCTCGACGGCGTCGGTGATGTCAGTGGACATGTGTCGTTCAGCTCCCGAACAGGACTCGAGCGGCGTGGCCGAGGACCGGGTAGATCGCGCCGAGCATCAGCAGGATCCACAGGCCGACCACGGTCCACAGCATCTGCTTCTGGTAGCGCGGGCCCTGGGTCCAGTAGTCGACGGCGATGATCCGCAGTCCGTTCAGCGCGTGGAAGAGGATCGCGGCGACGAGGCCGTACTCCAGCAGGCTGACGATCGGCGTCTTGTAGGTGGAGACGACCTTGTCGTAGTCCTCGGGGGAGACCCGCACCAGGGCGGTGTCGAGGACATGCACGAACAGGAAGAAGAAGATGAGGACACCGGTGACTCGATGAGCCACCCACGACCACATGCCTTCCCGGCCGCGGTAAAGCGTTCCAGCCGGCACGGAAAAAACCCTCCGGGAGCGGGGCGAGGGGTGCCGGCTAGGGGTGTCGGTCACGCCCGGCCGGGTACGGTCCACCGGCCCCGGCCATCGTAGCGACGCGATACGGCCTGAGTACCGCGGGGTAGGCCAGGTGTGATCGATCCCGCACGGTCGGGTGAACCGGCGGCCTCGAATGCCCGCGCGGACAGGTCCGTATGCCCGGTCAGCCGGATCAGCCGGGTCCTGCAGAGCCTGCGCAGCTGCTCCGCGGTGACCACCCGCTCCTCGTCCTCGTCGTGCCCGAGCCTTTCGCGCAGGCTGGCCAGGGTCTCGTCGAGGGCCGCGGCCGGGTCGGCGGCGGTGGGCTCGTCGAGGGCGAGGATGAAGGCGTGGCCGAATTTCGCCTCGTAGTGCGCGTGGGCGGCGCGCAGCGCGGTGTGCACGGTCAGGCCGCCGCGGTCGGTGAGCGCCGTGGTCGCCTCGCCGGCCAGCGCCTCGGCGAGATCGCCCGAGGTCAGGTCGTACGCGGCCTCGTCCGCCGCGGCCAGCAGCGCCTCGACGGTCGGATACGGGCGGTGGGCGGTCATCCGCCGGGCCCACCTGTGGCTGCCGCAGCAGGCCAGCAGCGCCGTCTCGGCGGCGGTGGCCGGCGCCTCGTTGAGCCGCGTCAGCGGGGACGGCGGAGCGTCGGACGCGGTGTCGCTGGACAGCAGCGGAGCTCCAGGGGCGTGATGGGCGGACGTACGGGAACCCCGTACGGCGGATTCGGCGGGGGAGAACTCCACTGTAGGCGGGGCCGGTTCGAACGAGGCACGCAGGTGTGCGAACTTCACTCGTACGAAGTGCTGCTGACCCGCCGGTTGACGCTGCCGCCCTGCTCGGACGCGGATACGCCCCGGTCTCCCGGCGCCGCCCCGCACTCCGTCCCACCGGAAACGGTCACGGCGGGGGCGGTCCACGGGCAGGCGGAGGATGCTCTCCTGTGGGCCACACGGAAGAGTGACGACGGCCGGGGGCCGCCTCCCCCCACAGGAGCGTCCCCGGCCGCCGACTTGTACTGCGTATCCCAGAGCAAAAGTGTCACAGCCGCGCATGAGGCAGGATTGGCCCTGTGTTCGAGGGGGTGGGGCCCGACGTGGAACCGCACGAGACTCTGGAGGCCGCGGTCAGCGCGGCCCAGCAGGGCGACGACGCCGCGTTCCGTACCGTCTACCGGGCTGTCCAGCCGCAGTTGCTGAACTACGTCCGCAGCCTGGTCGGGCCGGTGGACGCCGAGGACGTGGCGTCCGAGGCCTGGTTGCAGATCGCCCGCGATCTGCCCAACTACCGCTGCGGCAGCGGGTCGATACGCGGCTGGGCGGCCAGGATCGCCCGCAACCGCGCGCTCGACCACATAAGGGCGCGCAGCAGGCGCCCGGTGCCCGGCGGCGGCGTGGACGACCTCATCCAGCTGCCGGACCGGGCCGACACCGCGGGCGAGGCCCTGGACGCGGTCGCCACCGACCGGGCGCTCGCCGCCATCGCCGCGCTGCCGCGCGAGCAGGCGGAGGCGGTGCTGCTGCGGGTGGTGATGGGGCTGGACTCGACCAGCGCCGCGCGGGTGCTCGGCAAACGCGCCGGCTCGGTGCGAATGGCGACCCACCGCGGCCTGCGGCGGCTGGCGGAGATCCTGGAGTACGACCACGGGGACCAGTACGGCGACGGGGACACCTACGGCGAGGCCCCCGGCGCGGTCCCGGGGCAGCGTCCCACGGACCGGCCGCACGCGGATGTCACGTTTTCCGCGTCCAAGGCGCTGTGAGGAAGTGGGATGAGCGACAACACCCGACGCGAAGCCGCATCCGCGGACCTGCCCCACCCGGCCCGCGACCCCCACCCGCCCCAGTGCCTTCCGGTGCCCCGCGCCGGCAGCTGGCCGGACGCGCGCACCGCGGAGATCCTGCTCACCGGTGACGGGTCCTGCGCGCCGCCCAGCGTGCCCGCCGACCGGCTGGTCCGGCTGCTCGCCGCGGCCCGCGGCGGGCGCGCGCCGCTCGACCCGGTCCGCGAGGCGGCCGCGCTCGCGGCCTTCCGCACGGCCGCCGTGGGGCGGGCCCGCGGCAAGGGCGGCGGCCCGCTGGCCGCGCTGCGGGCGGCCTTCACGGTGCGGCGGCCCCGGGTGATGGCGGCGGCCGTCATGTCGGCGCTGGCGCTCGGCGGGGTGGCGGTGGGGATGGCCGCGGTCGCCAGGTCGTTCACCCCTGGGGAGGGCGCGGGGAACGCGCCGGTGGGCACCAGGCCCCCGGCGGCGGTGTCGCCCGACAGCAGCACGTCAGGGCCGTGGACGGCGGGCCCCCGCATCAACGGGGGCGTCAGCGCGCCACCGCCGGCCCACAGCGGCGTCGACGAGCAGCGGCGCGGCGCCGGCCACGAAGGGCGCGGGCACTCCTGCCACCGGACGCACCCCGGCCACTGCCCGGGCGGCAGGTCCGGGGGGAAGGCCGACTGGCCCGCATCGCAGGGCGGCGGCGGGAAGGGCGGCAAGGGCGCAACAGGCGGCAAGGGCGGCAAGGCGGACAAGCGGCACGGCGGCGGCGGCCCGCGTCACATCCGCCCCGGGCGGCACTCGGCGTCACGTGCGCCGGGCAGGTGACACTTCTGACGGTCCGTGCGCTGTAGGGAGTAAGGCCGACTGGTCATCGGCCCCCTCGACCCCGGTTCTCCCCGTACCGGGGTCGGGCGGAACGGAGCGCGGCCGGGCGCATTTCCCCCTGCCCGGTCGCGCTCCCTTCTCACCGCCGCCGGGCGCTCACCAGTAGACGACGACCTTGTCGCCGACGTGCACCTCGTCGAAGAGCCGCGAGATCGCGGCCTTGTCCCGGACGTTGACGCAGCCGTGCGAGGCCCCCGCGTAGCCGCGGGCGGCGAAGTCGGACGAATAGTGCACCGCCTGGCCGCCGCTGAAGAACATCGCGTACGGCATCGACGTGTGGTAGATCGTCGAGACGTGGTCGCGGCTCTTGGAGTCCACGTGGAACAGGCCCTCGCGGGTCGGGGTGTACTGCGACCCGAAGCGGACGTCCATGGTGGCCTGCACCTTGCCGTTCACCACCCATGACAGGGTGCGGCTGGTCTTGCTGATGCACAGCGCGCGGCCGGTCATGCAGCGCGCGTCCAGCTTGCCGGCCGGCTTCGCCGGGATCGGCGGGTAGAGCTCCTTGTGGGTCGGCTGGTGGGTCAGCGACCGCAGCTTGGACCAGGTGGCCTGGCTGACGCTGCCGGTCGAGGCCAGCGCGTGCCGCTCCTGGAAGTCGCTCACCGCGTGCTGGGTGACGCTGCCGTAGTAGCCGGTCGGATTCTGCGAGAACAGGTGCAGCTGGCCCAGCCTTGCCTGGAGTTCGCGCACCTGGGAGCTGGTCGTGCCCACCTTCATCACGGCCGGCTCGACCGGCGGCTTGGTCGGAGCCTTGGTCTTCGGGGCGGCCGGCTTGGTGGACTTGGCGGGCGCGGTGGTGGCAGGCGTGGTCGGCGCCTGCGTGGTGGCCGGGGCCGCGCTCGTGGTGGCCGGTTCCGTGGTGCCTGCCGCGGTCGTGCTCGACGACGGCTGCTGGTCGGCCCCGGTGTCCTGCGGGCCGCACGCGGCGAGCACCGCCATGGCGAGCGCCGCCCCGGCGGCCGCCACCGTCACCGAGACCCGGCGTCTTCCCCTGTTCCTGCGTGTCGACATCACTCTCATCCCCCTGTGTCTGCCCTTGTGCACCACTAGACATCTTTCCGGCCCGCACGGTTGCGGCCCCCCGGTGGAGACTCCGCAACGGCAGCGGGCCGCGGGCGGGGCGGCGGCCGATCCGCCGCGGCCCGCGGGTGGACTGTGAGGAAGGTCCCAGCGCGGAGCGGTGCACCGCGTGCACGCTCGCCGCTACAGTCCGTGGCGGGAACCCCCCTCGATCCCACCCCACCAGCATTGCGGAGGCGTGAAGCATGACGCGCGAGTCGGAAAGCGGCCTGCCGATCGAGCCGGTCTACGGTCCGGAGGCACTGGGGGACTGGGACCCGGCGGAGAAGCTGGGGGAGCCCGGCGGGTACCCGTTCACCCGCGGGGTCTACCCGTCGATGTACACAGGACGGCCCTGGACGATGCGGCAGTACGCCGGCTTCGGCACCGCGTCGGAGTCGAACGCGCGCTACAAGCAGCTCATCGCCAACGGCACCATGGGCCTGTCGGTCGCCTTCGACCTGCCCACCCAGATGGGCCACGACTCGGACGCGCCCATCGCGCACGGCGAGGTCGGCAAGGTCGGGGTCGCCATCGACTCGATCGACGACATGCTGGTGCTCTTCGACGGCATCCCGCTGGACAAGGTGTCCACCTCGATGACGATCAACGCGCCCGCCGCCCTGCTGCTGCTGCTCTACCAGCTCGTCGGCGAGGAGCAGGGCGTCTCCGCCGACCGGCTGACCGGCACCATCCAGAACGACGTGCTCAAGGAGTACATCGCGCGGGGGACGTACATCTTCCCGCCCAAGCCGTCGCTGCGGCTGATCGCCGACATCTTCGCCTACTGCAGGACCGAGATCCCGAAGTGGAACACCATCTCGATCTCGGGCTACCACATGGCGGAGGCCGGGGCCTCGCCCGCGCAGGAGATCGCCTTCACGCTCGCCGACGGCATCGAATACGTCCGTACCGCGGTCGCCGCGGGAATGGACGTGGACGATTTCGCGCCGCGGCTGTCCTTCTTCTTCGTGTCGCGCACCACGATCCTGGAGGAGGTCGCGAAATTCCGCGCGGCCCGGCGGATCTGGGCGCGGGTGATGCGCGAGGAGTTCGGCGCGAAGAATCCCAAGTCGCTGATGCTGCGCTTCCACACCCAGACCGCGGGTGTGCAGCTCACGGCGCAGCAGCCCGAGGTCAACCTGGTGCGGGTGGCCGTCCAGGGCCTGGCGGCGGTGTTCGGCGGCACGCAGTCGCTGCACACCAACTCCTTCGACGAGGCCATCGCGCTGCCCACCGACAAGTCGGCCAGGCTCGCGCTGCGCACCCAGCAGGTGCTGGCCTACGAGACCGACGTCACCGCCACCGTCGACCCCTTCGCGGGCAGTTACGTGGTGGAGAAGCTCACCGACGACGTCGAGGCCGCGGCTGTCGCGCTGATGGCGAAGGTCGAGGACCTCGGCGGCGCGGTCCCCGCCATCGAGCACGGCTTCCAGAAGGGGGAGATCGAGCGGAACGCCTACCGCATCGCCCTGGAGACCGACGCGGGCGAGCGGGTGGTGGTCGGCGTCAACCGCTACAAGCTCGACGAGGAGGAGCCGTACGAGCCGCTGCGGGTGGACCCGGCGATCGAGGCGCAGCAGGCGGCCCGGCTGGGGAAGCTGCGGGCGGCCCGCGACGGGGACGCCGTCGAGGCGGCGCTCGACGCGCTCCGGAAGGCCGCGGCGGGCAGCGACAACGTGCTCTACCCGATGAAGGACGCGCTCAGGGCGCGGGCCACGGTCGGCGAGGTCTGCAACGCGTTGCGCGAGGTGTGGGGCACGTACGTGCCGACCGACGCCTTCTGAGCGGTCGGGCTCCGACGGGCGTACGGCGCCTGCCGTTCACCCGACCGAAGCAGTCGGTTGGTCCGGTCGTCGGATGAACGTCGCCCGGCTCGGCTGGGATGGCCCTCCACTGGTGCGGTGACACGACTCACCGGGATACGCGCATCGGGCGCGCCGCGCACCATATTCCGGAGGACCTGTGTCTCCTTCTGCCGAGGCCGTATCCGACCAGGACGAAGCTGTCACGACAGCGGAGGACCGGCCGCTGCCCGGCGGTGCCGGGCGGCGGCTCCTCGACCGGGCCCGGCGCAGCCACACGCTGCGCGGCGGACTCGGCGCCGCGCTGATGGCCTGCGTGGTCTTCTGCCTCGGCGGTCTGATGGCCGGCAGCTACCCGCTCGGTTCGCACACCCGCAACATCGTGGACCTCGGCAACCAGTACCTGCCCTACCACGCCTACTGGCGCAAGATGCTGCTCGGCGGCGCCGACGGCGACATGTTCGTCAACTGGAACTCCGGGTTCGGCTCGAACTTCCTCGGCGACTTCGGCACGTATCTCAGCAGCCCCTTCGACCTGCTGGTGGTGCTCTTCCCCGCCGACCGGATCGAGTTGGCGCTCTACGTCATCACCGCGGCGAAGATCACCGCGGCGGGCGCCGCGATGGCGGTGCTGCTGCTGCGGCTGCGCCGCGGGCCGTGGCCGGTCGCCGCGGTGCTGGGCGCGGCCTACGCCCTGTCGGGCTGGGCGCTCGACAACGGCGCCTCGGTGCCGATGTGGCTCGACGGCCTGCTGGCCTTCCCGCTGCTGTGCCTGGTGGGCGAGTGGGCGCGGGCCGGCCGGCGGCCCGTGGTGGGGCCGCTGGTGGTGGGCCTGTTCTGGGTGGCGAACTTCTACACCGCCTACATGGCCACCATCGGCGCCGCCATCGTGCTGGTGGTGCGGCTGTTCACCGCCGACGAGGCCGGCAGGCGGAGGCTGGCCGGGCTGCTGCACGCCACCCGCGGGGTGCTGATCGGCATCGGCCTCGCCGCCCCGCTGGTGCTGGTGATCTACAAGGCCACCAAGGTCGCCGACCCCACCCCCGAGGTGGTCTTCGCCCCGGCCGCATGGGCGGACATCCTCGCCCGTCTGCTGCCCGCGACGACCAGCACGGCCACGCCCGCCCTCTACATCGGCACCCCCGCCCTGGTGCTGGCGCTGACACTGCCCTTCAATCGGGCCGTCGCCACCCGGGTACGCGTCGCCTGGTCGGCGTGCGTGTGCCTGGTGACCCTGTCGCTGAACTGGGAGCCGACCCACCTGATCTGGCACGCCGGCGCGTCGCCCAACGGCATCCCCTACCGGCAGACCTTCGTGGTGTGCGGCCTGCTGCTGATCGCGGCCTGGCTGTCCACCGCCGACGGCCTGCCCGCGCTGCCCGCACTGCTCGGCGGCGCGGCCGTGCTCGCCGTCCTCACCCTGGCGGCCCACGGCCGCGAGGTCGTCGACCGGTGGACCTACCCGAGCTTCGCGGTCGCACTGCTGCTCGGCGCGCTGGCCGCCGCCGCGGTGCTGGTCGCACGGCGGTACGGGGTCGGCGCGCGGGCGCTGCCGGTGGCGGCCGTCGCCCTGCTGGTCCTGGCCCAGGGCGGTGAGACCGCGGTGACCGGCATGCGGGTCGCGGAACTCCAGCTCAAGGAGGTGTCCTGGACACCGCGGCTCGGCCCGGCGCAGCAGGACATGGCGGCGGCCGTCGCCGCGAAGGACGACTGGCCGGCGTCGCGCACCGACCCCGACAACGTGCCCGGCGGCAACGACGAGATGGTCGTCGGCGGGCAGGGCGCCGAGTACTACAGCAGCCTGACGGCGGACGACACCTCGTGGATGCTGTCGGAACTGGGCTTCGGCTACTACGCCAAGGGCCGCCACCCGGTCTCCCTCGCCAACCCGGTCACCGACGCCATCTTCTCCATCGGCACCCGGCTGCACTCCACCCCGATCGGCCCGGTGCGCAGCGACCGGCTGCCGCGCGCCACCACCACGTCCACCACCATGGCGGTGCCGCCGCTGGTGACCGTACGCCCTGACCTGCGGCTGGCCGGCACGGCGCAGCACTGGGACGACTCCGCCTTCGCCAACCAGGAGATGGTGCTCGGCGCCAAGGTCTACGACCGGCAGGCCCCGATCGTGCGGACCGACACCGCCATCGGCGCCGCCACCTTGAGCACCACCTGCACCCCCGGCGCGCAGGTCTACTTCTGGGCACCGCAGTACAAGGGCACCGCCGCTCTCGGCCAGGGGCAGCCGGTGGGCTTCGACGGCCATCTGCCCGCCGTCCGCAGCGGGATGGCGGCCGTCGGCACCGTCCCCGCGTCCGGCGCCGTGCAGGTCGCGCTGCGCTTCACCGGCCACCTCAGGCTGCCCGAGCAGTCGATCGGCTGCCTGGTGAAGAGCCGGCTGGACGCGGCGGTGAGCAAGCTGACGGCGACCGGCGCGACCGCCGTGCACGTCGACGGCCACACCCTCAGCGCCGACCTGCCTGCCGGCAGCACCGGCACCGCGGTCGTCGCGGTGCCGCGGATCAACGGCTGGCGGTGCTCCGCGGGCGACGGGTCGGCCACGGCCGCGAAGAAGTACCTCGGCCTGATCGCCGTACCGCTCGACGGCAAGGCGACGTCGATCAGCTGCACCTTCCAGCCGCCGGGCCTCAAGCTCGGCGGGGCGGTCGGGGTCGCCGCGCTCGTCTGCCTGATCGCGACCGGCTGGTGGTACCGGCGGGTGGCCGGGAACGCGAACAGGGCCGGGGCGCCCACGGTGTGAGCGCCCCGGCCCCGGGGTGGGAAGGCCGCGCTCAGCCGAGCGCGGCCTTCTTCAGCGCGCGGGCCCGCCGGGCCACCCTGCGGACGGTGCGGTTGCGCGGCACGAACGCCAGGCGGGCCGGGACCGCGCCCGGCAGCCCGAGCGAGGTGAGCCGCCGCCGCTTGAAGTACGGCCAGGTCTCGGCGGTCAGGTGCGCGCCGAGCCAGGCCACCGTCTCGTCCCGCAGCTCCGGGTGGGCCTGCGCCTGCATGCAGTAGCCCACCGCCCGCAGCAGCGGCTTCAGTTCGGCCGCCACCTGCTCGGGCGACGGCGGCGCCCAGCCGCGTACCGCGGCGGCGTCGGCCAGGTCGGGCAGCATGGCGTGCACCAGGGTCACCGGCACCCGGTTGCTGTTCTGGTAGGGCGCCAGGCGGTCGAGCAGCAGCCCGGTGCCGGTACGCGCGACCGGTATGCCGTAGAGCACCGACGCGGTGAGCAGCGCGGTGGAGAAGCAGCCGGCCACCAGCGCGGGACGTGCCCGCTGGTAGATCACCTCGGCGAGCACCGGGGTGTCAAGGACGGTCAACTCGGCGCCGAGACCGGCGGCTTCGGCCCTGAGCGGCTCCATCCAGTGGGCGGGGGCGGTGGGGTGCGGCTTGAAGACGATCTTCTTGTGCCCGAGCGCGACGGCGCCGCGGATCAGCGACAGGTGCAGTTGCTCCTCCTCGTCGGCGCTGAGGATGCCCAGTGCCGACAGGTACTGGCCGAGCAGCAGGGCCGCGTCCCGCGGGACGCCGTCGAGGTCGCGGCCGACCGCGGCCTCCGCCGCGTCGGCCACCTCGGTGAGCACCTTGGTGAACTCGGCGCTCGGCACCACCTGCGAGGGCACCCCGAACTCGGTGAGCAGCAGCGGTTCCAGGCCGGGCACCAGGTCCAGGTGCAGCAGCCGGTCGATCCTGGTGTCGACCAGCAGCCCGAGCTTGTTGCGGGTCGGGCCGTAGGACATCAGGCCGTCGGCGTACACCGTGATCGGGGCGCCGAGGAAGATCTGCGCGAAGGACAGCGCGGGCGGGACCTGCAAGGATTCCACGATCAGCTCGACGTCGTTGTCGCCGAGCTGCCAGAGCATCCGCAGGTGCCGCTCCCACATGGGGACCTCGTTGGCGCGGGGGGTCCAGCCGCCGGGGTGCAGCGGGAGGATCACCTCGTTCCACGACACCAGGCGGTCGAAGCGGGAGCGCAGCGCCTCGAAGCCGGGCGCCAGGTCGAGGCCCGGGTGCGTCTCGGGGACCGACGCGTTGTTGCTGACCACGAGGATGCGCCGGTCGGCGGGGGGTATGGTGCCGACGTCCATGGCCGCCGCCAGGGTGGCGGCGCCGTAGAGGGTGGACGCGAGGAAGAGCTGGGTGGTGGCCATCACGCGACCGCCGTTCCGTTGGTGTTGGTGCGGGCGTCGGGGTCGTCCTTGCCCGGTATCCGCCGGCGCAGCCTGCGGATCTTGGTGCTCCGCTCGATGTCCATCGAGTCGAGGACGGTGTTCAGCACGTCCTTGGGCAGCCGGCCGAGTGCGGCCGCGCAGGAGGACTTGAGCCGCCGGGCCATCGCCGGTTCGAAGCGGTCGATCTGGTCCAGGTGGAAGACGATGAGCGCGCAGAACTGGCGGACGGCCTTCGGCAGGAAGCGCTCACCTTCCGGGTCCTCGGCCAGCATCTCGAAGACGAGTTCGCAGGAGCGGATGAAGTCCAGCTGCCGCTCGTCGCCGATCTGCGTCAGCGAAGTCGCCACGCTGCGGCGGTAGTGCATGCCCATCAGGCCGACCACGGCGACGGACTCGGCCTGGAGGTGCATCCGCCAGGACCACAACCGGTCCTCGGCGGTGCGCAGTTCCTCCGGCATCCGCAGCAGGCCGCGGTCGACCGTGCGGCGGTGGTAGGCGCCGAAGGGGAGGTTGGGGTAGTCGACGAGCGAGGGCCGGTCGGCGGGCAGGATGGCGGTGCGCGGATCGAGCGGGGCGTTGCGGCGGCCGTGCGGCACCCGGACGATCTCGCGGGAGCTGCCGGTGCACTTGACGTGGTCGGTGCGCAGGAAGTCCACGTCCAACCGGTCCATGGCGCTGACCAGCTGGGGCAGGTAGCCGGGGGCCATCCAGTCGTCGCCGTCCATGAAGGTCAGGTATTCGCCTTCGGCCGCGTCGATGCCCGCGTTGCGCAGGGCCGAGACCCCGGCGTGCTCCCGCCGCATCACCCGGGCGCCGGGCAGCGTGCGGGCGCCCTCCTCCAGCAGGCGGGGCGTCTGATCCGTGGACCCGTCATCCATGAGCAGGAACTCGAAGTCGGAACGGGCGTTCGCCTCGATGCTGCGGAGCGCGTCGGGGACGAATTGCTGCACGTTGAAAAATGTCACGATGACGGAGAGCTTGACCACCCGCCGAATCCTAAGGTCTCGTTCGGCGGCACGATGGGCGGGCGGGGAACGTTTGGGTAAACGGAAAATGGCCGCCGGGTGATGTGATCAACGCGTGGGCGTACTTTCGAAGTAGCGGCATTCTGTTTACCTGCTGTTGGCCTGCGATTAGCGCTTTCCACCCGCCTGCTTCCTACTGTCGGCGTGTGCCAGAACGTACGCCAGGACCTTTGCGGGTCACTGTGATCGCCGACTCGGACACCCGGTGGAAATGGGGTGCGCTGACCGCGCGCCGAATCGACCCCGATGCCCGCCTCGACGCACGGCTGCTCCGCGGCCGGGCCACTCCCACCCCGCGGCAGCTCGCCGAACTCGGGATCCCCGCCGACTCGATGGTCGAGTCGACCGCGGCCGAGATCCTGGCGGAGACGCACGCGGGCACCTGCGACGTGGTCGTCGTCTCCTGCGTCGGCGGCACCGTCCAGGCACTGCTGCACGGCCTGTCCCGCGCCTGGCAGGGCCGCGACTGGCGCCCGGTCGTCGTCACCGGATACGTCGGCGTGGTCTACGAGAAGCTCGCCGACGGGCTGCTGCTGCGCGCGGGCGCGGACGTCGTCCTGGCCAACAGCGCCGACGACGCACGGCGGTTCAAGGACGTCTACGAGGGCGTCGGCCAGCGGACCGGCAGCATCGTCGAGACCGCGCTGCCCTTCCTCGGCGGCGACCCCTACCGGGCCGACGACAGCCGGCCCTTCACCGTCACCTTCGCGGTGCAGCCCTCCGTACCCGACAGCCGCACCGACCGGCTCTACCTGCTGCGGCGCGCCGTCGACCACGCCCGGCTGCACCCGGCACGCGAGGTGCTGGTCAAGCTGCGCAGCAAGCCGGGCGAGCACACCACGCACATCGAGGAGCAGCCCTACCAGAAGCTGGCCGCCTCCCTCGACCCGCCGGCCAACCTGCGCCTGGTCTACGGCAACATGGCCGAAGTCCTGGACCGCACCGACCTGCTGGCGACGGTCAGCTCCACGGCGGCACTGGAGTCGCTGCACCGCGGCATACCGACCGCGATCCTCACCGACCTCGGCATCCGCGAGTCCCTGGGCAACCACCACTTCCTGGGCTCGGGCTGCTACGCCTCGTGGGACGAACTGGACGGCGGGCACCGCCCGCGGGCCTCGGCGGACTGGACCGCGGCGCACGGCGTCGCCGGCAGCTCGCCCTACGCCGCCCTGCGCGGCCGGGTCCGCGCGCTGCTCGACGAGCCCGAACTCCCGGACCTGTCCCCTTACTACACGCTGCGCACCGCCCCCGGTTACCTCCCCGGCGTGCTGGCCCGCCACGGCCTCGACCCCAAGGGCGAGCCGATCGCCGGCTTCGCCCCGCGCGAGGCGGGCCCGGTCCGGCAGGCGGTCCGCGAATTCGTCCGCAACTCCGCACGCACCGCCTACCGGCAGGGGGTCCAGCGCGTGGCCCCCACCATCCGCCGCTGGGGCCAGCTGTGACCGGCCCCCGCGCCCGCGCGCCCTTCGGGCGCCCCCGGCTGCGTGGGCAGCGCAGCAGAGCCGCACGTACGACAGGAGCCACCCGATGACCGAGACCTTCCGCCCGCCGGCGGAGACCGAGGACCACGCGGGCGCCGCCGTGCTGGCCGTGATCCCCGCCCGCGGCGGGTCCAAGGGCGTACCCGGCAAGAACCTGGCCCCGGTCGGCGGCATACCCCTGGTCGCGCGGGCGGTGCTGGCCTGCGTACGGGCCAGGCGGGTCGGCGCCGTCGTGGTGTCCACCGACGACCCGTCGATCGCCGAGGTCGCCAGGACCGCGGGCGCAGAGGTCGTCCTGCGGCCGGTCGCCATCGCGGGCGACACCGCGACCAGCGAGGCCGCCGTCCTGCACGCGATGGACGCGCACGAGGCGTCGGCCGGCAGGGCCGCGGACGTGGTGCTGCTCGTGCAGTGCACCAGCCCCTTCATCACCCCGGACGAGATAGACGGCGTGGTGGCCGCGGTCGTCGACGGCGGCGCCGACACCGCCCACACCGTCGCCCCCTTCCACGGCTTCATCTGGCGCGAGGCCGCCGAGGACCTGGCCGAGGACTTCGCCGGCGGTGACTCTGCCTACGGCGTCAACCACGACAAGGCCACCCGCCCGCGCCGCCAGGACCGGCCGCAGGACCTGCTGGAGACCGGCGCCGCCTACGCCATGCGCGCCGACGGCTTCCGCGCCGCGGGCCACCGCTTCTTCGGGCGTACCGCCCTGGTCCGCACCGACCCCGCGAAGGTGCTGGAGATCGACGAGCCCGCCGACCTCCAGCGCGCCCGCGTGCTCGCCCCGCTGCTCGACCCGACGGCGGCCACCCCGACCCGCGACGACGTCGACGCGGTCGTACTGGACTTCGACGGCACCCAGACGGACGACCGGGTGCTGATCGATTCGGACGGACATGAGGCCGTCACCGTGCACCGCGGTGACGGGCTCGGGATCGCGGCCATCCGCCGTGCGGGACTTCCCGTCCTCATCCTGTCCACCGAGACCAACCCGGTCGTCGCCGCGCGGGCCAGGAAGCTCGACGTCCCCGTGCTGCACGGCATCGACCGCAAGGACCTCGCGCTCAAGCAGTGGTGCGAGGAGAACGGCATCGCGCCCGAGCGGGTGCTCTACGCCGGCAACGACGTCAACGACCTGCCGTGCTTCGGCCTGGTCGGCTGGCCCGTCGCCGTCGCCGGGGCCCATGACGTCGTACGGGCCGCGGCCCGCGCGATCACCACAGCCGAGGGCGGCCACGGAGCGATCCGCGAGATCGCCGCGTGGCTGCTCGGCCCCACTCTGGCCCGCTGACCCGGCCACCTCACCCCCTTCAGTCCCGAAAACCGTAAGGAACTCCCCGTGACCTCTCCTCTCGCTTCCCTCCCCTCCAATCTCCGCCCGGTCGGCTCCCGCCACATCGGCAACGGCCAGCCCGTGTACATCACCGGCGAGATCGGCATCAACCACAACGGCGACCTGGAGAACGCGTTCGCCCTGATCGACGCCGCCGTCGCCGCGGGCTGCGACGCGGTCAAGTTCCAGAAGCGCACCCCGGAGATCTGCACCCCGCGCGACCAGTGGGAGATCGAGCGGGACACCCCCTGGGGCCGGATGACCTACATCGACTACCGGCACCGGGTCGAGTTCGACGAGGCCGGCTACCGCTCGATCGACGAGTACTGCCGCAAGCGGGGCATCGACTGGTTCGCGTCGCCGTGGGACGTGGAGTCCGTCGCGTTCCTGGAGAAGTTCGACGTGCCCGCGCACAAGGTGGCGTCCGCCTGCCTGACCGACGACGACCTGCTGCGCGCGCTGCGCGCCACCGGCCGCACGGTGATCCTGTCCACCGGCATGTCGACGCCGAAGCAGATCCGGCACGCCGTCGAGGTGCTGGGCAGCGACAACATCGTGCTCTGCCACGCCACGTCGACCTACCCGGCCAAGCACGAAGAGCTCAACCTGCGGATGATCAACACGCTGCAGAACGAGTACCCCAACGTGCCCGTCGGCTACAGCGGCCACGAGGTCGGCCTGCAGACGACGCTGGCCGCCGTCGCGCTCGGCGCCGTCTTCGTCGAGCGCCACATCACCCTCGACCGCGCCATGTGGGGCTCCGACCAGGCCGCCTCGGTCGAGTCGCAGGGCCTGGAGCGGCTGGTCCGCGACATCCGCATCATCGAGACCTCGCTCGGCGACGGCGTCAAGAAGGTCTACGAGGGCGAGCTCGGCCCGATGAAGAAGCTGCGCCGGGTCGCCGGTGTGGTCGCCGAGGCGGAGGGCGAATCGGTCTCGGTCTGACACGGACCAGCTGACGCCGGCCGGCGGCGGAGACCGCGGGCCGGCGCCCATCAACCGGCAACGAGTCAGGACAAGGACGAGTCGATGACCGACACCCACGCCGCCGGCACCCTCCCGCAGCCCGAACCGGGCAAGGGGGCCGTAGCGCTGGTCGAGTCACCCGTTCAGCTGCTCAACGTCCTGGAATGGGCGCACACGGATCCACCCGCGATCCCCGCCGCCCGCGGCGGCCACGGCGGCACTCCCCGACGGGAGTCCGCCGTGCGGCCGCTGACCGTCGTGGTGCTCTCACCCGCCGACCCCACCAGCCGCGGCCAGCTGCGGCGGATGGCCGAACTCGCCCGCGACGAGGGCGCGGTCGTGCGCTGGTACGAGGCCCGCGGCGGCCGGGGCGGCCTGCTGCGCACCGCGATCGCGCTCGCGCCGCTGCTGCTGCGGGTCAGGCAACTGGTCATCGGGGACCCCTTCTCCCGCCTGGTGCAGGTGCTGCTGCCGCTGTGCCGGGCCAAGGAGCTGACGGTGGTGGACGACGGCACCGCCACCATGGAGTTCACCGACATCCTGACCCGCGGCGGGCGGCTGGTGCGCTGGCACCGCAGCGGGCGGCGGCGCTCACCCGTCGACGCCGCCTTCGGGGTCTTCGCCTCCGCCGCGAGGCGCCGCCTCACGCCCGGCGGCCGGCGCCGGGTCGAGCTGTTCAGCGCCATGCCCGCGACACCGCCGGCCGGGATGGCGCTGCGCGCCAACCGCTTCGCGTGGACCCGCAGCCGCTTCGGGCCGCCGACCGTGCTCGACAGCACCGACCTGATCGGCACCTCCCTGGTGGAGACCGGCGTCGTCGACCCCGAGCGCTACGCGGCGGTGGTCGCGGACCTGGCCCGCAGGCACGGGGCGAAGCGGTATTTCGCGCACCGCAAGGAGGCACCGGACAAGCTGCACCGGCTGGCCGCCGAGACCGGCCTTGAGATCGTCCGCCCCGACCTGCCGCTCGAACTCGTCGCCCGCCGCGGGCCGACCGGGCGCAAGGTGCTGTCCTTCCCCTCGACGGTGGTCCACACCCTGCCGCTGGTGCTGGACGGCACGGGCATCGACATCGTCGCGGTCGACATCGACCCGAGCTGGCTCACCGCGGGCGCGGGACCCCGCGCGCACACCTTCCTCTCGGGGATCACCCACACGGCCCGCGACCTCCACAAACTGCCCCCGGCGGCAACTCCCAGCGTCTGAAGGCCCGCAGCGCCGCATCCGCGCGCCTGACGGCCCGTTCGCCTCGCGTCCAACCCGGCGTAACCCAATGATCATCTCCGTAGGATTGGGTGCGGGAATGGCGGGATCCTTACGCGGCACCGAGCCGGCGCACCCCTCGGAAGCGGGTCCTTCCCCGGACCCTGAGAACTCCGCGCCCGCGGCGCGTACCGTCGCGGTCGTGGCCGGCGGCGGAGTCGACGGCGACTCCCGGGCGCTGAGAGTGGCGGCGGCCGCACAGGCCGCGGGCTACCGGGTGACCCTGGTGGGCCAGGCGCCCGCGACCGTGGCGCCGCCCGGCATCGAGGTACGGCGGGTCGTCGTCCAGGGCGTGCTGGGCAACCACCGGGTCCGGCGCCCGCGCCCCGGCCTGCGCTGGCCGCTGGCCTACCGCAGCGCGGGCGCGCACGACCACCGCACCGTCCGGATCACCGCGGCCCGTGCGCTGCTGGTGACCCGGTCGGCAGAACTGAACCTGGTGCACCGCCCGTTGCCGCTGCTCGCCCTCGCCAGGTGCGGCCACGCCGCGGCCTGGCTGCGCTACGGGGTACGTGCCGGCTGGACGCGGGTGCGGGCGGCGCAGTATCTCGCCGCGGTACGCCGCAGGCGCAGCCCCGACGCGCGGCTCGACAACCTGATGACGGACGTCACCCGGCTGCTGCTCGGCCGCAGGGCCTGGCGCCGGCTCGACCCCGGCCTGCTGGACGAGGAGGTCGCCTACGGCCCGGTGCTCGACGAGGTGCGCCCGCACCTGATCCACGCGCTGGGCCACCGGGCGCTGGGCGTCGCGATCAGGGCCGCGCTGCGTGCGGAGGGCGCGGGGCACCGCATCGAGGTGGTGTGGGACGTCCCGCCGCGCGCCCCGGGCCCGTCGCGCCGGGCGACCGTCGCGGGCGACGCGCACGAGCGGTCGTTCGCCCGCGAGGCGGACGGCGTCGTCACCGTCGGCGAGGGGCTGGCCCGCGAGCTGCGGGCCAGGCACCGGCTGGCGGCGGCCCCCGCCGTGGTGCGCAACGCCCCGCCGCTGACCGAGGCCGGCACCCGGCACCCGCTGGGGGTTCGCGACCGCTGCCGGCTGGCGCCCGACGTCCCGCTGCTGGTGCACGCGGGTCCTGTCACGCCCGACCGCGGCCCCGCCACCGTCATCGAGGCGCTGCCCAAGCTGTACGACCTGCACGCGGCCTTCGTGGTGCCCGACCCCGCCCACCCCGACCTGGCCGCCCTGCGCGAGCGCGCCGCCCAGCTCGGCGTGCACGCCAGGCTGCACGTGCTGCCGTACGTACCCGTCGCGGAGATCCCTGCCTTCCTTGCGTCGGCCGACATCGGCGTGCTCCCGGTGCACAAGCTCCCGCACCACCAGTCGGTGCTGGCCACCCGCTACTTCGAGTACGCCCACGCCAGGCTGCCGGTGGTGGTCAGCGATGTGCGCGCGATGGCCGCGGCGACGCTGGAGCTGGGCAACGGCGAGGTCTTCCGGGCGGGCGACACCGCGGACTTCGTCCGCGCGGTCGGCGCGGTCCTCACCAACCCGCGCCGCTACCGCAAGGCCTACGACCGCGTCGACGTGCTGAACGACTGGTCCTGGCAGACCCAGTCCGCCCCCCTGCTCGACCTCTACGCCCGCCTGCTGGGTCCATGAGGCCGAGGCCGGCCCGTACGAGCTGAGGCGGTCCGCCGCCGGAGCCCGATGCGCCCTCCGCCCAGGGAAACTGAACCATGGAGTTCAGTTGCCGCGGAAAAGGGCGCGCGGCCCGGTCGGCCGGCGCTCGCCACGTTTCCGAAACAACCGGGGCGTAGGTTGGTCCCAGCCGGCACAGCAGCGTCGCCCGACCGGCGCGCGTTGCCTCGCGGGCGGCTGCTCGTTGAGCGAGTATGGGTGTGTTCATGTCCGAACCCCAAAAGGGAGGGCATACCCCAGAGGATGACCGGGTATGCGCCGATCGGGCGACTTCTTCTCCTCCAGCCGCACTTGTTTTTGTCCGATCAGCCCAGAGGAGCCGGTCATGGGGCCTACCCTGACTGGGGTGAACCACTCACCCACAGCGCCGTCCGGTGCGCTGTCCGAAGAACTGCGCAACGAGCTCATCGCGTTCCGCCGCGACCTGCACCGGCACCCGGAGCTGAGCCGCCGCGAGTTCAGGACCACCGAGAAGATCAGGGCCAGGCTCGAGCTCGCGGGGCTCGACCCCGTCGTGCTCCCCGGCGGGACCGGCCTGATGTGCGACATCGGCGCGGACGACCCGGTCAGGGGGCGCCTGGCGCTGCGGGCCGACATCGACGCGCTGCCGGTGCCCGACACCAAGAACGTGGAGTACCGCTCGACCGTCAAGGGCGTGGCGCACGCCTGCGGGCACGACGTGCACACCTCCGTCGTGCTGGGCGCAGGACTGGTGCTCGCCGACCTGGCGGCGCGCGGCGTGCTGCCGCGGCCGGTGCGGCTGATCTTCCAGGCGGCCGAGGAGGTCATGCCCGGTGGCGCGCTCGACGCGGTGAAGGCCGGCGTGCTGGACGGGGTGGAACGTATCTTCGCCGTGCACTGCGATCCCAAGGTCGAGGTCGGCCGGATCGGCCTGCGGCAGGGCCCGATCACCTCGGCCGCCGACAAGCTGCTGCTCGCCCTCGACGGCCCCGGCGGCCACAGCGCCCGCCCGCACCTGACCACCGACCTGGTGATGGCCGCCGCCAAGCTGGCCACGGAGCTGCCGGTCGTGCTGACCCGGCGCGCCGACCCGCGCTCGGGCCTGAGCGTGGTGTGGGGCCGTATCGAGGCCGGCCACGCGGCGAACGTCATCCCGCAGCACGCCGAGCTCGAGGGCACCGTCCGCTGCCTCGACCTGGTGGCCTGGCACGAGGCGCCCGACCTGGTGCACGAGGTGATCGACCAGGTCGCCGCGATGTACCGGGCCAAGTGCGAGATCACCTACCAGCGCGGGGTGCCGCCGGTGGTGAACGAGGCGGTGTCCACCGAGATGCTGCGGGACGCGATGGCCGCGCGGCGCGGCCTGCACTCGGTGGAGGACACCGAGCAGAGCCTCGGCGGCGAGGACTTCTCCTGGTATCTGGAGCAGGTGCCCGGCGCGCTGGCCCGGCTCGGGGTGCGGCCGGTGGGCGACACCGCCAAGCGCGACCTCCACCAGGGCGACTTCGACGCGGACGAAGGCGCGATCACCGTCGGCGTGGAGCTGTTCACCGGGGTTGCGCTGCTGGTCTGACACCGGGTGAGGGCCTGGCTACCGGAGCTTCACCCGGCGGAAATGCGTCGATCCGATAACAGGCCTTCATACGGTCTTTACCTGACATCTACGCGCGTTAAGCTCCGGCTTAGCCAGCGCCGGACGGGGCGCTTCGAACCGAAGGGGACCCTCTTGCGCCGGGTATCCAAGATCGCTGCCGCGGGTGTGGTCTCCGCGGCTCTCGCGCTGACCGCCACCGCGTGCGGCAGCAGCACCACGTCGGACAGCGGCTCGAAGGACGGCGGCACCACCAGCAGCTCTGCCGGTGGCGGCGGCAAGACCAAGGGCGCCGGTATCGCCTTCGACGTCGGCGGTCGCGGTGACCACTCCTTCAACGACTCCGCAGCGCGCGGCCTGGACAAGGCCGACAGCGAGCTGAACCTCGACTCCAAGGACCAGACGGCCGCCAACGGCGAGACCGAGTCGGACCGCGTGCAGCGGCTCGAGTCGCTCGCCGCGGCCGGCTACAACCCCGTCGTCGCGGTCGGCTACACCTACGGTACGTCGGTCACGACGGTTGCCAAGAAGTACCCGAACACCACCTTCGGCCTCGTCGACTCGGTCGTCGACGCGCCGAACGTCGACAGCATGGTCTTCGCGACCGAGCAGAGCTCGTACCTGGCCGGTGTCGCGGCGGCGCTCAAGACGAAGACCGGCAAGGTCGGCTTCATCGGCGGCGTGCAGAACACCCTGATCGGCACCTTCGACGCCGGCTTCGCGCAGGGCGTCAAGGACACCAAGCCCAGCGTCCAGCTGACCCGCGAGTACCTCTACAAGACCGACCCGCGCGGCTTCAACGACGCGACCTCGGCGGCCGCCAAGGCCCAGGGCATGCTGGACAAGGGCGTCGACGTCATCTACACCGCGGCCGGCCTGTCCGGTGACGGCTCGATCCAGAAGGTCGCCGGCAAGTCCGGTGCCTGGGCGATCGGTGTGGACTCCGACCAGTTCCAGGACCCGGCGCTGTCGAAGTACAAGAACAGCATCCTCACCTCGGCGATCAAGAACGTCGACGTGGCGGTCTACGACCTGATCGTGTCCGTGAAGAAGGACAACAAGCCGAAGGTCGGCACCAACACCTACAACCTCGCCAACAACGGTGTGTCGCTGGCGACCTCGGGTGGCTTCATCACCGACGTCCAGTCGCAGATCGACGCCGCCAAGCAGAAGATCGTCTCGGGCCAGATCAAGGTGAGCTCCACCCCGTGACGGGTTGAGCCGGCACGGCCTGCGAGGCCCGGCGGGGGGATGCTGCGGCAGCCCCCCGCCGGGCCTCGGTCACGGTCCGGTCCCGTACGATCCCGAGCTGTACCGGGTCCGCCGGGCCGGCCGACGGCCGACCCGCGGCGGCCTCTTCGCCCGCCGACCGGTTCGTGACGATTCCGTGCTGTAAAAACCCGACGCTACGCGCGTAGCGTCTTTCTGTCGCGATACGTTCGCCACCACCACCGCCCCGAGCCTTTCCCCCGAGGAGAGTGCGCCATCAACGCGTCCACGAGTCCACCCGCCGTCGAGCTGCGCGGCATCACCAAGCGGTTCCCCGGTGTCGTCGCCAACCACGACATCGACATCACCGTGCGCAGCGGCACCGTGCACGCCCTCGTGGGCGAGAACGGCGCCGGCAAGTCCACCCTGATGAAGATCCTCTACGGCATGCAGAAGCCGGACGAGGGCACCATCGCGATCAACGGGGAGCAGGTCGCCTTCGGTGACCCGGGCGACGCCATCGCCCGCGGTATCGGCATGGTGCACCAGCACTTCATGCTCGCCGACAACCTCACCGTGCTGGAGAACGTCGTCCTCGGCAGCGAGAAGGCGTACGGCATCGGCGGACGCGCCCGCGCCCGTATCAAGGAGATCTCCGACGCCTACGGCCTCGGGGTGCGCCCCGACGTGCTCGTGGAGGACCTGGGCGTCGCCGACCGGCAGCGGGTGGAGATCCTCAAGGTCCTCTACCGCGGCGCGCGCATCCTCATTCTCGACGAGCCGACCGCGGTGCTGGTCCCGCAGGAGGTCGAGGCGCTGTTCGAGAACCTGCGCGGGCTGAAGTCCGAGGGCCTGACCGTCATCTTCATCTCGCACAAGCTCGGCGAGGTGCTCTCCGTCGCCGACGCGATCAGCGTCATCAGGCGCGGCACCACGGTCGGCGACGCCGACCCGAGGAGCACCACCGCCAAGCAGCTCGCCGAGCTCATGGTCGGCAGCGAGCTGCCGTCGCCGGAGACCCGCGAGTCCACCGTCACCACCGAGCCGATGCTCACGGTCGAGGGCCTGCGGCTGTCGGAGACCGACTCCGACGGCGTCGAGCGGACGGTCCTGGACGACATCGGCTTCACCATCCACAAGGGCGAGGTCCTCGGCATCGCGGGCGTCGAGGGCAACGGCCAGGCCGAACTCGTCGAGGCCGTCATGGGCATGCGCGCGCTGAACGCGGGCGTCCTCACCCTGGACGGCAGGGACATCTCCCGGGTGCCCACCCGCGCCCGGCGCGAGGACGGCATCGGCTACATCCCCGAGGACCGGCACCGGCACGGCCTGCTGCTGGAGGCGCCGCTGTGGGAGAACCGCATCCTCGGGCACGTCACCGAGCGCCCCAACAGCCGCGGGTTCCTGATCGACCCGGCCGCCGCCCGCCGCGACACCGAGCGGATCGTCGCCGACTACGACGTCCGCACCCCCGGTATCGAGGTGACCGCCGCGTCCCTGTCCGGCGGCAACCAGCAGAAGCTGATCGTCGGCCGCGAGATGAGCCACCTGCCCAAGCTGCTGATCGCCGCGCACCCCACCCGGGGCGTGGACGTCGGCGCGCAGGCGCAGATCTGGGACCAGATCAGGGCGGCCCGCCGCGAGGGCCTGGCGGTGCTGCTGATATCCGCCGACCTCGACGAGCTGATCGGCCTGTCCGACACGCTGCGGGTGATGTACCGCGGCCGGCTCGTCGCGGACGCCGACCCCGCCACCATCACCCCGGAGGAGCTGGGTTCCGCCATGACCGGAGCGGCCGCCGGCCACCTGGAACACGAGCCGGCCGCGGCGGACACCGCCGTACCGAAGCAGGCGCAGCCCGAAGAGGCGGCGGCGGAGACGGCCGGGGGAGAGGACCGATGAAGAAGTTCGACAAGGACCGGGCGCTGCTCGGGCTGGCCGCCCCGGTGCTCGCCGTGCTCGGCGCGCTGGTCGTCACCGGCCTCGTGCTGCTGGTCAGCGGCAAGGAGCCCTTCCACGCCTTCCACGTGATGCTGACCTACGGCAGCAAGTCCGACAGCCAGGTCTACATCCTCAACAAGGCGACCCCCTACTACCTGTCGGGTCTCGCGGTGGCCATCGGCTTCCGGATGAACCTGTTCAACATCGGTGTCGACGGGCAGTACCGGCTCGCCGCGTTCTTCGCGGCCGCCGTCGGCGGGTCGATGTCGATCCCCGGCTTCATCCAGATCCCGATCATCATCGCGACCGCGATGGTCGTGGGCGCCGCGTGGGCGGCGATCGCCGGCGTGCTGAAGGTGACCCGCGGGGTCAGCGAGGTCATCTCGACGATCATGCTCAACTCGATCGCGGGCATCGTCATCGGCTTCTTCCTGCAGGACGGCCGGCTCGGGGTGACCGACAAGCTGGCCAACACCATCACCACCAAGCCGATCCCGTCCGGCAGCCACCTGTTCAACTTCACCACCCAGACCGACCCGGTCGTCGGCTTCATCGTCTTCGCCGGCCTCGCGGGCGTCCTGTACTGGTTCGTGCTCTCCCGCACCCGCTTCGGCTTCGACCTGCGCTCGGTGGGCCGCTCGGAGTCCGCGGCACAGGCCAGCGGCGTGAGCGTGAAGAAGATGGTCATCGTCAGCATGCTGATCTCCGGCGGCATGGCCGGCCTGGTCGGCATGTCCACCCTGCTCAACCAGTCCTACCAGTTCAGCACCGACTTCCCGGCCGGCATCGGCTTCACCGGCATCGCGGTCGCCCTGCTCGGCCGCAACAACCCGATCGGTATCGCAGTCGGCGCGCTGCTGTGGGCCTTCCTGGAGCGTGCCTCCAACGGCCTGGAGTTCGAGGGCTACGACAAGGAGATCGTGGGCGTGATCCAGGGCGCCATCGTGCTGGCCGTCGTCATCGCCTACGAACTCGTACGTCGCTACGGCCTCACGCGGCAGCAGCGCCAGGTCGGCGCGGAACTCGCCGCGGCCGGCTCCGTCGACAAGCAGGAGGTGACGGCGTGACTGCCACCGCAACCCAGACCCCGCCGCCCGCCGCAGCCAAGGCCGCCGGTGGCAGGGGCGGCAGGGCAAGGCTCTCCGTCCCGGTGATCCTGCTGATCGTGGCCGCGGTCCTGGTCGTGGTCTCCGCGGTCCGCGCCATCGCCGGCGCCGACGACGTCACCTCGTCGGGCCAGATGGCCGGCGCGCTGACCGGCGCGGTACCGATCGCGCTGGCCGGCCTCGGCGGCCTGTGGGCCGAGCGGGCCGGCGTGGTCAACATCGGCCTCGAAGGCATGATGATCCTCGGCACCTTCTTCGGCGCCTGGGCCGGCTGGAGCCTCAACCCGTGGATGGGCGTCCTCGCCGGCATCCTCGGCGGCATGGCCGGCGGCCTGCTGCACGCGATCGTCACCGTCACCTTCGGCGTGGACCACATCATCGCCGGTGTGGCGATGAACATCCTGGCCGCGGGCGTCACCCAGTACCTCGCCAAGCGGATCTTCAACGTCGGCCAGGCGGCCACCGAGGGCGGCACCCCCAAGCAGTCGCCGCCCATCGACGACATCAAGTCCTTCACCGTGCCGGGACTCTCGCACTGGCTGGCCGGCCTGGAGAAGCACCACTGGTTCCTGGTCTCCGACCTGGCCGGCATCGTCGGCGGCCTGGTCACCAACATCTCCTCGCTGGCGCTGCTTGCCGTACTGCTCTTCGTCGGCACCTTCTTCGTGCTGTGGCGCACGTCCTTCGGCCTGCGGCTGCGCTCCTGCGGTGAGAACCCGGTGGCCGCGGAGTCCCTCGGCGTCAACGTCTACCTGTACAAGTACGTGGCCGTGGTGGTCTCCGGCGGCCTCGCCGGGCTCGGCGGCTACTTCCTGGCCGTCGGCACGCACTTCTACCTCGAAGGCCAGACCAGCGGCCGCGGCTACATCGGCCTCGCCGCGATGATCTTCGGCAACTGGCGGCCCGGCGGCCTCGCCATGGGCGCGGGCCTGTTCGGCTACGCCGACAGCCTCCAGCTGCGCAGCGGCAGCGACTCGGTGCACGCGCTGCTCCTGCTGCTCGCGGTGCTGCTGCTGGCCATGGCGATCTGGAAGTACGTCCGCAAGGCGTACATCTCGGCGGGCTTCGCGCTCGGCTTCGCGGTGCTGCTGGCAGTCTGGTACACGACCACCGACACCGTGCCGTCCGAGGTCGTCCAGGCCTCGCCTTACGTCGCCACGCTGCTGGTGATGGGCCTGTTCTCGCAGCGGCTGCGGATGCCGAAGGCGGACGGGCTGCCGTACCGGAAGGGACAGGGCGGATGACGCCTGACGACGTCGACTGGAAGGCGCTGCGGGCCGCCGCCAGGGAGGTCATGGAGCGGGCTTACGCGCCCTACTCCGGCTTCCCGGTCGGCGCCGCCGCGCTGGTCGACGACGGGCGCACGGTCGTCGGCTGCAACGTCGAGAACGCGGCCTACGGGGTCGCGCTGTGCGCGGAGTGCGGCCTGGTCTCGGCCCTGCACGCCTCGGGCGGCGGCCGGCTGACCGCCTTCAGCTGCGTGGACCGGCACGGCGACCCGCTGATGCCGTGCGGGCGCTGCCGCCAGCTGCTGTGGGAGAACGGCGGCCCCGCGCTGCTGGTCGACACCGCGGCAGGAGTGCGCCCGATGAGCGAGATCCTGCCCGACGCCTTCGGGGCGGACGACCTCGGGCGGTAGGGCGGTACGCAGCCCCCGGCGGACGGCACGCGCCGTCCGCCGGGCGGCACCCCGCCGCGAGCAAGGGCCGCACCGGCCCCCGGAAACCGCAAGGAAGCAGAGCACCATGGACGTCATTTCCGTCATCCGCGCCAAGCGTGACCGCGGCCGGCTCAGCGACGAGCAGATCGACTGGGTGGTCGACGCGTACACCCGCGGAGCGGTCGCCGACGAGCAGATGTCGGCACTCGCCATGGCGATCCTGCTCAACGGTATGGACCGCGCCGAGATCGCCCGCTGGACCGCGGCGATGATCGCCTCCGGCGAGCGGATGGACTTCTCGTCGCTCGACCGCCCCACCGCCGACAAGCACTCCACCGGCGGTGTCGGCGACAAGATCACCCTCCCGCTGGCCCCGCTGGTCGCCGCGTGCGGCGCCGCGGTGCCGCAGCTGTCCGGGCGCGGACTCGGCCACACCGGCGGCACCCTGGACAAGCTGGAGTCCATCCCCGGCTGGCGGGCGTCGCTGTCCAACGACGAGATGCTGGGCGTGCTCGGCGACGCGGGCGCCGTCATCTGCGCGGCGGGCGACGGCCTGGCGCCGGCGGACCGCAAGCTCTACGCGCTGCGTGACGTCACCGGTACGGTCGAGGCGATCCCGCTGATCGCCTCGTCCATCATGTCCAAGAAGATCGCCGAGGGCACCGGCTCGCTGGTGCTCGACGTGAAGGTCGGCTCCGGCGCCTTCATGAAGTCCCTCGATGACGCGCGGGAGCTGGCGGCCACGATGGTCGGGCTCGGCACCGACCACGGGGTGCGCACCGTCGCGCTGCTCACCGACATGTCCGTACCGCTCGGCCTGACCGCGGGCAACGCGCTGGAAGTCCGCGAGTCCGTCGAGGTGCTGGCGGGCGGCGGGCCCGCCGACGTCGTCGAGCTCACCCTCGCGCTGGCCCGCGAGATGCTCGCCGCCGCCGGTCTGCCGGACGCCGACCCGGCCAAGGCCCTCGCGGACGGCTCCGCGATGGACGTCTGGCGCCGCATGATCCGGGCGCAGGGCGGCGACCCGGACGCGACCCTGCCCACCGCCCGCGAACGGCACGTCGTCACGGCCCCCGCGACCGGCGTCCTCACCGGCCTGGACGCCTACGCCGTGGGCCTGGCGGCCTGGCGCCTCGGCGCGGGCCGCGCCCGCAAGGAGGACGCCGTCCAGGCCGGCGCCGGCGTCGAGTGGCACGCCAGGCCCGGCGACCGGGTACGCGAGGGCGAGCCGCTGCTCACCCTCCACACCGACACCCCGGAGAAGTTCCCCTACGCCCAGGAGGCCCTGGCCGAGGCGATCACGGTCGCACCCGACCCCGCGACCTTCACCGCCGGCCCGATCATCCTCGACCGCATCGCCTGAACAACCCCTGCGGTGGGCCTTCCGGCCGGGTAAGGGGTGCCAGGTGCGGTGGTCCGCGCGCCTTGTACCCGGTGGGGGCCGGGTCCGCCGTTCCCCGAGCCCCAGGGGCGGTTGCTGCCCGTTTTCACACGACGGTTCGTCGTGGCTTGTCGCGCAGTTCCCCGCGCCCCCGGGGGTGCCCTCTTGCGGAGAGGGCACCCCCGCAGGGGGAGAGGCGGACCGCCCGCCGCGAGGGCACCCACTCGGGCAGACGCGCGCTATGCGCGTAGGGCGCGGCCGAAGCCCGTGGCCAGGGGCATGCGGAGGCCGAGGGGCGGGGGGGCCGCCAAGGCGTCGGCGACCGGGCGGGCGTAGGGGCGGTCGAGGAGTGAGCCGAGGACGAAGTCCGTGGTGAGGGCGAAGACTTCGGCCCGGTGCTGGTGCAGGCTGTGGCCGTCGGAGTGGACCTCGAACCGGCAGACCTGGCGGTTGACCTTCTTGGCGCGTTCCGCGAAGCGGTAGGACAGGTCGGGGTCGGTGGAGTCGTCCTGGGTGCCGTGCACCATCAGCACGCGACGGCCGATCAGCTGCTTGACCGGCTCGGGTTCCGGGCCGCCGGGGAGCCAGGGGGCGAGGGCCACCACGGAGCCCACCGCGGGGTGCCCCGCGGCGTGCAGGGCGGCGCGCGCCCCCATGTCCATGCCGACCAGGCACACCGGCACGTCGCCGTAGCGGCGCACCGCTTCGCCGACGGCCCACTCGGCGTCCTCCGCGGGATGCGCGTGGCCGCCGTTCCAGCCGCGGAAGCGGTAGTGGACGACGTGCGCCACGACTCCGTCGGCCTGCCCCTGGCGGACCAGGTGCCGGGCCAGCGGCCACATCACGGCGGCGGCCATCGGGGAGCGCCGCCGGGTGCTCAGCGCGTCGCCGCCGGGCAGCGCGAGCACGACGGCGCGGACGGTCGCGCCGGCGGCGTCGCCGTCGTCGGGCCGTTCGCTTCCGCGGTGCCGCTGACCGGGCAGGTGCCCGCGGCCCGGCGCCGGTACCAGCCCGGGCGCGACCGGGCGCCCGAGCCGGGCGCCACGCGCCGGTAATGCTTGTGAAGCCATGTCGCAACGATGGCAGACACAGGGGTGTGCACAGTATGGCCGGGTGGAAAATTCTTGCCCCGTCCGCCAGTTCTACGCGCGTAGGGCGTATCGTTTCGACCATGCAGAAGCCGAAACCGGGCGTTCCGACCCGGGAACAGATCCGCCGCGCCCCCAAGGTGCTGCTGCACGACCATCTCGACGGTGGGCTGCGACCCGGCACCATCGTCGACCTGGCACGGGCGACCGGTTACGAGGCGCTGCCCGAGACCGACCCCGACAAGCTGGGGACCTGGTTCAGGGAGGCCGCCGATTCCGGCTCACTGGAACGGTACCTGGAAACCTTCGCGCACACCTGTGCGGTGATGCAGACCCGTGACGCACTTTTCCGGGTCGCCGCCGAGTGCGCGGAGGACCTGGCGGCCGACGGCGTCGTCTACGCCGAGGTCCGCTACGCGCCCGAGCAGCACCTGGAGGGCGGGCTCACCCTCGAAGAGGTCGTGGAGGCGGTCAACGCGGGCTTCCGCGAGGGCGAACGCCGGGCGCGCGAGGGGGGTGGCTCCCGGGCCGCGGGCACCGGCGGAGGCAACAGGATCAGGGTCGGCGCCCTGCTCACCGCGATGCGGCACGCCGCCCGCTCCCAGGAGATCGCCGAACTGGCCAACTCCTACCGCGACTCGGGTGTCGTCGGCTTCGACATCGCGGGTGCGGAGGCCGGTTACCCGCCCACCCGGCACCTGGACGCCTTCGACTACCTGAAGCGCGAGAACAACCACTTCACCATCCATGCGGGCGAGGCGTTCGGCCTGCCGTCGATCTGGCAGGCGCTCCAGTGGTGCGGCGCCGACCGGCTCGGCCACGGGGTGCGGATCATCGACGACATCGAGACCGGGCCCGGCGGTGAGGTCTCGCTCGGCCGGCTGGCGTCGTACGTGCGCGACAAGCGGATCCCGCTGGAGATGTGCCCGACGTCCAACCTGCAGACGGGTGCGGCCAGTTCGTATGCCGAGCATCCGATCGGGCTGTTGCGGCGGCTGTATTTCCGGGTGACGGTCAATACGGACAACAGGCTCATGTCGGGCACGAGTATGAGCCGGGAGTTCGAGCACCTGGTCGAGGCCTTCGGATACTCGCTCGACGACATGCAGTGGTTCACCGTCAATGCGATGAAATCAGCGTTCATCCCTTTCGATGAACGTCTGGCCATGATCAACGAGGTGATCAAGCCGGGTTACGCCGAACTCAAGGCCGAATGGCTCTTCGACCAGGCGACCGGGGGACGGCCGCTGGCCAGCGGTTCCGCCACCGGCGAGGGCTGACACCCGCTCACGGGCGGCGCGTCCTGCGGCCCGGCGGCCTCGCGGCGGCGCCGCTTGCGCGGCGGGTGAAGGCATGACTACGTTCCGGAGTCATGCAGACCCGAACGAAGAAGACCCTCGCGACCACTGCACTCGGCCTGGCCTTCGCCGCCGCGGCGGCCGGCACCGCTTCCGCCGCCGCCCCGGCGGACGTGATCGGCGGATCGGCCACCCGCCTGGTCCCCGGCGCCCTCGACTCCACGGGCGGTGCCCAGAACGCGCTGGCCAACGGCACCTCGGCGCTCTCCGGCAACCCCGCGAAGCTGCTGCCCTCGGGCAACCACCTGGACGGCAACCAGATCGCCCCCGTCTCCGGGCTGCTCGGAGGCATCCCGGTCCGCTGACCCGCGCCTGGCGCACGCGACGGGGCCGGACGGCATCCCCCCTGCCGTCCGGCCCCGCTGTTCCCCCGTACCCCCGCGCCCCCTTGCCCCCCGTACCCCCTGGTCCTAGGCGACGAGCTCGCCGAAGGCCGAGTCCTCGTCGCGGCCGAAGCTCAGCGCCTCGTCATCGCGCATCCGGCGCAGCGAGCGCCAGATGCTGCTCTTGACCGTGCCGACGCTGATGCCGAGTATGTCGGCGATCTCCGGGTCGGTACGGCCCTCGTAGTAGCGCAGTACCAGCATGGTCCGCTGCTGCTCGGGCAGCCGCGCCAGCGCCTGCCACAGGACGGCGCGCAGCTCGGTGCCGCCCATCTCGTCGGTGTCGCCGACCGTCTCCGGCAGCTCCTCCGTCGGGTATTCGTTGAGCTTGCGGCGCCGCCAGGCGCTGATGTGCAGGTTGGTCATGGTGCGGCGCAGGTACCCGCCCACGGCGGCCTTGTCACTGATGCGGTCCCACGCCCGGTAGGTCGAGAACAGCGCGCTCTGCAGCAGGTCCTCGGCCGCGAAGCGGTCGCCGGTCAGGTGGTAGGCCGTCGCGTAGAGCGACGCGCGGCGCTCCTGGACGTACGCGGTGAACTCGGCCTCCGCGTCGACCGAGGGCGCGACCGGCGCGGCCTGCGGCTCGAGCGGTGTGATGTACGCGGGCCGCTGCCTTACCACCGTCGTACCCGTGGTGCGTCCGGCGCCGCGGGCGTACCCCCGTCCGCTCGCGGCGCCGGACATCTCGGTGGACCTGGCAACGGAGTGCGCACGCGTCGAGTGGACCGCGGCGGTGGTGGTGCCGAGCAGTGCGTTCATGTCGCGCCCCCGTCGATGGAACCTTCAGCGTGGTTTCCGGCGTCGCAGCCTGTGCGGCGTGCGCTCTTCCGATGTGCCACAAGACTGCCGGGCCAGTTTCATGGGGCTGTCCGCCGAGTGTCACAGGCCCGTCACAGAGGTCCGTCCGGCGAGGGTGCCTGTGGCCCCGCACTTCATCAGGCCACCAGAGGTAGGCAACAATGTCCGGCGTGCCCTTCCTGTTGCTGATCGAGGATGACGACGCCATCCGCACCGGTCTCGAACTCGGCCTGTCCCGCCAGGGTCACCGCGTGGTGGCCGCGGCGACGGGCGAGGACGGCCTGAAGCTCCTCAAGGAGCAGCGTCCTGACCTGATCGTGCTCGACGTGATGCTGCCGGGTATCGACGGCTTCGAGGTGTGCCGGCGTATCCGGCGCACCGACCAGCTGCCGATCATCCTGCTCACCGCGCGCAGTGACGACATCGACGTGGTGGTGGGCCTGGAGTCCGGCGCCGACGACTACGTGATCAAACCGGTGCAGCCCCGGGTGCTCGACGCCCGGATCCGTGCCGTGCTGCGCCGCGGGGAGCGGGACAGCACCGACTCCGCGGCCTTCGGCTCGATCGTCATCGACCGCAACGCCATGACGGTGACCAAGGACGGCGAGGACCTCCAGCTCACGCCGACCGAGCTGCGGCTGCTGCTCGAACTGAGCCGCCGGCCGGGGCAGGCGCTGTCCCGCCAGCAGCTGCTGCGGCTGGTGTGGGAGCACGACTACCTGGGCGACTCCCGGCTGGTGGACGCCTGCGTGCAGCGGCTGCGCGCCAAGATCGAGGATGTGCCGTCCTCGCCGGCGCTGATCCGTACCGTCCGCGGTGTCGGCTACCGCCTGGACACGCCGCAGTGACGTCAGGCCCCGGTGGCAGGTGGCGCTTCGGCCTGCTGCGCTGGACGAGCCTGCGCCTGCGGCTGGTCGCCGTCTTCGCGGCGGTCGCCCTGACCGCGGCGGTGTCGGTGTCCGGCATCGCCTACTGGCTGAACCGCGACGCCGTGCTCACCCGCGCCCAGAACAGCGCGCTGAACGACTTCCGCGACTCGTTGCAGCGCAATGCCGCCTCGCTGCCGGTCAGCCCGACGTGCCAGTCGCTGGACAGCACCGCGAGCCGGATAGGCGGCCCTGACACCTACCAGGTGGTGCTGATCAGCACCGGCCCCGACAACCAGGAGTGCGCGGCGACGTCGAACCGCGACGTCTTCACCCTGGACGACGTGCCGCCGACCCTGCAGACGGCCGTGAACACCGTGCACACCAAGGACGACAGCAAATACCACCTGCTCTGGGAGCGCATATCCCTGCAGGGCAGGCCGTACCTGGTGGCGGGCGCCCGGATCAACGGCGACGGGCCGACCGGCTACATGCTCAAGTCGCTGGACGCGGAGCGCAAGGACCTCAACTCGCTGGCCTGGTCGCTCGGCATCGCGACGCTGCTGGCGCTGATCGGCTCCGCGCTGCTCGCGCAGGCCGCGGGCGCCGCGGTGCTGCGCCCGGTGCGGCGGCTCGGCGAGGCCGCGCAGCGGCTGGGGGAGGGGCACCTGGACACCCGGCTGAAGGTGTCGGGCACCGACGAACTGGCAGAGATGTCACGGACGTTCAACAACGCGGCGGAGGCCCTGGAGACCCGGGTCGAGGAGCTGAGCGCCCGGGAGGCGTCCAGCCGCCGCTTCGTCGCGGACATGTCGCACGAGCTGCGCACCCCGCTGACCGCGATCACCGCAGTCAGCGATGTGCTGGAGGACGAGGCGGAGGCGCTGGACCCGATGATCGCGCCCGCCGTCCGCCTGGTGGTCAGCGAGACCCGGCGGCTCAACGAACTGGTGGAGACGCTGATGGAGGTCACCCGGTTCGACGCGGGTACCGCGAAGCTGCGGGTGGACGAGGTGGACGTCGGTGAGCAGGTGATGGCCTGCATGGACGCCAGGGCCTGGCTGGACTCCGTGGAGCTGGACGCGCCCCGCGGGGTGCTGGCCACGCTCGACCCGCGGCGGCTGGACGTGATCATGGCGAATCTGATCGGCAACGCGCTCAAGCACGGCGGATCGCCGGTGAAGGTCACGGTCCGCGGTACCGAGGCGGGGCCGGATGACGAGGAGTACATCGAGGTCGCGGTCACCGACCACGGGCCCGGCATCCCCGAGGAGGTGCTGCCGCACGTCTTCGACCGCTTCTACAAGGCCGACGCCTCCAGGGCCCGGTCCGAGGGCAGCGGGCTCGGCCTGTCCATCGCGATGGAGAACGCCCACATCCACGGCGGGGACATCACCGCCGCGAACGACCCGTCCGGCGGCGCCGTCTTCACGCTGCGGCTTCCCCGCCACCCGCGCGAGGACGTGGCCTCAGACGCGGTCAACGGCGGCGGCCCCGCCGGCGGAGCCGGGGGCGGTGCGCGATGAGCGGGCGCATCCCGACCCGGGCCTCCCGGCCCTCCGGCGGCCTCGCCGCGATCGGTGCCGTGCTGCTCGCGGTGCTGCCGCTGGCGTCCGGCTGCGGCATCCGTACGACGACGGTGCCGGTCGACGCGGGGCCCGCGCCCTCGCGGGTCTCCTGCGCGGTGCCGAAGGCCGACAACTCGCCGGGCGTGACGGACGCGGCGGTGGAGCAGGTCTACCTGGTGTGCGGGAGCCAGACCACACCCGTGCCGCGGACCGTGCAGATACGGGCCCGGCAGGCCGGCCGGGTCGAGCAGGTCAGGGAGCTGATCGCCCAGTTGCAGCGCAGCGTGCTCGGCGACGAGGCGAAGGCCGGCTTCGCCACGGCGGTGCCGGGCACGCTCGAGGTCTCGGGTCCCGCGCCCGGTGACCCGGACGACGCGCTGCGGCTCGGCCAGCCGATCGAGGACCTGCCGTCCTTCGCGCTGGCGCAGATCGTCTGCACGCTCGCGGTGAGCCCGCTGGCCTCCGCAGGCCACAGCGTGGTGCTCGGCGGCCCCGAGAACGGCGACAAGGTCCGCCGCTACACCTGCACGCCCGACCTGCGGACCCGCCCGCAGGCAGCCGACACGGCAGGCGTCGAGGTGTCCTGACCGGCGGCCGACGTGCGGGGCGTCACACCGGGGGTACGGGAACCGGAAGGCGACCGCGCCGCGTCTTCGGCGGTGTGCAGCACGAAGGCTCTTTGTACCGGGTGCGCGCGGCCGGGCTCCTGCTCACCGCCGCGTACCTCGCGTTCGCCGCCTGGCTGCTGCTGCGGCCGCACTACGTGGCGTGGGTGCCGTCGCCGAACCTGCGGCCCTTCGACACGATCAGGGCGGACCTGCGGATGGGCCCCGAGCAGGCGACCCGCCATCTGCTGGCGGGCCTGGCCCTGCTGGCCCCGCTCGGGGTGCTGCTGCCGATGGCCGGCGGGCGGGTCGAGACGTCCGGCGTGGCGTCCTTCGTCCGTACCGTCTTCGCCGGGCTGATGGTCTCGATCTCGGTCGAGTTCACCCAGACGATGGTCCCTGGCCAGCTGTTCGACGTCGACGCGCTGATCCTCAACACGGCGGGCGTCGCGCTGGCGCATCTGCTGGTCGTGCCGGCCGTGCGGCGCCGGCTGCGCCGTCGCGACGCCGTCTTCCTGCGCGAGGGTGCCCCCCTCGCCGCCACCCACGTCCCCACTCCGTAGCCGCCGGTCCCCGGCGTCCCGCCGGGTGCACGGGCGGGGACGGGGGTCAGGCGGGCCGCAGGCTTGGGGTGGGGGTGGCGAGGATGCGGGTCAGGGCGGTGGCCGCACCGCAGGGGTGGCAGCCCAGCGCGACCTGGCGTTCGACGATCGCGCGCTCCGCGCGCATGAGGTGCCAGCCCCTGCGCAGGAGGAAGGGCACCGCCTTCCGCCCCTCGCGCAGGTCCCGCGCGAAGCGCCGGCGAGCCGTCGTGGAGGGACGGCCTCGCAGGCAGAGCGCGTCCGCGAGGAGACCGAGCTCACGGCAGCGTCCGACGATCTCCGCCGCGAAGATCCCCTCGGCGACGAAGAGTTGCGCCCCGTCCAGCTCCAGCCGGTCCCAGCCGCCGGCCGCGCTCGTGGAGATGTCGTAGACGGGCGTGTCCGCGGCGCCCTCCGCGCAGAGTTCCGCTATCGCGGCGACAGCCGCCTCGGCGTTCCAGGACTGCGGCGCGTCCCAGTCGATCGCGGTGCCGCCGGGCAGCAACGGCAGCGACGGGTCGTCGCCGTCCTTGTAGAAGTCGTCGAGCGCCAGCACCGGCAACCCGGTACGGGCGGCCAGCGAGGACTTGCCCGAGCCTGACGGCCCGGCCAGCAGGATCACGCGGGCGGGAAGTGAACTCACGGGACACCATTCTCCCGTATCCCCGGCCGAGTGATCCCGGGGCGTGACGCAACTACTCACCGCACTCGTTCCGTTACCCTGGGACCATGTCACGCCTGCGTACCGCTCTCACCCTCAGCCTGACCGCCGCCGCGGCGACCCTCCTGCCGGCCGCCGCCGCGGTGGCGGCCACCCCGGCACCTGCCGGGACGGCCGCCCCCGACGCCGCGCTCCCGACCGGCACCGTGACCGGCGCCCTGGGCGCCGGTGTCGAGCCGGTCCGGCACCTCAGCCTCGACCCGCTCTCCAACACCGGGGTGGACCCGCTGGACAACGGCGTCGGCTCCCAGGTCGCCGACTTCAAGCCGGTGTCGACCACGGCCGTCACCGACCAGGTCACCCGCGGCGGGTCGCTGTCCACCCTGCCGGTCGTCGGCCCGGCGAGCGGCGTGTTCTCCGGCTGAGGGGCCGGACGGGCCCTACACCCCGATCGGGTGCCAGACCGTCTTGGTCTCCAGCCAGGCCGTCAGGCGGCCGGTGCCGGGGTCGGCGGTCCAGTCCTGCGCGGACGCGCCGGGGCGGCGGACGCGCTTGAGCGTGTCGGCCGCCGACCGCTCCAGCTCCACGGCCAAGTCCGCGTCCGCGCCGGTCAGGTCGAGGCCGTTGACGTCCTGGTGGGCGGCCAGCGGCGCCGCCAGCTCCGCGGTGCGGCCGGAGAGGATGTTGACCACACCGGCGGGGACGTCGGACGAGGCCAGCACCTCACCGAAGGACAGGGCCGGCAGCGGCGCGCCCTCGGCGGCGACCACGACGGCCGCGTTGCCGGTGGCGATCACCGGGGCCAGCACCGAGACCAGGCCCAGCAGGGAGGACTCCTGCGGGGCCAGCACCGCCACGACGCCGGTCGGCTCGGGCGTGGACAGGTTGAAGAACGGGCCGGCCACCGGGTTGGCGCCGCCCACCACCTGGGCGATCTTGTCGGTCCACCCGGCATACCAGACCCAGCGGTCCACGGAGGCGTCCACCGCGGCGGCGGCCTTGGACTTCGACAGCCCCTCGGCGTCGGCGACCTCGCGGGCGAACTGCTCCCGGCGGCCCTCCAACATCTCCGCGACGCGGTAGAGCACCTGTCCGCGGTTGTACGCGGTCGCGCCCGACCAGCCGGGCACCGCCTTGCGGGCCGCGACCACCGCGTCACGGGCGTCCTTGCGGGACGACAGCGGTGCGTTGGCCAGCCAGCCGCCGCCCCTGGAGTCCTTCACCTCGTACACCCGGCCGCTCTCCGAGCGGGGGAACTTGCCCCCCACGTACAGCTTGTAGGTCTTGAACACGGCAAGACGCGACTGCTCAGACACCTTCATCGGTCGCGCTCTCCTTGTCGTTCGCAAGTTCGGGTGCCGGGTCGCCGGCTCCGGCCAGATAGCCCTCGAGGCCGTGCCGGCCGCCTTCCCGGCCGTAGCCGGACTCCTTGTAGCCGCCGAACGGCGAGGTGGGGTCGAACTTGTTGAAGGTGTTCGCCCACACCACCCCGGCCCGCAGCTTGCTCGCCATCGACAGGATGCGCGAGCCCTTCTCGGTCCAGATGCCCGCCGACAGGCCGTAAGGAGTGTTGTTGGCCTTCTCGACGGCCTCGGCCGGGGTGCGGAAGGTCAGCACGGACAGCACGGGGCCGAAGATCTCCTCGCGGGCGATCCGGTGGGCCTGCGTGACGCCGGTGAAGAGGGTCGGCGCGAACCAGTAGCCGGACGACGGCAGTTCGCAGGCGGGCGCCCAGCGCTCCGCGCCCTCCGCCTCGCCCGCCTCGGCCAGCGCGGTGATCCTGGCCAGCTGCTCGGCGGAGTTGATCGCCCCGATGTCGGTGTTCTTGTCGAGCGGGTCGCCGACCCGCAGCGTGCTCATCCGCCGCTTGAGCGCGTCGAGCACCTCCTCCTGGACCGACTCCTGCACCAGCAGCCGGGATCCGGCGCAGCACACATGGCCCTGGTTGAAGAAGATGCCGTCGACGATCCCCTCGACGGCCTGGTCGATCGGGGCGTCGTCGAAGACGATGTTGGCGGCCTTGCCGCCGAGTTCGAGCGTGACCTTCTTGCGGGTGCCCGCGACGGTGCGGGCGATGGCCCGGCCGACCTCCGTGGAGCCGGTGAAGGCGACCTTGTCCACGTCGGGGTGCGCGACGAGCGCGGCGCCCGCGTCGCCGTAACCGGTCAGGATGTTGACGACCCCGCGCGGCAGCCCCGCCTGCCGGCACACGTCGGCGAAGAACAGCGCGGACAGCGGGGTGGTCTCGGCCGGCTTGAGGACGACGGTGTTGCCCGCGGCCAGCGCGGGGGCGATCTTCCAGGCCAGCATCAGCAGCGGGAAGTTCCACGGGATGACCTGCCCGGCCACGCCCAGCGGGCGCGGGTCGGGACCGTAGCCCGCGTAGGCGAGCTTGTCGGCCCAGCCCGCGTAGTAGAAGAAGTGCGCGGCGACCAGCGGCAGGTCGACGTCGCGGGTCTCGCGGATCGGCTTGCCGTTGTCCAGCGACTCCAGCACCGCGAGCTCGCGGGAGCGCTCCTGGAGGATGCGGGCGATACGGAAGAGGTACTTGCCGCGCTCGGCGCCGGGCAGCGCGCCCCAGCCGCGGAAGGCCTTGCGCGCGGCCTTGACCGCCCGGTCCACGTCGGCCTCGCCGGCCCGTGCGACCTCGGCGAGCACTTCCTCGCTCGACGGGGACACCGTCTTGAAGACGGTGCCGTCCGCGGCTTCGGTGAACTCGCCGTCGATGAACAGCCCGTAGGACGGCGCGAGGTCGACGACGGCGCGGGACTCGGGCGCGGGTGCGTAGGCGAATTTCTGGTTGGCCATGACGATCAGTCCACCGTGACGTAGTCGGGACCGGAATACCGGCCGGTGCTGAGCTTCTGCCGCTGCATCAGCAGATCATTGAGCAGGCTGGAGGCGCCGAAGCGGAACCAGTCGGGGGACAGCCAGTCGTCGCCGAGCGTCTCGTTGACCATCACCAGGTACTTGATCGCGTCCTTGGAGGTGCGGATGCCGCCGGCCGGCTTGACCCCGACCTGCACGCCGACCGCCTCGCGGAAGTCGCGCACCGCCTCCAGCATCAGCAGGGTGTTCGGCGGGGTGGCGTTGACCGCGACCTTGCCGGTCGAGGTCTTGATGAAGTCGGCGCCCGCCAGCATCGCCAGCCACGAGCAGCGCCGGATGTTGTCGTACGTCGACAGCTCGCCGTTCTCGAAGATCACCTTGAGATGGGCCGCGCCCGCGTCCCCGGGGCGGGCGCAGGCCTCCTTGACGGCCCTGATCTCCTCGAAGACCTCCATGTAGCGGCCGGACAGGAAGGCGCCGCGGTCGATGACCATGTCGATCTCGTCCGCCCCTGCGGCGACCGCGTCCGCGGTGTCGGCGAGTTTGACCGGCCGGGCGACCCGGCCGGCCGGGAAGGCGGTCGCGACCGAGGCGACGCTGATGCCGGAGCCGTCGCCCAGCGCCTCGCGTGCCACCGCGACCATGTCGGGATACACGCAGATCGCCGCGACGTGCGGGGTGGCGGGGTCGGTCGGGTCGGGCCTGCGGCCCTTGGCGCACAGCGCCCTGACCTTGCCCGGGGTGTCGGAGCCTTCCAGGGTCGTCAGGTCGATCATCGAGATCGCCAGGTCGATGGCGTAGGCCTTCGCGGTCGTCTTGATCGACCGGGTGCCGAGGCCTGCGGCCCTGGCTTCGAGGCCGACGGCGTCGGCCCCGGGCAGCCCGTGCAGAAACCGCCGCAGGGCGGCGTCCGAGGCCGTGACGTCGGCAAGGCCGGCCAGTCGCCCGGGGGCGTCGGGGCCGTATGCGGGAACAACAGAGGACATGGTCACGAGCCCAGCATATCTACGCGCGTAGCGGTGTGTCACTACCCGGGGTGACCCGCGGCCGCCCCCGCCCGCCCCCGCGGGGAGTACGCGGGCGCCCCGCGCTTCTTGCCGCGGTCGGCATCGCCGGGGGCCGGGCACGCGGTCCCTCGCGTTAGATTGTGAGCTCCGCGAAGTGGCCGTCGTGCACGATGACCCGCCCGGGCGGCGGACCCCCGCTTCCGCAGGGGTTCGTTTCCCCGCCGCCCCCCGCGGCGATTATCCACGGAGGTATCCGATGACCAGTCCGAGGTCCGACCACCCGACGCCGCCGTCCGGGGGAGGTCCCGGGGAGCCGCAGTACGCCGACCGCGTCTACCGCTCGATGGCCGGGATGGTCGGCGGGGCGGGCCTGGTCGCGATCGCGTGCTGGCTCGGTGGCGACGCCATCGCCAAGGGCAAGGGCCACACCCCGTGGCTGGCCATCGCGGCGCTGCTGCTGGCCCTGCCGCTGATCGTGGCGCTCACCCTGCGGCCCGCCGTCTTCGCCAACTCCGACCGGATCCGGGTGCGCAACCCCTTCCGCACGATCACCGTGCCGTGGACCGGCGTGGACGCGGTGCGGTCCTCGTACTCCACCGAGCTGCTGGCCGGCGGCAGGAAATACCAGCTCTGGGCCATCCCGGTCTCGCTGCGGGCGCGGAAGCGGGCGGCGAAGCAGGACGCCAGGTCGAAGGCGGCGGGGGACGACGCCTTCACTCCCGGCGGGCTGCGGCCCGCCCCCGGCCGCCGGCCGGCCGTGCCAGGCGCGGATCCGACCATCAGGGCCTGGTCGGACCAGGCGCTGAGCGAACTGCGCGAGCTCCACGAACGCCGCGAGGGCGAGGCCGTCGCGGACAGCGCCGCCACCGCCCCCGTGGTCCGCTGGTGCTGGGAGGTCCTGGCGCCCGCGACGGCAGGGGCGATCGTGCTGATCGTCCTGCTGGCCATCGGCTGACGGCTCTCCCGCGTCCCGCGCGCCGCCGCCCGCGGTGGGTCGCGAGAGGGAGGGCAGCCCCGGGGCGGCCCTCGATGCGGGCGCAGCACCCGGGCCGCCCGGCGCCGGGCAGCGTCGTGGCAAGGCTGCTCCGGATCGCGGGCGGAGGGCCTCCCGGGGCCCGCCGAGGCATGGGCCCGGGGTCTGACCAGGGGAGACGTACCTGGCGGCACGCATGGTCCCGACAACGTTGCCCTCACTCCCGGTGATCGCCTGTGAACAAGGGGCAACTTCGGGATGAAGCATGCCGCGGGCGACTTGTGAGATGGCTCTCCACCGCGATTCGCCCCATACATTGCCCGTGCTGCACGAGTGGTGGAGCCAGGGGGTGGGGTGGCGCGATGTCCGGGGAAAGTGTCAGCGACGCGAGCGCGCGGTGTCAGGTCGATGTCGACGAGGACGGCTGGTTCTCGTGGCGGCTCACCGCCAACAACGGGCGGGTGATCGCCCTGGGGACACGGACACACCGGGACGACGCGGCGTGCAGGGCCGAGTTATCGACGCTGTGCGAGAAGGCGGCGGGACTGACCGGGGGAGTGCAGCACGCCGCCGAGTCCAACGGCTGGATATGGCGGCTGCGCGGCCCCGACGGGCAGGTGTCGGCGGTGTCCGCGCGGGCGTACGAGCGGCACTCGACGTGCCAGGCGGCCTACGAGCGCTTCCGCGTCCTGCTGCTGAAGACGGGGGCGGCCGGCGCTGCTTCCCAGGGGGGCGCAGGCTGAGCCGAAGTTGTCCCTACGGGTGCTGTTGTTCACATTGGCGTGGATGCTCGGCCACCATCCCCCCTGAGCGTCATTCCGTGACCACGCGAACAGGGGTGCGGACAGCGGGTGTCCGCAGGGGGTTTGACGTCGGCGGTCCGACGCTCGCGGCGCCGCAGGGGAGCGGTTCCGCCCTCGGTCCCCCGCGTAGCGCCCGGTGCGCCGGTCACCTGGTTGAGGGGAATGTCAATGGACCATGTGGAGAAGTCCGGTGAAGACCGCCCCCGAAGAGGCAGGGGTCGTTTCACCGCTGAGAAGTCCGTGGACGGACTGTACGAGTGGCGGCTGAAAGCTCCGAACGGGCGGGTCGTGGCCGTCTCTCCCGCCCACTTCAGAACCGCTCAGGACGCGGTCAGCGCGTGCGCGGCACTCAGGGACGACGGGGCGGACCACCTCGCGCGGATCCTGCACGAGAAGAAGGGCATCGGCTGGGTGTGGACGGTGCCGGGCCCGCACGGGCGACCGCTGGCGCGCTCGCCGCGTGCCTATGAGCGCTACGCCACCTGCCAGGGCGCGTTCCGCAATTTCATCGCTCTGTTAGGCACCCCGCCGGGGGAGGAGGAGCAGGCGGCGGCGCAGGCCTGATCAGAGCAGGGCCGCCCCGCGGGTGGCGGGGCGGGGCGACCGACGGGTGCGGGCGACGGAGGTGGCAGGAGATGGTGGCGCAGCGGCCGGGAATCCGCGGCGGGAACAGTGACACGGCCGGTGAGAGCGGGCCGGTACGGCGCGGGCCCCGGCTGCTGACGTCGCACGACGCGGCAGGCACGGTCGGCTGGTCCCTGGTGGCCGCGAACGGGCGGCATCTCGCGTGCTCGGCGACGCGATATCGGGACGACGGCGAACTGGTTGCGGCCCTGCGGGAGTTGAGGGCCGACCGGCGGGTGCTGCGGTACGCCGTGGTGCAGCGGCTCGGCCGCTGGTCGTGGACCGCGCGGCTGCCCGCGCGCAGGGCGGGGGTCAGGGAGGGCGAGCCGATCGCTTCCAGCGCGCGAAGTTATCTGCGGCAGGACCAGTGCCGCAAGGGGACGGAGGTCTTCCTGCGCGCGCTCGACGACCTGCCCTCCGGCGCCTGGTCCGTGGTGCTCACCGACAACCGCTGACGGTGAACTGGAGGTATCCCGAACTGGCTCAAAGCCCCACCGAGAGAAGCACGTACGGTGCCGGGACCGGCAGCCGGCAGCGCCGGGGAAGCGGTCGGCACACCGCCTGTGAGCAGTACGGACATCCCCACCGGCGGCCGGCCCCCGCACCGGCCGTTCGAGATCGGCCGCGGAGCGCGGCACTTGGCGCCCCCAGGGCCGTCGGCGAGGCTCGGTGCCGCTGGGAGCCGTTCGGGTGTGGCTCCAGCGCCGGGTCCCACAGGGGTCCGGTCCGACATGCAAGCCACTTCCTCCTGGAGGAAACGCACCATGCGTAAGACTGCTGTCGCTCTGCTCTCCGCCGCCGCGCTCGTCTCCCTCGTGACGCTGGCCGGTCCCGCCGCCGCCGACCCCCCCACCGGTGTGACCCCCGCCGCGACCGACATCGTCGGTGTGGGTTCGGACACCACCCAGGCCCTCTTCAACCAGTTCTCGGCCGACTACACCGGCAGCCCCAAGCTCTACAGCTGGGACGCTACGGGCACCTCCCCGATCACCACCAAGACCGGTGCGACCTCGCTGAACCCGCGCCCCAACGGCTCGGGTGCCGGTGTCACGGCACTGCAGAACACCACGAAGACCACGGTCGACTTCGCCCGCTCCTCCGGCGGTCCCGCGGCCGGCCAGCTGGCCACCGACGACTTCATCGCGTTCGCCAAGGACGCGGTGAGCTGGGCGGCGCAGTCCGGCGGCAACGCCCCGGCCAACCTGAGCACCGCGGACCTCAAGGGCATCTACAACTGCACCATCACCAACTGGAACCAGATCACGGACGAGGCCGGCTACACCGGGCCGAACGCCACGATCAAGCCCTTCCTGCCGCAGAGCGGTTCCGGCACCCGGTCGTTCTTCATGAGCGTCCTCGGCCTGTCCAACGCCGACCCGCAGCCGTCGTGCGTCAACACCACGGTCCAGGAGAACGAGGGCAGCAACCTGCTCCTGCACGACAACAACGCGGTCGTCCCGTACTCGGTCGCCCACTACATCGGCCAGGTCTACAACGGCCACGGCTCCGGCAACGACGTGCAGGGCCCGCTGACCATCCGCAACATCGGCGGCACCAGCCAGACGCCGATCCTCGTGCCGGTCGACGCGACCACGCACACGATCACCTCGTCGTTCGCCACCAGCGCCTACGGCCGGAGCGTCTACAACGTCGTCCGCAACAGCGACTGGACCGCCGGTGACGCGCACGCCACCGCGCTGAAGGCGATCTTCAGCTCGACCGGCTGGATCTGCAAGAACGCCACCGCGCAGGCCGACCTCAAGAGCTACGGCTTCCTCCCGCTGGCCCTGTGCGGCGCCATCACCCACCCGTAACACCCCCTGATCGACCGCTTCACCACGGGCCGGGGGGGGGGGGGGGGGGGGCCGCCGCGCGCCCCCCCCCCCCCCCCCCCCCCCCCCCCCCACCCCCCCCCCCGCCCGCCCCCGCGCGCC
>NZ_JBICTO010000007.1:379669-383361 GCF_043197715.1 Streptomyces sp. NPDC049040
CCACCCCCCGGCGGGGGGGGGGCCGCCGCCCCCCCGCGGCCCCCCCCCCCCCCCCCCCCCGGGGGGGCCGGGCGGGGCCCGCCCCCCCCCCCCCCCCCCCCCCCCCCCCCCCGGCCCCATCGAATACCACCTGTCTAGGAGAGACCATGAAGAACCTGCGCAATGCCGCCTCGCTCACCGTCGCCGCCGCCTCCGTGCTCGGCCTCGGCCTCGGTTTCGTCGGCCAGGCGTCCGCCGAGACGCCGGCCTCCGGCAGCGCGGTGATCTCGGAGAGCAACACCTTCCTGGTGAACGCCGCCTCCCAGGGCATCATCGCCGTGCCGCTGCCCTCGGCGACCGCGTCGTACTCCGGCACCACCGGGGTCTCGGCGACCTTCCCGGTCACCGGCGGAGACGCCAACCTGACCGGCTTCTACGGGACCGCCCGGCTGGGCGGCGCGCTCCTGGTGGTGGACGCGAAGACGCTGCGCTCTGTGACCTTCTCCCAGCTCACCTACGACCTCTACAGCGACCAGATCTCCGGCGTCCCCACGAACGGGACCACCGCGGTGCCGCTGTTCGTGCCGACGGGCGACATCCGGGTGGACAAGGCGGGTGCGGGCGCCGTCTTCAGCGCCTCCGAGGTGGACCTGGACCCGACGGGCGCCGACTACCTGAACACCAAGCTGAAGACCGCCTTCTTCACGGCCGGCGACTCGGTCGGTTCGCTGGTGCTGAACTTCACCCCGGCGAGCTGAAACCGCTCGTCCCGGTCGACGGGGGCGGACGCCTCGGCGTCTGCCCCCGCCGTGTCCGCACGCCGCCCACGCCACCGGTCGCGCACCGGCGAAAGGGGCGCCGCGAGCCGACGGTGTTGTCGTCCCGTACATCTGATGGACCGTCATCGGTCACCGCACGCGGGCGCAATGAGGCGGAGACTCCGCGTTCTTCGGCGCGGACGCAGGGAACGCAGAGAGGAACACCCGCCATGGAACAGCGACCGCGCCGGACGCCCCGCACCGGGGGGAGGTTGCGCAGGGCCCTGGCGATGGTGCCGTGCGCCGTACTGCTGCTGGGCTTCCTCGCGGCGCTGCCGCCGGACGCACACACGACCGGGGTGGCCCAGGCCGCCACGGGAACGACGGTGCCGGGACCCAGGATCTGGGATCCGGCCACGCAGACCAAGGGCGAACCCGGCTCGGTCACGGTGAGCCAGACCGCCAACCTCACCGACCAGGTCGTGCACGTCTCCTGGAAAGGGTTCACACCGACCACCAACGACCCGGTGGTGATCCTGCCCAACAACAACTCGGCCGCGTACCCCGTGCGGGTCTACCAGTGCCGGGGGACCGACCCGAAGATCACCGACTGCTACGGCAGCAGCCTCTACAACGCCGACGCGGCGAAGGGCTTCGACCAGGAATGGCCCGGCGCAGGCAGCACCACGCCGGAATTCCCGACGAACGCGCAGGTGTCCTTCACGCACGCCGACGGCACCGGCTCCGTCGACATCGAGGTCTGGACCTCCGAGCAGAGCCAGACGCTGGGCTGCGACCCCCACCACGCCTGCTCGATCGTGGTCGAGGCCAACTACGGCGGCGACGCGTGGGACGTCAACGCCGCCGGGAGCGCGGCCAAGTGCGACGACCACACCTACGACACGGACTACGGAGCCCTCGACAGCGTCAACTTCGGGCAGGACTTCCAGACCGGCTTCGCGGACGGCGAGTCCTGCGCCTGGGCGAACCGGGTGAAGATCCCGCTGACGTTCGCGCCCACCCCGACGGACTGCAAGGAGACCGCGGCCGACTTCAGCATCCAGGGGCTGGAGATGGCCAACCGGGCGCTCCAGCAGTGGCGTTCAGGCTTCTGCGGCGACGCGTCGCCGATCAGCGTCCAGTACACGCCCAGTGGCGGTGAGCCGCAGGCCAGGGCGCAGTTCCGGCAGACGCTCGGCAGTGACGTCGCGCTCACGGCACTGCCCGACACCGAGGGCGCGACCCGCCCCTACGTCTACTCGCCGCTGGCGAACACCGGGATCTCGGTGGTCTTCGTCGTGGACGACGACAAGACCGGCGCGCAGATCCTGCACATGCGCCTCAACGCGAGACTCATGGCCAAACTGCTCACCCAGTCCTACGTCGGTGACCAGGGCGTCAGGCCCGGGGACGCCGCGTTCGCCTCGGTGGACGGCAACCCCGCCTGCCTGTTCGACGACCCGGAGTTCGTCCAGCTCAACCCCGGCGACCCGCAGAACGGCCCGAACTGGCCGGTCTGCAACCAGTACTCCCTGCCCATCGTGGTGGGCGGCACCACCGACCTGGTGCAGCAGCTGACCTCCTGGATCGCGGCCGACCCCAAGGCCGAGCAGTTCCTCCAGGGGATGCCCGACCCGTGGGGCATGCACCTGGACACCTTCTACCTGCGGCCGGGTTACGCCGGCTACCCCACCGACTCGTTCGTCCCGCAGGACGCGAGCGGGAAGTTCGACAACGGCGGCGCGGGCGTGTCGTACCGCAAGCAGCTGGAGTGGAACCCCCTGCTCGGCGGGCTCGGCCAGGTGGCACGCCATGTGCTCAGCGCCCAGCCCAGCTGCAACACCGTGAGCTTCGACGCGGTCACCCACGCACGGACGGACGGGCACTGCGCGGCCCTGCTTCCCGGGCAGCGCTCGGTTCTCGGCATCCTGGACGCGGGCCAGGCCAGGGCGTACTCCCTGCCCGAGGCCGAACTGCAGAACCCGGCGGGTGCGTTCGTCGCCCCGACCGCCGACGGGCTGCAGGCCGCGGTCGGCGACATGCCGGTGGACGCCTCGACCGGAACACAGGCGCTGCCGTACGGCAAGCCGGGCACCGACTTCGCCAAGGACAAGGACGCCTATCCGCTGACGACGGTGCAGTACGCGATGCTGCCGACCAAGGGGCTGACGGAGAAGAAGGCGGACAAGATCAGCCAGTTCGTGTCGCGGGCCACCGACCCCGGAAGGGGCCAGATCTACGGCTTCCAGCCGGGCCGGCTCGCCCCCGGCTTCCTTGACCTGACACCGACCCAGCAGAAGCAGGCGCAGGCCGCGGTCAAGCACGTGCAGGGCCAGGACGGCGCCTACCCGGGCAACCAGAGCGGGCCCTCCGGCTCGGACGGCCCGGTCGACGGAGGTTCCGGCGGCGGCGCCGCCGCAGGCGGTACGAGCGGCGGCTCGGCGTCCGGCGATCTCGGCGGCGGGAGCGCGGGCGGTGCGGCCTCCGGTGGCGCAGGCGGCGCCGCGGCCGGCGGTGCGACGGCCTCCGGCGGCGCCGGTACCCGGACGGCAAGGAACGGCGGACCGCTGGACGCCCAGCCCGCCGCGTCGGGGTCGCTCGACCCGGACCGGGCCGGCGGGGCGCGGTTCGTGCTGCCCGCGCTGCTGATCGCGGGCGGGGTCCTGCTGCTCGGCGCGCCCGCCGCGCTCGTCCTCACCGGCACCCCCGCAGGGGAGACCGCCCGCAGGCGGATGCGTGACGCCACCGCCGCGGCACGGCGCGGACTGGGCCGGCTGCGGCCGGGCCGCTGACCGGCGCCAGGCCGGGGGGGGGGGGGGGGGGGGGGGGGGGGGGGGGGCGGCCCCCCCCCCCCCCCCCCCCGCCGCCGGGTGTGCGGCGGCGCGGGTGGGGTCAGGCCGCGAAGGCGGGCCGCAGCACGTCCTGGCACCACTGCCGGAAGGTCGTCGGGGAGGC